>PWJQ01000057.1 GCA_003560875.1 Methanomassiliicoccaceae archaeon
GGACCGTCAACGCCCAAAGGGACAACTGGCTGCGGATGATGGACTGTGATGCACTCATCGCAGAGAAGGAACATGCCGATACATTCCCCGTGGACGGGAAGGAGAGACTCTCCGAACTGCGCAAGCGCAGGGAGGGTCTGATCGACGACATCAGGGCACTGCGGCAGGACAAGGAGGCGGTGGGGATCAAGATGGACCGACTGGTCATCAATCCTGACATCATCAATGAGTCCGAGGAGATAAAGGACCTCAGCGCCCAGGTGCCGTTGCGGGCGAGGACCCTGGAGGACATCAGCCGCCTGCAGGCGTCCATCCGTTCCAAGGAGGAGGGTCTGCGCAAGGAGCGGCAACGGCTCGACTGGGACGATGAGGACATAATGGCCGCCGACGTCTCCCTTTCGCTGATCGACTCCTCCATCAGGACGGAGGAACGCATCAGCGACCTCAGGGAGAGGTTGCGATTGGCCGAGGACCGTCAACATGGCCTGGAGGCCACGATCTCCGATGTCGAGGACGCTGAGACCATCGAGGAGGTCCCTTACGAGGACGCTAGGCCCGCACTGCGGAAGGCCCAATCCTTGTTGCGGGAACTGGAACTTCTCCGTATGAAACGGGACCCCGTCCCGGTGTCCTTGGCATTCCTGTCCTTGGGGATACTCTTGCCCGTCGCTGTCTTGACCGCTTTCCTGACCGGTGTTTTCGATGTGGTGATATCAGCGATCGTCATGGCCGCCCCCGCCCCCGTCCTGATAGCCATTGGTTTGAAGAAGAGGTCTCAGGAGTTAGTGGCGGTCAAGGAGGCGGACGCATCCGTCGAAAGGACGGAGAGGTCCTTGGAGGAGTGCATGCCTTCGGACCTGGACCGTGACTGGAACGGCATCCGGGCCTGGGAGGACAGGGAGGCAGAGAGACGTGATGCCGTGCAGCGGTCACAGACGCTGGCGCGTATACAACAAGAGAACAGGGCCCGGATCGAGAAGGACAGGTCGCGTTTGGCGGGGATGACGGAGGAGATAGACTCCCTGCGGGAGTCCTTGGGAGAGACTGAAGAGGGATGGGAGACCCTGCTGCGGGAGAAGGGATGGCCACATAGGGAGGAGCCGGAGTTGGTGCGGGAGACTATAAGGATAGTGTCCAGCGTGCGCTCTCTCGGTGGGGAGATAGCGGCCATGAATGATGAGTCGGATGCAAAGACCGATGCCGTCAAGGACCTCGATGCCCGAATGGAGGCCCTCTTGCAGAGGCTGGGGATGGAGTTCACCGGGTTCAACCATGCCGCCTACCTTCTTGACGAGTCCCTGCGTGACAGCATCGCCTCCCGTCTCAAATCCGAGGGTTATCAGGAGAGGCTCATCGAGATGAAGGGAGCGCTCACCGACCTCGAGGACCGGCTTTCCGCCGTCGAGGCCGAGATGAACACCCTTCTGGAACCGTACGGTGATGTGCAAACGTTCCTGACGGTGGCGGAGGACCGGCATCAGCTCATTGAAGCGAGGCGGGAGAGGGAGGTGCTGCGGGCGACACTGATGTCCTCAGCAGGTAACCCCGAGGCCTACGAGAGGCTACTGGAGACCATGTCGGGGATGGACCGCAACGAGGTCGATGAGGAGATCTCATCCTTGGAAGTGACACTGAAGGGATTGACTGACGAGAGGGACAGGATGCAACGTGAGCTCGGCGGCATAGACGAAAGCGTCACATCGATGAGCACCGACGACCTCCTCTCACGGAAGAGGCAGGAACTGTCCGATGCCGAAGCCTCCATGGACGAGACCATCAGGAGATGGTCGATGCTGCAGATGGCCCGCAGGATCCTCGACGAGGCCACGGCGGAATTCGAGAAGGAGAAACAGCCCGAGGTGGTCAGGAGGGCCGAGGGCCATCTGAGGACCATGACCGGTCGCGACTACACCCTGATGACCGATCTGGGCAAAGGGACCATGATGGTGTTGGACCAGGACCTTCGCAAAGAGGAGGACATGTGGTCCAGCGGACTGGGGGACCAGGTGAACCTGTCGTTGCGTCTGGCCCTGGCCCGGGCGATGGGCAATCCGGAGCCTTTGCCAATCATACTGGACGACATACTGGTTCGTTTCGACCCCTCACGGAGATTGGGGGCGGCGAAGGCCATAGCGGAGGTCGCTGAGGAACAGCAGGTGTTGTTCTTCACCTGCGACCCTGCCGTGGGGGACTCGTTCCGCAGGATAGGAGCGGACGCGACGCATATGCGATTGCAGTCCGGACGCCTCCTCCTCGAGGGCGGCGAGGAGGTCATCGGTTGATAAGTACCAGGAAAACAGTAGAAAAATGGTGATTTTTTACCAGTTTAAGACCGTTTAAATAGTCAAATCAACAAAAGTTATATATCTGTTCTGTACAATCGGCTTGTCAACGGGAATGACAACCCGATTCACTAATCATCAAGATCACTATCATCTGACCTATCAGATATAATGAAGGAATAGAAATGGCCGGCAGGCGACGATAGCACTGCCGGACAGTGAGTGTATAGAAAACCGGAAGGCAGAAAGTCGTCTCGGTCAATTCAATTGGTGAATCGTAGATTGTTCCCGACACCAGAGAGGGTGTTCGTATGAACATAGATCCCAGTACTACTAAATACATGGTCAAGGCCCGTATAAACGCCGACGGCATCGTAGAGAAGCCGGACGTCGTGGGTGCGATTTTCGGACAGACTGAAGGACTGCTCGGTGACGAGTTGGATCTGCGCGACCTGCAGAAATCAGGCCGCATAGGTCGCATCGAGGTGGAGATAACCTCCAAGAGCGGCAAGTCCGATGGAATAGTCCACATCCCATCCAGCCTAGACCAGGTCGAGACCGTCATATTGGCCTCCGCATTGGAGACCATCGACCGTGTCGGCCCCTGCAAAGCCGGAATAAAGATACTATCCATCGAGGATGTCCGCATAACCAAGCGTGAGAAGATCATCGAGCGTGCCAAGGAGCTGCTCAATGAGCTCATGTCACATTCCAACCAGACCGGCATCGACCTCACCGACTCCGTACGCCAGAGCGTGCAGATGGAGGAGATAATCCACTTCGGTAAGGAGCGTCTGCCCGCGGGACCGAATGTGAAGGAGTCCGACGCCATAATCGTGGTCGAAGGCAGGTCTGACGTCCTGAACCTCCTGCGCTCGGGGATAAAGAACGCCATTGCCGTGGAAGGCACCAACATCCCCAAGACAGTCATGGACCTCTCCAAGGAACGCGTAATAACCGCCTTCGTCGACGGTGACCGCGGCGGAGAGCTGATCCTGCGTGAACTGTTCCAGGTGGCGGAGGTCGACTTCGTCGCCCGTGCGCCGCGTCCCTTGGAGGTCGAGGAGCTAACCCAGAAACAGATCACAAAGTCCCTGCGCAACAAGATACCCGCCGAGCAGTACATCGAGATGTACGGCATATCCGATGCCCTCAACGGTAAGAAGAAGGACGACAAGGAGGAGGAGAGACCCCGTCGATCCGAGAGGCCGCCCAAAGAGGAGAAGGATAACCGTGGCGGTAAGGATGACAAGAGCAGCAAGGACGACCGCGGCGGTAAGGATGACAAGAGCAGCAAGGACGACCGCGGCGCTAAGGATGATAAGAACGGTAAGGACGAGAGGCCGAAGAAGCGTGAGAGCCGATTCGACACCGAGGCCGCCGAGCGCTTCAAGAAGAAGGAACCCCGTGAGAAGAGGGAACCGAGAGCGGCTCCCAAGGTCGAGAAGAACCTCAGTGAGCAGCAGATCTACTATCGCGACATGATCATGGACATGAGCACCAGCCACAACGCCAAGCTCATAGTCGACGGGGAGATCAAGTACGAGACAACCGTCAAGGAGCTGGTGGAGACCCTCAAGAAGAACGAGGACAAGTTGGACGCCATCGTCTTCGACGGCGTGATATCCCAACGCATACTGGACATCGTGGCCGACAAGGACATACCGGTGGTCGTCGGCGCCAAGATGGGCAGCGTCACCAAGCAGCCCAGCGGCGTCGAGATATGGACCAAGGAAGACCTGATCTGATGGTTGAAAGAACCCCCTGGGACTCCGTCCCCGATCTCCAGAGCACCGCCGACGTGCACATACCCTCGGACCCTCTGGCAAGGGTCATCGGTCAGGAGGAGGCCATAGACCTGGCGAGACTGGCGGCCACCCAGCGGAGGCATCTCCTGCTGGTCGGCCCCCCGGGAACGGGGAAGTCCATGATCGCCCAGGCACTCGCCCTCCATCTACCCGTCCCTCGCCATGAGGTCAGGGTGGTCCATAACCCCGAGAACCCGGAGAGGCCGATGGTGGAGGTCATGACCGAGGAGGAGGTGGAGTCCGAGAGCGTCAGCCGCCTATCGGCGGCCGGCGACCTCATAGATCCCAAGGATGCGCCTGGCAACGTGGCTCAGAGACTGGGTTACAGATGCGGATCCTGCAGCGCCTTGTCATCCTACACCGAGAGGTCCTGTCCGCAGTGCGGAGTATCGAAACTGGACATGGACCGCAACAACAACCCCTTCGGGGACCTTCTCGGCGGTATGCTGGAATCGGCCATGAGCGTCATTCCGCAGACCCCGGTGGGCAAGGAGAAGGTCACCACCACCCGCATGCGCGGAAACAAGGAGGAGGTCGTGGTGTTCGAGAGGGCCGGCGACCACATCCGTGTACTCGACCAGAAGTCCCTGGAGAAGAAGAGGGAGCTCGAGAAGACGTCCAACCGCAAGGTGATCGTCCCTCTGAAACGCAACCCCTTCGTTCTCGCCACCGGTGCGTCGGAGACTGAACTGCTCGGTGATGTCAGGCACGACCCCTACGGCGGCCATCAGGGCCTGGGCACTCCCCCCTATGAAAGGGTGGTGTCCGGTTCCATACACGAGGCCCACGAAGGCGTGCTGTTCATCGATGAGATCTCCCACCTGGGACAGACCCAACGTTACATCCTGTCCGCCATGCAGGAGAAGTACTTCCCCATAACCGGGCATAACCCGCAGAGCGCCGGGGCATCGGTCCGTGTGGACTCCGTCCCCTGTGATTTCATACTCGTGGCCGCCTGTAACATCCAGGACCTGGAGAACATACTTTCCCCTCTGCGTTCGAGGATAGCGGGAGGAGGGTACGAGCTCCTGATGGACACCGGGATGCCCGACAACGACGAGAACCGTGCCAAATACCTACAGTTCATAGCCCAGGAGATCCAGATGGACGGTCGCATCCCGCACGCCAATATGGATGTGGTCAGAGGTCTGGTGAAAGAAGGCCGTCGTCGCGCACAGGAATGGGACGACCACAGCAACCAATTGACACTCCGTCTAAGGGAGATGGGCGGACTCATCCGCGCCGCCGGGGACCAGGCCACCAAGGAGAGTTCGGAGATCATAGAGCACGAACATCTGGAGAAGGCCCTGAAGCGCGCCCGCACGGTCGAGGAGCAGATACGGGCCCGCTACGGCTCGTACATGAAAGGACTGTCCAAGGACGTCTCCGACTCCCAGAAGGAGAAATCACCCTACTACATGCAGAACCAGCATATGGGCGATCAGATGTTCCACTGAATGGGCTTGGACATCAGGATGCCGTCCTCCCCGTCACTGTAATAGAGGGGAAGGACACCTTCGACCAAGAATCCCAGACGACGGTAGAACTCCAACAACCGGGTTTTCGAGTATCTCAGTTCCAGGCATATGCGTTTGGAACCACCGACCGCGGCACGGGTCTCGAAATCCCTTATCAATCGGACACCGATGCCCAATCCGCGCATCATCGGAGTCACCGCGACCAGCATTATCCTGCACTGACCGTTCTCGGCCATGACACCGAAGATGAATCCCAGGATCCTCCCCTCCGGGGACTGGACGACCAACTGACCCTGCGGCCAGGCATTGTGGAAATGGAGAAACGTCTCCGGCCGGTATTGTTCATCGAAGACTGTGGAGGCCAGGTTGAACACCTGTTCCAGGTCTGTTTCCTTGAACTCCCTCAACAGCACAGGATGTCGAAACACCTCCTGGGACATAACTGCTTTGGAGAGCGAATACGTTTTTATCCTCGCATATACAGATATCCCCGAGGTTATGAAATGCCGAGGACGAGATTAGCTAGAGTAGAGGACGTGCCCGAGAACGGCACCTTGGGTGTGAAGACCGACGGCGGCAACTACCTGATAAGCAAGATGGATGGGGAGATCAACGTCTTCGAGGGACGATGCACGCATATGAAGGGACCACTGCGCTTCGGAAAGGTCATCGACGGCTCCGTCAAATGCCCGATCCATGGTTCACGTTTCGACCTCCTCACCGGTGAGGTGACGAAACAGGTCGTCATACCGTTGATAGGCAAGGCCAAGGATCTGAAGAAATTCCCCGTGACCATTCAAGACGGTGAGATTTACGTCAAGGAGTGACCTCCTCCCGCAACGACCTCAACATGGTTCGGGCCCGCAGCATCGCCAAGAGGAGGAATACCCCGGCTAGAGGTAGGTAGCTCAGACCGATGCCCTCCTCAGTAGCCTCCACTTCCATGACGAAGGTCAGGTCATCGTGATTGCCTTCAGCATCAACCACTCGCAGGGTGCAGTTCCATACACCCTCCCTGGCGACATGCAGCAGATGGCTCCCCTCCCTGTCGAAGACCCCGTCGCCGTCGAGGTCCCATAGATAGCTCTCTATGCCGACGTTGTCATGGGAACGGTTGGCCATCAGGAGGACGGTCTCCCCGGCGCGGTAGCTACGCTCCTCCCAGTCCAGTACCGCCACCGGCGGGTAGGGGTCTATCGACCAATCCTCCCGGAAGATAGCGGCGAAGCCCTCGGCCAGTTCCATTGAACGAATCAGGAATGCCACCTCCCTGTTCCTCTCGAACGACGCGTCCACCCAGTTATACGTGGATACCACGACGGTGTCGTCGATGACCATGCCCTTGTTGTGTTGCAGGGTGTAAGGCCTCCCTCCGTCCCAAAGCCTCCCTTGACATCCGTCCCAGACCTCGAAGGAGGCCGCCACCATCGTGTTCCTCCCCTGGGAATCGCCCATGAAGGTGGAGTCCAGGAGCAGACGGGAATCGACCCCGCGGGCGCCGGCATCCCTCATCCACCGCAGAGGGCTTTCGCCATGCACCCATGCGGGCTGCACATAGAACTGCTGGGAATAGGCACGTTCCTCGGCGCCGTCCATCAAGGTCTGTAACCAAACGTTACCGTGGTCGGGACCGATGACCGGCGACACCATGGCCATCTGCGTGCTCACGGCCTGGTCGAAAACGGGTACGAATGGAATGAGCGTTTGCGGTTGCAGGTATGAGTAATAGGTGCGCAGACAATGGGAATCATGCCTATCGGCATCCCGGTCCGATCGGAACAGTTCCATCATCAACGCCGCCAACGATGTGCTGTACGTCACCGCGCCCCAACCGCGGTTGGACTCGAATGCCGATGTCCTCCAGTTCTCTGAGGTCACCATCACCTTGACATCATCTATGACGGCGTACTTGGCATGCATGTAATCGTATCTCTTGTAGCCGTCGGCACTGCGGAGAAGGCGTATGTCGCAACCGGCCTCCGCCATGGCCATGAGACGGGATGCCGTCCTCTCATTTATGCCCCCTACGGGTGCGCCTTCGATGAGCACCTCCACACTCACACCGGAACGGGCCATATCGGCCAGTAAGGCCATGACGCTCATGTTGTCCAGATAGTACAAGGAGACGGATATGCTGTGCTTGGCCGAGAGCAGTTCCCTCATTATGGTGGTGAAACCGTCCTCCGGGAAAGTGAATCCATACACCTCGGCGAGATGTTCAGTCCGTGGGAAATCCGAGCGACCGGGGACGGAGACATACCAATCATGCCATGTATCCGTGTCCACCCCCGGCGTCCTGACCGCCATGGAACAGCGGCCGATCTTCGGGAATGGAGGGCCGTCCCAGCCCGGGAGCAGGCGGTCGACGTCGCCGTACACGAAGGTGTCCAGGACCACGTCGCCGTCGATGACATGGACCCAATCCCCCCTGTCGGCCAGGATGAAACTTCCGCGCCGTTCCATGTCGGTGATCAATATGAGCTGCCTACCCTCCATGTCCAGGAAGGTCTGTTCCCCGCTAGCTATGACCAGCTCCCCCCCCGGTGACAGAGTGGTCCCCATGGGTATGGTCAGGAATCCCTCACCATCCGTGACCGTGAGGCCGCTCAGGTCATGGACGCTGTCGCCGACGTTGGTTATTATGACGAACTCCGAACTATGCACCGGCATGACGGCGGTGATCAGGATGTCACCCATGAGATCGCTGCCCTCCTCCGGGACGGAGGCGGCGCTGAAGGAGGGTATCAGCAGTAGGACAATGAGGAATGATGAAAAGGCCCGCATCCCTCATCCATGCCCCAGAGGGCATATCAGGGCGGGCATTACCTGCAGTTTAAATCCTCGAGACCAGTCCGAGCAGGGCCTCACGGGGGTCCTTGTGCTTGACCACACCGGATGCCAGGAGTACTCCCGAAGCCCCCAGTTCGAGGGCTGTGCTCACGTCCTCCCCGGTCTTGACACCGGCTCCGCAGAGGACGGCGACGCCTTTGTCCACCGACCGCACAGCGTCCACGGCATCGGAGACGACCTCCGGGCTGGCAGTGGTGACGGATATGTCTCCGCCTATCAGCTCCGGCGGCTCGACCGCGATGAAGTCAGGACGATAGAATGCCGCCGCGCCGGATGATTCGACGGAGTCCGTGCATACCACGGTCAACAGTGACGAGTCCCGGCACATGGACACGGCGTCCTTGATGTCGGAGAGCACCATGCGGTGCTCGGAATGGTTTATCAGAGAGCCTATGGCCCCGGAGGCGGCGACCATGGACGGTGTTACCCATCCGGTGGCGGAGCCCGGCTTGCGGGGGTCGACATGCTGTGACAGTACTGGAATGTCGACCGACCTCGCGACGGCCCCCAGCTCCGCCATGGGCGGGCTGACTGCGATGGATACGCCGGTCTCCTCGGCCACGGCCGAGCATATCTCGGCCATCTGTGACGCTGACAGGCCGTCCACCTCGGTGTAGGCCTTGAAGTTCACTATGACCGCGGGTAGACGTATCTCAGTCAAGGCGCGTGCACCTTTCCTTCAACGCATCGAGCACCGCAGGGCGGCTGGTGTACTCCATCTCATCAGGACCGAGGATTGCGGGCATGAACGGTCCGTGACCGCGCATCATCATGCTGGCCTTGACAGAGTTCTGGCGGACCTCGTCCCAGACATCTCCGGCGAAGAAGTCGATGGGCGTGCGGTCCCCGGCGGGAGCGTCGTACGACTCCAGACCCTGGAAGCGACCGTTGTTGAGTTGGAAACCTATGCAGGCGATACGCGGCGGGCCGTCGAAGTAGGTGGGATCGGAATCCTCCACCGCACAGGGGTAGAAGGCGCCGTAGTGGGAGCCGCGCATCCATCCTGCCACCAGCATGGTGTTCATGTAGGGCTGGAGGTACTCGCCGACTGCCGGTAGTCCACTCTGACACCTGCATATGCAGACCGGGTCGTCCTTACCGACGTACTTACCGGCGGTGAGGTTCAGCTTGTCGGTGCTGACCACGGCGGCGGTCCCGGCACCGGCACGGCTCTCGACCCTCTTGATGGCGTAACGGGTTGTGTCACCGAGGAGGGTGAGCATGCTGTAAGTCTCCTCCGGGGAGGACATGGTCACCTTCTTGGAGTCCACCACGTCATGGATCTCCATATCGAAACCCTTCGTTGCCCGGGGGTCGATCACCAGTCCGGTGGTCGTGAAGGGATCCAGGAATACACGGGACAAAGGAAGCGAGTAGGCCGAGGGCTCGGTCTTGTCGGCCATGAAGAACAGCATCGGTTCGGAGCCCCTCTCCTCGAATGTCATCTCGGCGGCACCGGGGCCGGCGCCCTTGATGTTACCGCTGAAGGCATCACAGAGGATGTCCTGACCGGCGGCGTAAAGCTTCATCTTCTTGGCGATTTCCGTAGCGGCCATGAAGGATTCCCATGCCAGCTCGTGAACGTCGCAGTTGCCCTCTCCCTTATAGTGGGACATAAGCAGGTTGATATCATCTCCGACGCGGGTGACGTAGAAATCCTCGAGGCACCCGGTCTTCACCCCTTCTGCCAGGATTTCTTTGGCGGCTTCCATCATGGAGGGGTGCGGCCGGGAGTGTCCCACGACGGAACCCACATCGGCCTTTATCACTGAAACAGTAATTTTATCTGTCATATTAAATCCACTCAGCGTTATGAATTGGAATTGTCAATGCATGGATATTATAAAAGGTTTGATACATGGCCATTGGCCAGTATTGTAAAGCGGACAGAGTGGGTAATATATTTGTGATGATATTCCATAATCATGAAGATGCTCATCGGAGGGGCATGGTCGGAGGGTTCCGGCGGAGATGTCATCAAGGTCACAAACCCCAGTGACCTGACCACGGTGGACACCGTGCCTTCCGGGGATGCCGACGACATATCGGCAGCGGTCGATGCCGCCCAGGACGCGTTCGTGGAATGGTCGGCCGTTCCGGCACGGGAAAGAGGGATGGTCCTCCGCCTGGTAGCGGAACGCGTCAGGGCCTCCGTGGATGAGCTCGCCACCCTTTTGACCAGGGAACAGGGCAAACCCTTTCTGGAGTCGAAGGGCGAGTTCTTGGGATTCGCCAACGTCCTCGATTATCACGCATCCGTATCGGGGACCTTACACGGTAAGACCCTTGAGCTCCAGGGCATAGGGGACGGTTTGACCTTGCGGGAGCCGTTGGGCGTCTGCGGAGCGATAATACCGTGGAACATGCCCGTCCTCATAATGGCCTGGAAGGCCGCTCCCGCCCTGGTGACCGGGAATACCTTGGTGATTAAGCCCGCCAGCGACGCCCCGCTGTCCTGTCTCCGCCTAGCGTCCATACTTCAGGATTCGGGCGTTCCGGACGGTGCGATCAACATTGTCACCGGCGGAGGGATCGAGGCCGGGGAACCGTTGGCATTCCATCCCGGGGTGCGGAAACTCTCATTCACCGGCGCATCATCCACCGGGAAGCGGGTGGCGAGCGTCGCGGCGCCGACGCTGAAAAGGATGACCCTCGAATTGGGAGGGAGCGACCCGGCCATCGTCTGCAGCGATGCGGACATCGAAAAGACCGCAGAGGGGATAATTGCCGCCCGTTTCTACAACTGCGGACAGGCCTGCACCTCCTTGAAGAGGTTGTATGTGATGGATGAGGTGGCCGACACTCTGGCGAAGAGGCTGGTCGACAAAGCCTCGTCATTGAAGATGGACGATGGCCTGCGGGAGGGAACGAGGCTCGGACCATTGGTCAACGCCTCGCAACAGGAGGCGATGGGGAGGTTCATGAAGGACCTCGGCGATAGGGATCAAGGTACCGTCCTCTGCGGAGGCGAAGCCCCCGAGAGGATGGGTCACTTCTTCCCGGCGACGGTCGTGGATCATACCGATCCCGATTCCAGGATGATGCGCGAAGAGCTTTTCGGTCCGATCCTGCCCATCGTGAGGGTGGGCGACCTCGACGAGGCTTTGGAGATGGCCAACCGGAGCCCCTACGGATTGGGAGCGTCCATCTGGTCCCAGGACCTGAGGACGGTGCGCAGGTGCATCAAGGAGTTCCGGACGGGGATGGTGTGGGTGAACACCCACCTGCGCGTGCCGGTGGAGGCTCCCTTCGGCGGTGTCGGCGACAGCGGCCTGGGCCGTGAGAACGGCACCGAGTCTTTGGATTCCTATCTGGAATGGAAGACCGTCATCCTGGGCTGACCATCATTTTTTTATGTTGGTTGACTATAGTCGCGGCGGTAACATGGCCTTCCCAGTTAGAGACACCGCGACCATATGCATAGAGGACGGCGAAGTGACCGTCAAGGGTTGGATACAGGAGATAAGGAACCTCGGCGGGATATCCTTCATCGTCATACGCGACCGCTGCGGCACTTTGCAGGTCACCGCTCCCAAGAAGAAGGTGGACCCGGCTCTGTTCGAGGAGCTCACCACCCTACCCCGGGAAACGGTGGTCTCGGTGAGCGGGGAGGTCAAGGCGAGCAACCAGACCGACCTCGGTCTGGAGCTGATACCTTCGGCCTTGGAGGTACACTCCATCGCCGGAACCCCTTTGCCTTTGGGAGTCGTCGACAAGGTAAACGTGGAGTTCGACACCCGCCTCAACAGCCGTTTCATGGACCTGCGTAAACCGGAGGTCAGGGCGGTGTTCGCATTGAAATCAATGTTGTGCGAACTCATCGCCGAGGCCATGAGGATGTATGGCTTCAGTGAGGTCCATACCCCCAAGATGGTCGCATCCGGTGCCGAGGGCGGTGCCACTCTCTTCCCGGTGGAATACTTCGGCAAAAAGGCCTACTTGGCACAGAGCCCGCAGCTGTACAAGCAGATGCTCATGTCCACCGGCATGGACCGCGTGTGGGAGATGGCCCCTGCGTTCCGGGCCGAGCACTCCAACACCGTCAGGCATGTTTCCGAGTTCATATCATTCGACGGCGAGATGGCTTGGATAGACGACCAGAAGGATGTCATGGAGGTCATGGAGGCCGTCATGCAGCACACCATAGCCGGCATGATGGAACGTGGACGCCCCTTACTTGAGATCCTGCAGAAGGAGATAACCCTTCCCAAGACACCGTATCCGGTGCTGACTTATTCGGACTGCATTGGAAGACTGCAGAAGGAGGGTATGGAGATATCCGAAGGCGACGACCTCGGTACCGAGGGTGAGAGGGTCATCGGCGAGATGATGGCCGCCGAAGGATATGACATGTACTGGATCATCGAGTACCCCACTGTGGAGAAGCCGTTCTACATCATGGAGAAGGACGGTACGCCCTACTCGCACTCCTTCGACCTCGACTACCGCGGACAGGAGATCTCATCCGGAGGCCAGAGGGAGCACCGCTATGACGTGCTCGTCTCCCGACTGGAGGAGAAGGGCCTGGACCCCGATTCATTCTCGTCCTATCTGGACGCGTTCCGCTACGGTATGCCTCCGCACGGAGGATGGGGTATCGGAGTGGAGAGGCTCCTGGTGAAGATGCTGGGCCTAGGCAACATCCGGGAGGCCATACTGTTCCCGCGTGACATGCATCGTCTGTCACCCTGAACACTTTCAGCTCACCCAGGGTCAAGGATATTTAATCGCTACTACGTTCCAGTGGCATGGGAGATAACTACGAGCGTGAGCTCAAGAGCATCCTCGGCGCTGACGAAAAGGCGTTGCTCAGGATGCTGAAGAGCTGCTCGTCGGAGGAGCGGGACGGTTATTCATCGATCAGTAAGAACCCTTTCATGGTCGTTCGCGCGGCCGGTTCTCTAGGCTCGGACCTGGTGGCCATGCGTTGGGACATATCATTCCCCATCGAGGTCAAATCCTCCATCCATGACGTCCTCCGCTTCAGTCAGGGCCCGCAGCTCATGGAGCAGGCCGACCGGATGTCCGAGGCCTGCGCCAAGGCGGGTCTGATACCGGTGTACGCCTTTCGACTCAAGGGTTTCCGCGGAGACCCCTGGCGTCTGTTCTCACTACCGCTTGACAACGGCCTCAAGGGTCGGCACGCACTGATCTCCCGCCACATACCGGAAATGGAGAAAAACGGGAACGGCAATTACATAATGCGTTGGAAGGACGGGATGAAACTATCGTCCTTCATATCCTACCTGGAGTTCCTGCGGACGGAGGAGTGAGGGGCCGTCAGCACTCATAGGGCTCATCATCTGTCAGCCGAGTTTCTCCTCATCCGGCCTCCTCAGCTCTCCAGAGGATGCGGTTGATTAAAGCTTTACCCTCTACTTTAAGAGTCGACGACCTATTCACAAACGATGATAGAAGCCGCCTTCCTGTTCCTGGTGATGGTCGTTCTGATATCACTCAGCGGAGTTCTGATGCCGGGGCCTAATATGGCAGTGGTCATCGGCAGGGGCGTTGGGGACCGTTTCGCAGGGGCGAGGGTGTCAGTAGGACATGCGATGGTGGAGGTGCCTCTCATCGTCGCCTTGTTCCTCGGTTTTGACTCCCTCCGCAACACCGACGTGATAACCGTCATCGCGATATTGGGCGGGTCGTTGCTGATCATCACCGGACTACAGGCCCTGCGCGACCGCCATCAGGTATTACGGGTGGCCGCCTCCCGAGGCGGTTCGACCGTTGCCCTCGGAGTAATCACCAGCGTGTCCAACCCTTATTGGTGGCTGTGGTGGGCGACGATCGGTGCGGCACTGATCGCCTCCGGCACCGCGTTCGGGACGTGGATGCTCCCCGCCTTCATCATAGCCCACTTGGGAGTCGATCTGGTATGCTTACAGGGAATATCGATGACCATGTCGGCCACCGCTGACCGGTTGGATCCCGGATGGTTGAAGTGGGCGGCCATGGTGTCCGGCAGCATAATGCTGTTCTTCGGCGCCTACTTCCTCAGCGACGGTCTGCTATCGCTCATCTGAGCGATATCATCCTCTCCAAGGGACGGCGGGCGGCCTCGATGACCTCATCATCCAGCAGCAGCTCGGGGCCCTCGTTCTCGAGTGCCTTCAGCACCGACCTCGTGTCGGTCATCTTCATCGGCGGGCAGACGGCGACGTCGGGGACATGGAACTTCTTCAGTGGACTGTCCCGGCGCAGACGGTATAACAGCCCGCGCTCGGTGAGTACGATGAACTCCTTAGCCTTGGAATCAGCGGCATAATCCAGCATCTGGGAGGTGGAACCGACCATATCGGCCATCTCCAGGACCTCAGGACGGCACTCCGGATGGGCCATGACGACCGCGGAAGGGAATTCCGCCCTCATATCCTCGACCATCTGCAGAGTGAAAGCCTGATGGGTGGGGCAGAAGCCCTCCCAGAGACGAATCGTTACGCCGGTCTTTCCAGCCACGTAAGCCCCGAGGTTCTGATCGGGCACGAATATGACCTCCTCACCCTTCAAGGACTCTATCACCTTGACAGCGTTCGCGGAAGTGCAGCAGATGTCCATCTTGGCCTTGGCGGCGGCGCTGGTGTTCACGTAACCGACCACCTTGGCGCTCGGTGTCGCCTTCTTGGCCTCCTCCAACTGCGATGGACTGCACATGTTGGCCATCGGGCACACTGCATCCGCCTCGGGCATTATGACCTTCTTTTCAGGGTTGAGGATCTTGGCGCTCTCCGCCATGAACGTGACACCGCAGAAGATTATGATGGGCTCGGTGACCTCTGAGGCCTTTATGGCCAGGCCCAATGAGTCTCCGACGAAATCCGCAATCTCCTGCACCTCGTCGAGGCAATAATTGTGGGCTAGTACCACAGCTCCCTTCTCCTCCTTGAGCTGTTGAATGCGGTCTCTGACGTTCATCAGACTCCTCAGAGGATGAATCGTTTAAAAAAGTTTTGAGATTGTCGCCACCGATGTGTTGACCACTGGCTCACAAAAAACGGATAGTTGACGACCTCCAGATGATTTATTTCTTCTAGATGGGGCTGTCAACTATTATATAGTTTGAGATTTGTGAATTACTTAGGTGTTCCTATGATACTCAATAGAAAATTACTGACGAAGGTGTCGATCTTGGCCATAGCGGCCCTGATGATCAGTGCCTTCGTGGTCACGGTACCGATGAGTTCCGAGGCCAGCTACAACGACGGAGGTTCGGGGACGGAAGTGGATCCGTACATCATAAAAACGATTGAAGAACTGCAGGCAATGAACGACGACCTGTCAGCGTATTATGAGTTGGGCGGCTTCATCCTTGCTGAAGGTGAGGCGTTCACACCGATCGGTAACGAGACCCATCCGTTCACAGGTTCGTTCGATGGCAGTGGCTATCTGATATTGAATGTATCCATCAGCTCCACTGAGGATTATGTCGGCCTCTTCGGCCATGTGGGAGCGGACGCGGTCATCAAGGAAGTGGGTCTGGAGATGATCAATGTCACTGCTGAGGACAATGCTAAGGTCGGTGGTCTCGTCGGCCATAACTCCGGTACCATATCGGAGTCCTTCGTGACCGGCTTGGTCGGCGGTAACGAATCCGTGGGCGGTCTCGTGGGTTGGAATGAGGGCGTAATCATCAACTGCTTCTCACTGGCCGTTGTCGGCGGATATGATACCGTCGGAGGTCTCGTGGGTTGGAACGGTGGTGAGGTGAACAGGACCTATGCCGCTGGAGAAGTCATAAACTACAGCAACGGTGGCGGCTTGATCGGCATGGATGTCGGGGGCGACGTCGTAGCATCCTATTACGACAACGAGACCACGAATCTCACCGTCTCTGACGGCGGATACGGAAGGAACACCACCGAGATGATGAACGAAACAACCTTCGTGGATTGGGACTTCGAGGACGTATGGAGGATCAATGAGGGAGAATCCTATCCCCGTCTTAAGGCTCTGCTGACCCTCGGCGACATCGAGGACGTTATTAAGGGCATCCTGGATGATGTCTGTAACTCGGCCGGTGTGATACTCTTCATAGGCGGTGTGGCTATAGTCAGCTCCCGCAGGAAGAAGGCCTGAAACCACAACACCCGTCCTTGCGGACGGGTTGACTCATTTTTTTTCCATCACTCCTGCCTATAGACAAATCGTTTTTCTATTAACAGGTGATATCCAGGAGCGATGAGCGAAAAAGAGGGGAGGGCGGATTCATACTTTCGATGCACCGAAAGCGAAAGGGCCGCCTTCGAGGCTGGGATCAAGTTAGCCACCGTGTACCATCAATTCGTAGGCACCCCGTTCAACATGAGTAGCGTTGACAACTTGGAGAGGGCCATAGAGTCTGCGGTCGGTGTTCAGCCCTATGTGGAGAGCGTGAAGGTCGGTATAGACCGTGATTCTATCCCGGTAGGCGACGATGTTTTCGCATACTCATCGTTGACCGGGGAGATGCTGACGATCGAATTGAGAATGAGGTTCAAGGGCACCAGGCTTACTGCGGGGATGAGATACATTCCCGAACTGGATTATCCTCTCATGTTCATCAAGGATGTTGAATCGGGTGAATGACCGGTTCGAAGTTCTAATCCATGATTTTATTAATCAATAACTATATTCGGTATAACACGATATTGAATGTTTTCTATGTACGGTGGAGATGATGGTCGCTAACAACAAGATTGGTATAACTGGGCTTCCGGGAGCGGGCAAGACCCATGCATTGATGAGGGTCATGGAGATGCTTGCGGAGGAGGAGTTGACTATCGGCGGCATGATCACTGAGCCAATCGTCGACGGTCGGAGGCGAATCGGTTTCACGGTGAAGGATTGGCTGACCTCCGAGACCAGTATCTTCGCCCACGTTGATATCGAGAGCAAGATAATGGTCGGAAAATTGGGCATTGACCTCAAACGATTGGAGGATGTGGGGGTGAAAGCCATATTGCGCGCCTGTGATGAGACGGATGTCATAGTCATCGACGAGGTGGGCAAGATGGAGGTTGAGAGCCAGGCATTCATAGATGCCGTAAAAAAGGCCCTCGATACCGAGAAACCCATGCTGCTGACTCTGCACAAAAAATCTCGTAACCCTCTTCTCCAGGACATCAGGAGACGCGATGATGTACGTATCCTCGAGGTCACACCGACCAACAGGAACCTTCTTCCCTACAAGATAATCAGACTCATGAACGGAGAAATCATGTGACGTCCCATGTCGTCATAAAGGAAGGTCCGACTCATCTCGCAGTGCCGTCATTGCATTCAAGCGGCGGCCCCGGCACCAAAGGCCTCGATGTCTTTTACAACCGTCAGATGGCCTTCAACCGTGACGTCTCCATAATGTTCCTGCGTGCCCTGGGGTCAGGACTGAAGGTCGCTGACTGCATGGCCGCCACCGGCTCGAGGTCAGCGAGGATGGCCAACGAGGTTCCCGACATAGAGGTGGTCGCCAACGACATCGACCCTCGGTCGGGGGATTTCATACGGAAGAACATCGAACTCAACGGCCTGGACAACCTGAGGGTTAACAACCAGGACCTGGCATGTCTGCTCTCCGAGGAACGTTTCGATTACGTCGACATCGACCCTTTCGGATCGCCCATCCCCTACCTCCACTCCGCCATCAAGGGCGTGAGCCGCAACGGCATACTGGCCCTGACGGCCACTGACACCGCCCCCCTGGCCGGAGCGAGACGCGACAAGTGCGAGCGGAGATATCTGGCCCGCCCTTTGAAGTGGCCCTGCCACCATGAGTCGGGACTACGGATACTATTGGGGACGGTGGCCAGGGACCTGGCCCGTTTCGACAAGGGCATGGAGCCATTGCTGTCATTCTATTGCGACCACTACTTCCGTGTCTATGTGAGAGTAACTAAGGGCGCTGAGAGGGCGGACCGTACCCTGGCCCAGGTGGGTCATATGGCATACGACCGTCAAAGCCTGGTCAGGAGTGTGTCCCCCGATGCGCAGGGTCATCCCTACGGACCTTTGTGGTTAGGGCCCCTGCACGACCGTGGGCTGCTGGCGGATATGGAAGTCGGTCCGTCCCTGCAGGAGGCGGGAAGATGCTCCAAAATGCTCGCCCTGTGGAGGGAGGAGCTCGACACCCCCCTCTGTTATGAGGTGGCGGAAATCTCCTCGTACCTCAAGGTCTCACCGCCACGGATGGAGAAGCTACTGCATTCCCTCTCCCGGAGAGGCCCCGCGAGCCGCAGTCACGTCTCCCCGACATGTTTCCGCACCGATCTTCCCTTGGAAGAGGTGTTGGATTCCTATCTTGAAGCCGCTCAAATTGACAACCTTTAATACCGTTGAATCAATCCCAAGTACCGAGCATGAAAACACTCGCTATAATAGGTGCCCAGTGGGGTGACGAGGGCAAAGGGAAGATAACCGACTACCTGGCCCGGGACGCCGACACCATCGTGCGTTTCCAGGGGGGGAACAATGCCGGTCACACCATTCAGATAGATGACGAGGTGTTCAAGCTTCATCTTCTTCCCTCCGGAATCCTTAGGGGGGGCAAGACTGCTGTGATAGGCAACGGTGTCGTCGTAGACGCCGAAGGCCTACTGGAGGAGATGCGCATCGTCGAGGAGTCCGGCAGGAGCCTCGACGGACTCCGTATATCGGACCGCGCCCATATCATCCTCAACTATCATCGGAAACTCGATGGCGCCGAGGAACGCCATCGCGGCGATAAGAGCGTGGGCACCACCAAACGGGGGATAGGACCTTGCTACCAGGACAAGATAGCGAGGAGCGGTTTCCGGACCTGTGACCTCCTGGAGGAGGATACCCTGCGTGAGAAGGTCCCCTCCGTGCTCAGAATGAAGAAGGAGCTCCTGGAGATGATGGGAGACTCCTGCGAATGCACCGACGATATGTTGGTCGAGAGACTCCTGGGCTGGGGCGAGACCCTGGGACGGTATGTCTGCGATTCCTCCGTTCTGGTGAACGAGTCCATCGACAAGGGCGAGAAGGTCCTTTTCGAAGGGGCCCAGGGCATCATGCTGGACATCGATCACGGCACCTATCCTTTCGTAACATCATCCAACACCATCGGCGGGGCCATATGCACCGGCGCCGGCGTAGGGCCCAACCGCGTTTCCACTGTGCTCGGTTGCCTCAAGGCCTACATCACCCGTGTCGGTGAGGGGCCCATGCCCACCGAACTCTGCGACGACATTGGCGCGTACATAATGAAGAAGGGAGGGGAGTTCGGCACCACCACCGGCCGCGGGCGACGCTGTGGATGGCTGGACCTCGTCATCGCCAAACATGCAGTCCGCATCGGCGGCATAACATCCTGGGCGGTCACAAAGCTGGACGTGCTCAACGGGATGGAGACTCTGAAGGTCTGCACGCACTATGAGGTGGACGGGGAGCGCATCGATTATTTCCCCGCCTCATTGAGTAAACTCTCACGCCTGGAACCGGTCTACGTCGAGCTTCCAGGTTGGGAGGACTGGGGAGACTTCTCCGAGGATATTGCGGCTGCCGGTTACGACGGTCTGCCCAAGGAGCTCAAGGACTACGTCTCATTCATAGAAAAGGAGACCGCCCGACCCGCGGACATGATCAGCATAGGCAAGCGCCGTTCGGAGACCATAGACCGGCGTGGCGAATGGTGGGCCTAGTCCAGGGTCGCGCGGCGGAAGAGATGTTCCTTACCCAAGGGCATCGTTGCATCCACTCCTACCTTGTAGGTGGTGCCCTCCGCACTGGGATCCAGTGAAGAACCGGCGGAATCGGGTATCACAAGAAGGCGGTCGCCCTGGAAACGGGTGGCCATCGCCCACTCCACCTGACGGTCATCGAATATGTCGATATCCTGGTCGACGATAATCACGTGTTTCATGGACGGGTGACCGCTGAAGGCGGCCATGATAGCGTTCACGCCATCACCCTCCTTGTTCTTACTGATGGAGACCACGCCGTTGAGCCAGCAGCATCCCCCTTCGGTGAGACGGACGGCGTGGGTGCGGGGCACGGTCTGCCGGACGGTGCGGAATATCACCGGCTCCCGGGGCATGCCCATCAGTAGGAAGTGCTCGTTGCCACCTGGCTGCAGGAGATGGAACACCGCGTCGTCGACATGCATCATGCGGTCTATCTTGATGATCGGTTGCTTGCGGACATGGTCGTAGGTGCCGGTGATGTCCACGAACGGCCCCTCATCGGCCTCATCCATTGTGAGGCGGCCCTCGAAGACGAAATCACAGCTGGCGGGGACCAGGAGACCGTTGCTCCCTCTGGCCAGAACCATCGGTTCACCCAGGGCGGAGAGCCTCAGGGCCGAGGCCACCTCCAGCTCATCGACCTCATAGTCCAGTGAGCTCGCGGCGGCCAATAATGCACAGGGACAGAGCCCGACGCATATCGATATCTTGAGTTCCTTCCCCGCGTATTTAGCGGCCTTGTGCATGGTGAAGAGATGACGGGGCACCAGCCTCACCGCCAGGGCGTCCTTCCCTATCACCATCATGCGGTGGAAGGACATGTTCCTCTTACCCTCGTACTCCGCGATTATGACGCCGGAGGTGATGTACCGACCGCCGTCCTCAGGATAATAACGGGGTATCGGTAGTCTGGTTAGATCGAAATCATCGGTGACGTTGGCCTCCCATTCGCCCTTCTCCACCACCTCGAAGGGTTGAGGGTCGGACATGGCGGACATCATGTGTCCCATGAGCTCGTCGCTACTGATGCCGAGGAACCTCGCCATCTTGTCGCGGGTGGAGAACAGGTTCCCCACGGCCTTCCCGCCGTTTAGGTCGTTGATCATGACGGTTCGGTCCTGGTCCTCGAGGAGCAGAGCGCTGACCTCACAGGAGTCGGGGTCGACTACCTTGTCGACATCGTAGGTGTCCTCTTTCATACGGGTAAGAAAGGCCCTGATTGCCATGGCTGATAATCCCGTTCCCATCTATAATATTGATGGCCTTTTCCGAGCAATGCTATTATACGGAGGCGTTATTCACTTGTTTCGATGCTCGGAGAGGACGTCGAGAGGACCGTGAGGAAGTACGCGCTGCAGAATGCCATATTCTATAAGGGCCAGGCCAACCCTAAGGCGGTCGTCGGCAAGGTCATGGGAGAGTGCCCCGACCTGCGCAAGGAGTCCAAAGAGCTCATACCTCTGATTGAGGCCACCGTCGCCGAGGTCAACTCCTTGCCCCTGGAGAAGCAGACCTCTCTGCTACAGGAGATGGACTCATCCCTGATGACCAAGGAGAAGAAGGAGAAGAGGACCGACCTCCCGGAGCTCAGCACATCCAGCATCGAAGGCCCCGTGGTGATGAGGATCGCCCCCGGACCATCTGGCCCACTACATCTCGGTCACTCCCGCGTGGCAGTATTGAACGACGAGTACGTCCGCCGTTACGATGGACGGTTGATCAACAGGTTCGAGGACACCAACCCCGAGAAGGTGGATCCCGAGGCCTATCGCATGATCCCTGAGGACCTGGATTGGCTGGGGGTAAAGGTTCACGACACCATAATCCAGAGCGACCGTTTCGAGCGTTATTACGACGTGATGCGGCAACTCACCGTTATGGGGCATGCCTACATCTGCATCTGCGACAGCGATGATTGGCGGAACGCCAAATCCGCATGTCGATGCTGCCCTTGCCGGGACCAGCCCGTGGAAGTGCAGTTGGAGAGGTTGGACCGCTTGATGTCCTCCCATTACGGCGCCGGCGAAGCGGCGGCGGTGATAAAGACCGCCATAGACCATCCCAATCCCGCCCTCAGGGACTTCATCGCCCTCCGTCAGGTCGACCACCCTCATCCACGAACCGGTGACCGGTACAACATATACCCTATGATGAACCTCTCAGTGGCGATCGATGACCACGACCTCGGACTGACACACGTCCTCCGTGGCAAGGACCATATCAACAACACCTTCCGTCAGGAGTACATTTACGATTATCTCGGCTGGAGGAGGCCGACTTTCATGCACTACGGACTGGTGTCCATACCAGATACCGTCCTGAAGACCTCGGTCATCGGCCGGGGGATCAAGGAGGGACAGTTCACCGGATGGGATGATGTCCGCACCGGTACGCTCCGGGCATTGGCCCGCAGGGGCATCAAGCCCGACGCCATCAGACGTTTCTGGGCGGATGTGGGCATAAAACAGGTGGATGTGCAGGTGTCCTGGGACAATCTGTTCGCCATGAACCGGGACATCATCGACCTCCAGGCGAGGCGTTTCTTCTTCGTCCCCGACCCGGTGGCCGTCGACGTTCGTTTCGACGGGGAGGCCGAATCACACTGCCCTCTGCACCCCGACCGTCCCGAACTGGGACAGAGGAAGCATGGCTTCAGCGGTGATTTCCAGGTCCACATATGCCCTGACGACATGCGGGAATTGCAGGACCGGGGTATGATCCGCCTCAAGGGACTCTGTAACATCAGCCACGGAGATGTCTGCCGACACGCCGGGGATGACATGGAAGTCACCCGTCAGGGTGTGAAGGTCATACAATGGGCGCCACCAGGGTCATTGCCGGCGGAGGTGTTGATGCCGGATGGAAATGTCGTAAAGGGTTTGGTCGAACCCATCTCCGTCGCCGCCGGCGAGATGGTCCAGTTCGAGCGTTTCGGCTTCGTCAGACTGGAGCAGGTCGGTTCGGTGGTCAAGGCGGTCTACGCTCACCGTTAGATCACGCTGAGCAGCAGGTTCACCGCCCCTCCGATTATCACGGCCGTGCATATCGAGGCGAAGCCGACCGCGAGCGCGTTCTTTACGCCAAGCTCCTTCATGAGTACGGCCCAGGCGGCCAGACACGGCATGTATATGGCCATCACTACGGCGAACACCACGAACTGCTGAGGCGTCATGTACAACGACAGCTCTGATATGGTCATGGCCGGTAACAGCGTCACCAGCATGCCCACCGCCAGCTCCTTGCGCAGGATCCCGACGATGAACGCTATGATCACCACCGCCGGCAGCCCGAGAATGCCCACGGTCAGGAAGCTCATCGGATCGATGATAAAATCCAGCGCGTCATAGGACAGGAGTATCTCCACGATGATGCTCCCCACCAATAGGAAGGGGAAGGCTATCATGAAGAAGTCCTTGCTGCGGGAGTAGGTCTTGAAAGCGACGTTGTGGAGGGTGGGCCTCCTCAACTCAGGGATCTCCATCGCCAGACATGTGGGCTCCTTGCGCAGCCAACGGTCCATGACGAATCCCAGGAAAAGCAGTAGACCCAGTAGCAGAACGAATATCGCCGCGGCGGCGCCTATGCCGACGAACCGTGATACCAGACCGATGATGATGGCCATCTGCGCACCGCAAGGGACCGCCATCACGATGAGCGTGGAGAGTATCAGCCTCTCCCTCTTGGAGCCGGCGGTGCGGGTGGCGAGGATGGCGGGGACGCTGCAACCGATGCCCACCATCATCGGTATGACCGCCCTGCCATGCAGACCCACCTTGTGCATCACTCCGTCGAGCAGAGCGACCGCCCGGGGCATGTAGCCGGAATCCTCCAGCAGAGCGAGTATGATGTACCAGACCATCACGAACGGTATGATGAGCACCACGATGGCCTCGAAACCCATCGAGACGCCGGCGCCTATGGAGGCTCCCAGGTCACCGGCGAGGGATTCGCCGAGATCCACCAGTATGTCACCGACCACCAGGTCGAAGAGTTCCTCAAGCTCATGCTCCAGCCATTCTCCGAAAATTACAATGGATAGGAAGATGGTCGCCAGCACACCCATCAGTATGGGTACGCCGGTGATCGGGCGCATGGTGAGGTCCGATAGTTTGTCCTTGAATGTCACAGGACCTTTGCGAGGCACGAGTACCTCCTTACGGATCCGCCCCGCCTCGCCGTAACGGTCACGGGTGATGTGTATGTTGATGGATTCCCCGTGAAGCTCACGGAACTCCTTTGTAGCAACATAGGCCGATTCGTTGGCCTTCTCGTCATAGAGGGAGGAGATGTATTCATTCCCTTCCAACATCTTCAGGATGGCCCCTCTGCGCGGATACCTGCTCTCAGGTATCAGTTCCTGCAGTGATGATAGGTAATCCTCGATATGGGAGTCATAGCTTACTTTGAACGAGGACTGCGAAGCCTCGTCGTCGACGACGGCCTGGGCGAGTTCGTCGACACCCTCACCGACCACTGCGGTGACCGGGTATATGGGCACGCCGAGTATGTCCTGCAGCCTGTCCACATCGATCTCGTACCGCTTCAGGGCGATGTCCATCTGGTTGAGCGCGATGATCACGGGATGACCCAGCTCCATGACCTGGAAGGTCAGGACCAGGCTGCTCTCCAGACGGGAGGCGTCTGCCACCACGACCACGGCGTCGAAATCGTTCTCCGCCAACATGCGCAGGGCCACCAACTCGTCCTCGCTCTCTCCGGAGAGGGAGTATGCCCCGGGAAGGTCGTGGACGTTGACCTTCTTCCTGTCCCTCAGGAAGCTGCCTTCCTTGAACTCCACCGTGGTACCGGGGTAGTTCGAGGCCATAACCCCCACGCCTGTCAGTTTCGAGAACAGCGTGGACTTGCCGACGTTAGGGTTCCCTATAAGGGCTAATTCCATTGTTTTACGATCGATATTCATTCCTCCTTATCGACCATGACCAGAGAAGTGTAATCACGATCCAGCGCCACCAGGCTGTCCTCCACCTTGACCACGATGGGGCCGCGGAGCGGCATCCCTCCTTCGACCCGTACCACCCTGCCGGGCACCAGGCCCATGGCGATGAGCTTACGGACCTTCTCCGGACTGTCACAGATCAGATGGGATATGCATGCGCTCTCGCCGCCTTTCAATTGCGATAGTGACGTCCCTCCCATCTTTTTGTTCGCGCAGAGGTCCTCACAGAGCTCATCACACTCACATTCGTCGGGGGATCCTATTATGCGGCATAGTTTGCGAGCGGCATCATCGGAGAAACTGTGCTCTATGCTGCAGGCACTGGAATGTGCACTGTCCACATCGCTCCCCAACACCTCCACGAAGAACTTCTCCATCAGACGGTGTTTGCGATGCATACGGTGTGCATGTCGGTATCCCTTACGGGTGAGATTCGCGCCCCGGTATTTCTCATAATCCACCAGGCCCTCTTCGGACAGCCTTTTGACCATCTCGCTAACGCTCGCCGGACTGACGTTCAATGCCTCGGCGAGGTCCGTGGTCTTGGCGGGACCGCCCTCTTTGTTGAGCCTGTATACCGCGAGGAGGTAATCCTCCATGTTCGCGCTGACCATGGAAGGCGGAACTGTTTGCCATTATATAAAATTAGGCAAGGCTAAAAATCTTTGAACGGCACCAGGTCGCAACACCCGCACTCGAAACACATGGTGCTGTATGTCCGCGTGTCAAGGCCGTGCTCCTCGAGGATACTCTTCTGCTCCCTGCCGAGGCGTATGAGTCGGTCCGCGTCCACGTCGTTCAAGGTTCCCAGGGCATTCTCCAAAACGGAACGATTGCTGTCGTTGACCTTCAAGGGTCGTAAGCCGGCGGCACAGCCGATATCCGCCAGTCGACGGACCTCTTCGATGACCTGTTCGTCACTCTCCCCCAGACCGATGATGATGTTCGATGACACCTTGCCACGGCCGAATATGTCCACCGCCGCCTCTATCATGCGATGTATGTTGGCATGGTCCAATTCAGGGCACACCTTGGCGAAGATGTCGGCATCGGGGGTCTCGATGTTGATCTTCATCTCGTCGGCCCCGGCGTCACGGAGGTCCCAGAGTTGCTCCTCGTTCTCGACATAGGGCTCCACACCTATGGTCACCCACGGTATCCTCTCGCGGATGAGGGAGACGGTCCTGACCATCCTCTCCACGGTGGCCTCCACGCTTCCCACCACCCCGCTGGTCAACGCCACCGATACGAAATCGTCACGTTCGGACGCCTCCGCCACCATATCGGATATGCTCTCCGGCGTCAGGTTCTTGGTGGCCTCGGTACCGAGTGACGGTGAAGTGCAGAACAGGCAATGGTAGTCGCAACGCTGGTCGAGGTTGAAGAACGCCTGCCCCGGTGAATGGTAAATGACCGGCTCTATCTCCACGGGATCGATGAACACCTCGCCGTCACGTAGGATGCGCAGGCCGCCATCGTACGGTTGCAACTCGAATTCACCGTCCTCGCTGCTTATGGGCTTCTTGACCCTCATACCCGAGAATCTGAACACCAGTCCCCTGGTCCCGGCGCCAGGGCCGGCGGTGGACCTCGATATTCGCACCGGAGGCCTCCAGTCCTGCGGTGTGCGCACAGCGCCACCTAGTATGAGTTCCGCCTTGCGACGGATCATATCCTCTTCCATCTGACGCCCTCCGCACCGTCCTCGAGTTGTATCCCCGCCTCTTTGAGCCGGTCCCTGATAAGGTCGGAGAGGTCGAAGGCCTTGCGACCACGCAACTCCTGACGGACGTCGGCGAGTATGCCGATGATAATGTCCAGCTCGCCATCGCCATCGGTAACGGGCAGTATGCCGAGGACGGCGTCGGCACTCTCCAGCAGTTTCAACGCCTCCCCGGCACCCGTGGCCGATAACTCGCCGGATGCCATCATCCGGTTCATCTCCCGGGTGAGGTCGAACAGCGCCGATATGGCTCCGCGGGTGTTGAAATCATCGTCCATGTGCTCATGGAAGGTCTGCGACGCGGCATCGATGATACCGGAGGCGTGATCCGGACCGGAGGCGGTGCGCAGATGGGACTGCAGGCTGCGGTAGGCGTTCCACAGCCGGCGCAACGAGGACTTGGACTCTTCCAGCGAGCCCTCGCTGTAGACCAACGGACCGCGGTAGTGGGTGTTGAGCAGATAGAAACGCAGGGTCTGGGCGTCGTGCTCCCGGAGTAGATCGCTCACACGGAAGAAGTTGCCCAGGGATTTGCTCATCTTCTCATCCTTGACCTGTAGCATCCCGTTGTGCATCCAGTAACGTGCCAGGGTGCCACCGGTCACGGCCTCGGTCTGCAGGATCTCATTCTCATGATGCGGGAATATGAGGTCGTTACCGCCGCCATGGATGTCTATGAGGTCACCGAGACGGTCGCGTATCATCGCCGAGCACTCTATGTGCCAACCGGGACGGCCGTCACCCCAGGGCGAGGGCCAGGCCACCTCTCCATCCTTGGCGGCCTTCCAGACCGCAAAGTCCATGGGATTCCTCTTCTGCGGGTCCTGCATGACGTCCCGTGACCCGGCGACCATATCCTCCAACCGCTGGTTGGTGAGACGGCCGTAGTCCTTGATGCGGTCGATGCTGAAGTAGACGTTCCCGTCCTCGGTGGCGTAGCCGTAACCGTTGTCTATGATGTCCTGCACCATCCTCACGATGGCGTCCATGGACTCGCTGGCCTTGGGATAGATGTCGGCCCGCTTCACTTCGAGGGAGTCGACCTCGGCGAAGTAGCGGTCGATGTACCGTGCCGAGAGTTCCAAGGGGTCTATCCCCTCCTCGTTGGCACGGTTGATTATCTTGTCATCGACATCGGTGAAATTGGTGACATGCGTGACGTCGTAACCCTTGTGACGCAGATAACGGTTGACCATGTCGAAGACCACGATGGAACGGGCGTGGCCGAGGTGTATGTCGTCGTACACGGTCACGCCGCAGACGTACATCGATACCTTACCCTCCTCCAAGGGCACGAAATCCTCCTTGCTGTTGGTCAGTGTGTTGTATATCCTAAGGGTCAAGAGAGTCACGCCTCGTCTTCAAGAAACCGGAGTATGTATATCACTTTTGCCCGTCCTCTAGGCGTTCCACC
Organism: Methanomassiliicoccaceae archaeon; assembly: GCA_003560875.1. Taxonomy (GTDB): domain Archaea; phylum Thermoplasmatota; class Thermoplasmata; order Methanomassiliicoccales; family Methanomethylophilaceae; genus PWHV01. The sequence goes on from PWJQ01000057.1 coordinate 28,194, forward strand.
TTCTCCTTCAACAAGGTCAACTGGTCGGCCATCTCCTGCAGGGCCTCCTTCACCGGGTCGGGAAGGTCGTCGTGCTTCAACACCTCATCGATCCTCACCCCGCCCATCTTGATGACCTTACCCGGTATGCCCACCACGGTGGAGTTGGGTGGGACGCCCTTGACGACCACCGACCCCGCGCCGATACGGGTGTTGGCTCCGATGACGATGTCGCCGAGCACGGTGGCATTGGCGCCGATGACCACGTTCTCCTCGATGGTGGGATGCCTCTTGCCCTTCTGTGACGATACGCCGCCCAAGGTCACACCCTGGAAGATGCACACATGGTCATTGATGACCGCCGTCTCTCCGATGACAACGCCGCTGGCGTGGTCGATGAACACATCCTCACCTATGGTGGCGCCAGGGTGGATGTCGGCGCCGGTGAGGATCCGACCCATATAGTTCAGCAAACGGGCGCGGCGATAGTTACCGCGGCGCCAATGGGCATTGCTGTGACGATGGAAACGGATGGCGTGATAACCCTGACTGAACCATTTGGCATCCTTCTCGTCCCTGACCGCGGGATCGCGGTCCAAGACCGCTTTCAGATCGCGTTCCTTACTCATCCTCATCATCTCCGAATATACCGGTGCTCATGTAACGATCCCCGCCATCAGGAAGCACCGCCAAAACATTACCGGATCCCATCGCCTCGGCCAGGGCCAAAGCGGCGTGCACCGCGGCACCCGAGGAGGGGCCGACGAAGAGTCCCTCGTCACGGACCAATCTCCTCAGCGTTCCCCTGGCCTCCTCGAACGACACCGTGTAAACCTCATCGATGACGCTGCGGTCCAGGAGCTCAGGGATGAAATTAGCGCCGATGCCTTCGATCCTGTGCGGACCGGAGCGGCCCTCGCTTATCAAGGGGCTCTCAGCGGGCTCCACAGCCACGATGCGGACCGTGGGCTTGAAATTGCTCATCGCCCGGCCCACGCCGGTTATGGTGCCGCCGGTGCCCATACCCATCACTATGGCGTCGACCTCAGGAAGGTCGTGGAGTATCTCCGCCGCCGTGCTGGAGTAATGGGCCAGGGCATTGGCGGGGTTCGAGAACTGGCTGGGCATGAAGGCGTTCTGTTCTTTTACCATGTCCTCCGCCCTGCTCAGGGACCCGGCCATTCCTTCTGTGGACGGGGTGAGTACGAGCTCAGCCCCCAAGGCCTTGAGGAGTTGACGCCTCTCCCGGCTCATGGATTCGGGCATGACTATGGCCAGACGGTAACCTTTTACCGCCGCGACCATGGCCAGACCTATGCCGGTGTTGCCCGAGGTCGCCTCCACTATGAGCCCTCCGGGCGCCAGGAGTCCCCGGGCCTCGGCGTCCTCGACCATGGCGAGGGCAGCGCGGTCCTTGATGGAGCCCATGGGGTTCATGGACTCCAGTTTGACGAATAGTTCCGCATCACCTCTGGGACGCACGCGGTTCAGACGTATCACCGGCGTTGCGCCGATGCACTTCAGCACGTTGTCCATGGGCATTGTCGGATGGATATCAGCGCATCAGACCCGCGGCGCGGAGTTCTGCGGCTATCCGGTCCACAGCCCTGACCACGTCATTGGGGACCTTGGCGCCGGTGCAGACCATCTTACCGCTGCCGAACAGGAGCACGACGACCTTGGGGTCGTCAAGACGATAGACGAGTCCCGGGAACTGTTCCGGCTCGTACTCCACCTTCTCCAGGCCGAGGGTTATGGCCACGGTGTTGAGGTTGATCTCCTGTTCCAGATCGGAAGAGGCGACGATGTTCTGAACCTCGATGTTGGGTTCGATAGAAATGAAGATGCCGGCCTTCTCGATGTGTTTGGCGACCTTGCCGATGGCTACTTTCACATCGTCGAGACTCTTGGCACCGGTGCAAACGACCTTGCCGCTTCGGAATAGGAGTGTCGCGGTCTTGGGCTCCTTGAGCCTATATACTAATCCCGGGAATTGCTGGGGGTTGTACTCGGCTCCGTCGAGGGCAAGCTCTATCGCCCGGAGGTCGAGTTCCTGACCGAGGGACGTTGATGCTACTACGTTCTCAATTTTCATCTTTGCCATCAGTTCACCTTTCCCGGTGTATTTATAAGGGTATTTAAAAAGGTTTGTTAATTCCGCATGTGTGGCTCATAATGGGCCCTTTGACGTCTTAGGGGTCATCGGCGCAGGCCTTGCAGGCTACGGTCCAGAAGTCTGAGGGTCCCATCCAGGCCGAGGAGCGGGTCCCGGCGTATGTTCACAGAGACCAGTCCGGGAGGGTCTATGTCCACCGCATTGAAGGCCGAACCTGTGGCCAGGACATTGGCGGCGGTGTTGCCATCGGCGACGACCAGGTCGGCGGGACAGGAGAGCAGGTCCGTACTGGCTTCCCCGCAGCCTATCTCCTTCAGATAGTCCTCGGCGGCATCGGCACATGGACCTCCCTCGGTCAGATTGACCGCCACCGGGACCATGCCCAGATATCCGTTTAAGGTTTTCAGTATCGGAAGGGTCAATGACGGCCGCCCCTGAAGGGAGAAACTGGCACCGCGGGGCAGACCGTGATATTGGTCCAGACGGGTTATCTCCTTTCTCGCCCGCGACCTCGCCTCTTTGATCAGCGTCAATGCCGGTGACGGATCCGCTCCCAGGCGCTCACAGATGCCTTCTACCCAGGCCCGCAGCGGAGCGAATCCCAACGGGGCGCCCTGAGGGGAGCGGAAGAAGGGCGTCCCGTAGGTATCCTCATACCATCTGGCAGTGCGCAGGCAACGCTCATCATGAACGGCGACGTTCAAAGCGACCGTCCCGGAACGTTTCACCTCCTCCACGGAGCTATCGGCACCGGGGGCGCAGGTGACCTTGACGCCGCATGAGAACAGGAGCTTGCACAGGTCCTCGACGCTATCCTCCCACCCGGTGTCGGCGACGGATATGCCCAACAGATTCACGGTCTTTCCCTCGTGCTCCCCATCGTCAGGCCTGAGGGCCTGCAGCACAGCCAGTATGGCGGTCTCGTATCCCTCCGAGAAACTGCTGGAAGGGAGCGGACTCTCCATCGTGGCAGTGGGGATGTCCGAACTGAACCCGAACTCCTCACCTATCAACGAGGCGCCGGGGGAGTTTATGAGACATATCAGCGACGGATTCCTGTTAAAGCTGTCGTTCCAGAGCTCCGTCATCCGGGCCTTGCATCCGGACACGTAGTCGTTGCTGTCCATATAGGTGCATGGAAGACGGGACTGGCCGAGATAGAATCGGGAGTCGTGCATCATGGGGTTGAAACCCCCGCGACGGGTCATCGCCTCCGCCAATGATGCCGGATAGTACTTGCAGCCGGTGGGGCCGTTCATGGCCGTTATGGAGCCTTTGAAGCCCTCGAAGGCCATGATGCTGCCCACGAGCCCCTCGGGGCCAAGGTCAGTCATCCTCTTCCCTCCATCCCTCGACACGGGGAGCTTTCAGGGCCAATGCCCAGTGCCGGGCCATCTCCAAAGGTGCTAGGTGCCCGATGTCGGGGACCATGGGGATCCTCTCCTGCACCACGCCCTCACGGTCGGTGACTGGATAGGTGCTGAGAAGGATGTCCGGCGATAATCGTAATGATTCGTTGACCACATAGTCAATCACGTAGTCCTCGAGTAACTCGATCCTCTGTGAATGACGGTTGCCGACATGATAGTCCATCAGATGGTCGGAACGGTCCACCACCACGGCACGGCGCAGTTCGATGCCCAGGTCGTCAATGAGGTCTATCAGCCAATCGATGTCCTTGTGCATGCTGATTATGCATGCCGACCTGCCCTCCAGCTCTTTGCGCAACGGTATGAGACCGGTACGGTACTCCGTCCCAAGTTCCGCGAGCAATCGTTCCACCTCGACGCCGCCCAGCGCCGCCAGCTCCCTTACCCAGGCCTCGGTGCCCACGATGCCGGCCGTCAGGGGCCTCTCCATCACCTTCACGCCGTGTTCATCGATCAGGAAGCTAGCCAGCATCCGGGTGAAACGGTCGGTGTTGGCCAGGATGCTGACCTTGGCCTTTTTGAAACCCTCTATGCTGGTGACATCGGTACCGCCGATGAAACGGCAGTTGACGGACATCCCCATCCTCCCCAGGATGGACGCCAAGAAGCTCATGTTACGCTCATTGTTAGTGGCTATGGGTTTGATCCCCACCACGTTGACCATCCCCTTGACCGGTGCAAGGTCTTGATCGATGAGATGATCGGCAAGTGCCACGCAGGCATCGATCACCCCTTGCATATGATCCCCGGCGGCATTTCCGTCCTCTATCATGGGAACTATCTTGGCGTCCGGGAACTCCGCCGACATCCTACGGACGGTCTCGACGACGTCATCACCGATGATGCCCGACGGACAGGAGCTGACCACAGCGATCCTTCCACTGACGGAGGCCGCCTTGCGGATGGCTTCCTCCAGCAGGCCCTTGGCCCCGAAGACCATGGCGGGATCGTCCATGGATGTGCAGTGGGAACTGGGTTCCAGGAATGAGGGTATGGATATGCCTTCGCGCAGATACGCCCTCCTGGCGGCGTTCTGGGCCATCTGGCATGAGAGGTGGGCGCAGCTGTCCGGAGAGTGCATCACCGTCTGCAGGCCCTGTACGGAAAGACATGTGACCACCGCCCCGGTGAACGCACAGCCGTGCAGGACCTCATGACGGTCGACGTTCCTCGATGTGTACACCGGCGCGGATCGGGGGCGTCCGTTCGCCACCTTGGTAGCATTGACCATGACCTCGGCCTTACCGGCCTTCTCCTTTCCGAGAACGATCCTCTCCAGATCCTCATCGCTCAGGGGTTCCGCCTCACTGACGTCCCCCTCCAACATCATTGCCGCCAGTCGGTGGAAACAATCCGTGAGCTCGGTGGCGGGGAAGGTCTCGACAACCGTCTTACCTCTCCTCTCGCCCTCCAGGAACAGGGGCGACCGCGGTATCTCCGCAACTATGGGGAGCCCTACGGCGGTTGCGAACGCGTGTACGCGGTCACGTTCCTCCTCCTCCCCGCGGCTGTTGAATATTATGCCTCCTATGCGCAGCGGGTCGTAGTTCCGCACCCCGCGCAGGATGTTGTTTGCGGCGTAGATGGCCATGAACTCCCCGGATGTGACGATGAACACCTTTTCAGCATAGTCGTTGCGCAGTGGCACCGCGAAACCGCCACAGACCACGTCGCCGAGAACATCGTATATGGTGACATCAGCCTCCAAACGTTCCATGCCCAGCTCATCGAGGAGATCGAAGGTTGATAGTATGCCCCTGCCCGCACAACCGACACCGGGTTCAGGACCCCCCGCCTCCACGCACATGGAGCGGCCGTAGCCCTGCGCCACCACATCGAAGAGGGACATGTCCTCCTTGCGGGTGTTGCGGATGTAATCCATGACTGTGGGGGGCTCCCTGCCGTCCAGAAGGAGCCGGGTGGAATCGTGCTTTGGGTCGCAGCCTATCTGCAGAACCTTTAGACCACGGGCGGACATGGCCGCGGTTATGTTCGCAGATATCGTCGATTTGCCTATGCCGCCTTTACCGTATATTGCGATCCGCATCCTATCGCTCCGTTTGGATTAATAATCCAACCATTCCCCGAATCGGTGGGTTCGTATAAAAAATGTGTTCAGTATCGATGACCGGATAGGAAAGTATGGGGCCGGGAGGGAGATTTGAACTCCCGTCTGCGGATCTGCAGTCCGCCACATGGCCTCTATGTTACCCCGGCTTCATTACTCGCTAACATGGATACCATATATCTTACTTTCGCTGACACCAGTATCCCTCAGCGGTACTGGCGTGCGTATCAATCTTTATCAACGAACATGACGTTCGCGCCTCTATGTTGCCGGGACACTGCAAGGACGTTTCCTTGCGAGAAGTGGAGCACGAACTCACCGTCGGGGCCATCGCAGAGGGTATGAAGGGACGCAAGGCGTACACCAGGACGGATTACATGGTCCTCAGGAACGGCGATGCCCACGCGGTCATAGCTCTGCGTAAGAAGAGGGGCAAGGATCTATTCCAAGCGGTGGTCGGTCATGATGTCCTCTCACTGCCCTCCGACACGGTTTTCGTTCATGACCCGGGGTTGGACGTGATAAACCCCTCGTCACTGCTGCGTTTGGCCAACAGACATCCCGGCAAGACCGTGGTGGTGGAGGGGATGTTCAATCATCTTAATTTCGTACATGAACTCCAAGGACTCCCCCTGCGGGTTATCGATGATGTGCCGCCCAACCCCTCCAAACTCTCGGTCTTGGCGGAGAAGGCCCTGACATCAGGATTCCTCGATCTGCCGATAGTGCCCGAGGTCGTGGACCTGGATATCGCATCCTACATCAAGGATGTCGCCACCGAGGCGGTTATGTTCCCTTGTCGCGTATCGGGTATAGAAGCGGACATACCGGTGTACTTCCTGGACGAGAACCCGGAACTGAGGCATGAGGTGACATTGATAGGATGCCATCTCTCCAAGAGGATATTCGAGTCACTCTACCGTCGGGAGCCGGCCTTCATAAACGTCTGCCCTCAGGACCATGTTCCTGACGATGGAGTTCCAACCGTTATCAAATGCTGCAAGATCAAGAACGGCTTCAAGGCCGAGGGGCATCTGCGTTCAGTCCCCTGGGGGGCCACTGTGCCCGAGGTCGCCGAGGCCATCAGGTCCTTCTACCCCTCAGCGTAGGCCGCGACCTCGTTTCAGGGCCCGGTAACCGTCATCGGTCCTTCCCACCCTGCATAATATCTCGCCCAAGGCATACCAGGCCTCACCATCCTCCGGTTCATGCTCTAGGTGCCTCTGCAGATAGGATACCGCTTTCTCAGGATCATCATCCGCGATCTCCCTTCCTATCGGCGCCCCCCGCCTCTCATGTGCCAGGGTCGTCGCCATCTCCTTGACGGCGGATGCCATCATCACGTCCAGGGACCTCTCGTTCAGCCAGGGGTAACGCGACGCCATCAGGTCACGGAAGGTCTGCTCCTCCACAGGGTCCAATGAGCCGTCCTCGCGGAACATCTGACGGGGGACGGAGACCCTGAGCTTGCCGTGGTTGACCTCGATATAGTGTTTTCCTTTACTCACGGGACCATCAACACCGGTTTATGGCTGTGGCGGAGCACGTATTCAGCGACGCCTCCGAACAGTACCTCGCTGATCGTGCGGCCGGTCATGCCCTTGTAACCCATCACTATGGCATCGTACTTGGCGGACATGTCTATGATTATCTCCTTGGGGTTGCCTATCTGGATGGAGATGGCGTAATCCACAACCAAGTCCTCAAGGATCTTGATGGCGGGGGCTATCTTGCTCTCGGAATCATACTCATCTTCGGCAAGGTCACGCGGATAGTCGGCCACCTCCTCCTCGTTGAGGACCAGCAGCAGGGTCACCGTGGCGTCCAACTCCTTTGCTATGTCGCCGATGAAACCGGCGGCGCGGAATGAGTTCTGCGAACCGTCCACGCATAATAGGAAAAGCTTGTCATCGGTCATATCTGGTACACCTTGAGGATTGTTCGGTTTATGTTGATGCGCCTTGATAAACATAATGGAACAATGCGACCTGAATACGATGGTTGTCTGAGAAAGACTAATAACTCCCTCAACGTTCCGAAGGCACATGCTCAGCAATTGTCCATACAACCGACCGTTGAAGGCCGGTGATGTGACGATATACGATTCAACCCTTCGAGACGGGGAACAGATGCCCGGTGTGGCCTTCAACCATGATGACAAGGTGGAGATAGCCAGGTTGTTGGACGATGCCGGCGTTCCCGAGATCGAGGCGGGCTTCGCGGCCGTGTCCCGCAATGAGATGGAGGCCATCCGCGACATATCCCGCCTGGGTCTGGACGCGAGTATACTCAGCCTCTGCAGGTCGAGAGTGCAGGACATCGATTGCGCTTTGGAGGCAGAGGTGGACACGGTACTGATATTCGCAGGCACCTCGGACATCCACAGGCTGTACAAGTACAGCTCTGAGGTCGCAGTGGAGACCTTGGAAAGTTACGCCACCGAGGCCATAGATCACGCCAAGGCCCATGGGCTGAGGGTCAGCTTCAGTTGTGAGGACGGCACCCGGACGTCCTTGGAGGTGCTGATGAGGATGTACCGTACCGTGGACGCCCTGAAGGTGGACAGGCTGGGTATAACCGACACCTTGGGATGTGCCACTCCCGAGGCCATCACCTATCTGGTGGAGAAGGTCAGATCGGAGTTCAAGACTCCAATCTCGGTTCATCTCCACAACGATTTCGGCCTGGCCAACGCCAACGCCCTGGCGGCGGTTTCGGCGGGGGCGAACGCCATAACCACCACCGTCAACGGCATGGGGGAGCGCTGCGGCAACGTGCCGTTGGAGCAGTTCGTGGCCGCCCTCAAGTTCCTCTACGACTACGACATCGGGGTGGACTGCAGCAAGCTGACACCGCTGTCGAGGAGGGTCGCTGCCATGTCACGCTATCAATGCTCGATCAATCATCCCATTACTGGCGAGAACGCCTTCTCCCATGAGTCGGGGATCCATGTGGCGGCGATACTGAACTGTCCTGCCACCTACGAGTACATCGACCCTGAGTCAGTGGGCAATGTCCGTCACCTCCGCCTCGGGAAGCATTCCGGAGCCCATATACTGGAGAGCCGCCTGAAATCGATGGGCCTGGAATACACCCGCTCGCAACTGAACATGATGCTGGATGAGGTGAAGAGACTGGGGGAGGCCCAGGGCCGTGTAACCGATGAGGAGTTCGACCGGATAGCGAAACGCTGCCTCGGTCTAGATCCCTATTAATCGTCCGGCGGGGTCCCTCTTGCGGCGTCCGAACTCCGGAAGCAGCCTCAACCGCCCGGAGTCGAAGACCGGGCCATCGACACATACCCTCTCACGGCCCAGCATGCAAGAGCCGCAGATGCCCACGGCGCATTTCATGTATCGCTCCAAGGAAAGTTGCACGGGTATGCCGCGACGTTCGCAGGCTTGGAAAAGATAGTAGAGCATTATCTCCGGTCCGCAGGCGATCACCTGCTCGTAACCGCCTTTCTCCATAAGGGTCTCGGCCAACTGCACCGCGTTACCGTGGAAGCCTTGGCTGCCGTCGTCGGTGGATATCTCGATGACGTTGCAGTAGCGGGACGCCTCCTCCTCGAAGAGTATCTCGTCCGCACTGCGGGCACCGATCACCAGGTCGGCGTATATCGTCCGCAGCACGGGCATCAGGGGCGCCATCCCCACCCCGCCGCCGACGACCAGGGTCTTCGACCCGTTGAGGTCGAAACCGTTCCCATAGGGTCCGCGGACAGCGAACCTTTCCCCCGGTCGGAGAGACTGGAGGGCGGAGCTGGCCTCACCGGCCTTGCGGACGGTTATCGACTTCTCCGATCCTATCGAGGAGACGGACATCGGTATCTCGTCCAGACCGGGCATCCATACCATCAGGAACTGTCCCGGCGACACGTGGACGTCCCAATCGAATGTCAATGTCACGGTGTCCTTGGATTCCGATCTCCTGTCCTTCACTATGACCGCATCACTCATGGGCGGCACCTCTCATGCTCCCTATATCAGGATATCCGTAAGAACTCATGAAACGAAGCAGACCGGCGGTTATGTCCGTGAACACCTCCGGTCCGACACGCCCCACCGCGCTACCGACCTGGAAGCATGACGCACCGGCCATGATGTACTCGGCAGCATCCTTCCAGTCCTCGATACCGCCCACGCCCACGATGGGGATGTCCAATGATGCGTAGAGGTCGTACACCGCCCTGACACCGACCGGTTTTATGGCCGGACCGGAGAGGCCGCCGTAACGGTTGGATAGCACCGGTCGGGCGAACTCCGGGGAGATGACCATGGCCTTGAGGGTGTTGATGGCGACCACCGCGTCCCCGCCGGCGTCCTGCACGGCCTTACCGATGCTGACGATATCGGCGGTGTTGGGCGTTAGTTTGGCCATTACCGGGACCTTGACGGCATCCTTCACAGCGGCGACTATCTTGTGCACGGACCTTGGGTCGGTCCCCACCTACATGCCGTAGCCGGAAGCGTGCGGACAGCTGAGGTTGAGCTCGATGCCCGCGGCACCGGCCGCCTCCATCCGGGATGCGATGACGGCGAAGTCCTCAGCGGAGGCGGCGTATATCGATGCCACCACCGGAGCCGGGCAGGGCATCACGGAGGACAGCTCGTCGGCGAACTCCTCCATGCCGGGGTTGGGGAGGCCCATGGCGTTCACGTATCCGGTCGGAGTCTCCACGATACAGGGGTTCCTGTGGCCATCGTGCGCCGCGATACCAATGGACTTGGTCACCACGGCCCCGGCGCCGGCCTCCATCATACGGAGCAGGGATTCCCCGGTCTCATCAAGTATGCCTGAGGCTAGAATCGAGGGGTTGGCCATCTCTATGGATGCAATTCTGACAGTGAGGTCGGTCATCGTCATCACGTCTATGCAGTCGTCGCATTAAACCGCTTTCCTTCCCTGAGGTTTGAAATGACGGTCGGCAGCATTTCGAGGACGTAATCCACGTCCGCCTCCGTGGTGTGATGGGAGAGGCCGAGACGCAGGGATGACTCCGCCTGGTTCCAGGTGAGTCCCATCGCAGTGAGCACATGGGAGGGGGAGGGACTGCTGGCGCTACAGGCGGATGCGGTGGACGCGGCGATGCCCAGGTCACTGAGTTTCAACACCAGTTCGGTGCCGTTGACCGCATCGATGCGGAAGTGGGCGTTGTTCGCCAGCCGCGGGGAGCGGTGGCCGTTGAGGTGCACACCGTCCATGGTCAGTAATTCGTCGATGAGTCTGTCCCTGAGTAATGCCATACGCCCGTCGGCATCCCTCATCCGGGCATCGGCCGCCAAGGCCGCCTTACCCAATCCCACGATGCCGGGGACGTTCTCCGTGGATGGTCTCATGCCGCCCTCCTGACCGCCGCCGAAGGTCAGGGGCGCCACGGGAGTGCCTTCACGGATGAAGAGCGCTCCGACACCTTTCGGACCGTGGATCTTGTGGGCGGAGACGGACAGCAGGTCGGCCTTCAGCGTCCTCAGGTCCAATGGCATGCGGCAGAAGCCTTGGACGGCATCGGTGTGGAACAGGGCCCCGTGGGCATGGCTTATATCTATCAGTTCCTGAAGAGGTTGTATGGTCCCGACGACGTTGTTGGCGGCCATGATGGACACCAGCACCACATCATCCCCCATGGCTTTCTGTAACTCCTCAGGATCCACCAGTCCACCCTCGTCCACCGGCAGCACTGTCAGTGGGTGCCCCTCGTCATGTAGGGCGTGACAGACATCGAGGACGGCGGAATGCTCCACCGCCGTGGTCACCACCCTCCCCTTCCGGGCGGAGGCCTTCATGCAACCGATGATGGCCATGTTGTCGGCCTCGGTGCCTCCCGAGGTGAAGAACAATTCGCTGGGATAGCATCTCAGGACGGATGCCAACTCCTTTCTGGCGAGGGTCATCGCAGCCGCCGCCTCATCACCCAACCAATGGAGGCTGCTGGGATTGCCGTAGCTCTCCCTCATGTAAGGGAGCATGTGATCCAGAACCTCGGGGTCGAGACATGTGGTCGCATTGTTGTCCAGGTAGACCCGTCGCATACCATGGTCATCGTAACCACGGTAATTATTGCTTATGGGGGAAACTTCAATAAACGGCAACGGAATTGAGGCCACATGGACGTCAGGCGCATCCGTGAGGATTTCCCCATTCTGAGGAAAGGGGACATCGTGTACATGGACAGTGCCTGTCAGAGTCTTAAACCCGACCGCGTCATGGCGGCCATGGATCTCTACAACAACGAGTTCCCCGCCTGTGGAGGGCGCAGTGTGCACCGCCTTGCGAACCGGGTGTCCATCGCCGTTGACGAAGCGAGGGAGCGTCTCGCAACGCTCATTGGCTCCACCTCTGCCGAGAACGTCATATTCACCAAGAACTGCACCGAGGCGCTGAACACGATCGCCAACGGCCTCGGTCTACGGGAAGGGGACAAGGTCATCACCACGGACATCGAGCATAACTCCAATCACGTCCCATGGCTGAGATTGAAGGATAGGGGGGTGGGAAGGGCTTTCGCCCCCACTGTCGATGGTGTTCTGGACCTCGATGCGTTCCAGGAGATGTTGGACCCTTCGGTCAAGGTCGTCTCCATGGTGCACACCTCCAACGTGACCGGCACCACTGTCCCGGCGAAGGAGGTCATAAGCATGGCGCATGACAACGGGTCGCTGGTCGTTCTGGACGGCGCACAGCATGTCGGTCACGCCCCTACGGACGTAACCGACCTGGATGTCGACTTCTACACCGTATCGGTGCAGAAGATCCTGGGACCCACCGGGGTCGGTCTGCTGTATGGGAAGGAGGACCTCTTGAAGGAGCTGAGCCCTCTCAGCGTGGGCGGCGGGACCGTGGGCTTGGCCGACTACGGGTCGGTCGAACTTCTGCCCCCGCCGGAGAGATTCGAGGCCGGACTTCTGAACTACGCTGGCATAATCGGCGCCGGGGCCGCGGCGGATTATCTGCTGGAGATCGGACTCGATGAGGTGAGGGACCATGAGACCTCCTTGAACCGTAGATTGTGGAACCGTTTGTCATCGATGCCCGAGGTGGATATCATCGGACCTGACGACCCCGGCCTCCGGGCGGGCATCACATCATTCAACGTCAAAACGATGGGATCGCATGATGCGGCGATGATACTGGATGAGATGGCGGCGGTCCTCGTCAGATCGGGCATGCACTGCTGTCACCCCTGGTTCCAATCGCGCGGGATAGCGGGATGCGTACGCGCATCCATGCACATCTATAACGACGAGAGGGACGTGTCCAGGCTCAGCGATGCATTGGAGGACATGCTGTCTACCTTCTGCAGATGAACTTCCGTCACGCCGTTGTGTTCGGAAGAGTATATCAGAAAACGGGAGTCATGATCCAATTTTAGCGTCTGGCCTGCGAAGGGGGCCTTGAGCTCCCGTACGAACTCCCTGTCACCGTTGTCGAAAACCACCATCCCCGGTGACAACTCCACCGTCCAACCGCGCGGGACGATATCCGATCCCGACATCCATATCTCGGCCTCGGTCCTCGCCACTGAGGATAGGAGGGAATCGAAGGCGGCCGCCAATGTGGACGCCTCTGAGTCCAATCGTTGTTGGGAGTGCATATCCAAGTATGGCGCCAGGGAGGCGAGGAGCATCAGAGCACAGACGCTGACGGTCACCCGGGACAATGTGAATTCCATCATACTATCCGCACCATGACACCGTGGACACCATTCTTTTCGACTGCCGTGAGTTCCACCACGTCGCCGTCGTTCAATGTGATCGGATGGTCTTGATGGAGTATGAAGGAGGGGTTCGTCGGTCTCAACGTGCCCATGGCATTACCGTCATGCTCGATTATCAGTCCGCCCTCCATCACCGCCAGCGAGGCGGAGGGCGGCAGTGTCAAGGGGACGTGACGTGAGGAACCGTCGCCCTGGAAGTAAACGACCGTCGCCGCATCCAGAAGGGCTTCGGCCTGTATGCCGCACTCCCGGACGGCGACATCCCGCTCCTGCATCTGCAAGGCGGCATCGGCCACCGGTATGGAGAGCGACAGTATCAACAATGTCAGCGTGAGCCTCAGGGGCAGGTCTATGACGGCGCGTCTGCACATCATATCAGAAGCCCCCGGGCCTCGGAGTTGCTGCCGTATCCGCTCTTACTCACGGTGACGTCGATCTCCCCCATACTCCCTGTGGTCTGCATACTGAGGGAACTGAAACGGGCGATGCCATCAGACCCGGTCAGCGCGTAGACCGCGGAACTGTTGCCGTCGGAAACGCTGCAACCGCTCAGGACCACTGCGGCACCGGACACCGGGTCGCCCATCCTATCGTATACTGCGACCTCCAGAGAGACGCCCTCAGCGTAACGAACGCCGTTCTCACCTTCACCCAATAACACATGACCGGGCTCCACTGTGACGGTGGATATGCCGTTGGGGACGTCTATGGAACCCATCCAGCCTACGATCACGGTGGTGGCCAGACCGGCTATTATCACCAATATCATCAGTTGCAGCGGCAATCCTTCGATGGCCGCCCGTCTATCTTCACGCAGACACTTCCCGCCAAAAGGAAAACGTTCCATGACGCAAACAGCCCCTGCAGGGATTAAATCGCTGACAGGTACATCTACACTACCTGTCGACCCTCCTCCAGAATCGCGGTGTGAACGACGGTATGCCTCGCCCCCGCCGAGGTCAACAGGCTGCTCTTCAGCTTCACCTCGGCGACGCGCTGGTTGCCCAGGTCCTCCGGGAGGTCATCGAAGCGCTCCATCAGCCCCGGAATGGGCTGACGTAGCCTTGCCAGAGTGAGGTGGGGGCGGAAGACGCGTGTCTCGGCCTTGAAGCCGAGAGCGGATGTACCCTTCTCCAGCCTTTCCGATATGGTCTTCAGTATCCCGCCGTCCTCGACGCCCGCCCACACCACGCGAGGACGGGAGGGGTCGGGGAAGCATCCGATCGAACGCAACCTCATCGTGAAGGGTTCTATCCCGGCGACGGAGCGGTCCAAGACCTTGCACAGTGACGGGACCATCGCCTCTTCGGCCTCACCGATGAATTTCAGAGTGATGTGCAGACCGTCAGGGGCTAGGACCTTGGCACCCTGCACCCCCTTGAGACGGTCGAGCACCTGCAACAATCCAGGTCCCGCGGGGACGTCCACCGCGTAGAAGAGCCTCATGGAAGTCAATCGACGACGGCGGACATAATGTTGACTGTTCGAATCCCTTTTATATGCCTCTTCGAATCCCATCACCATGGGATTGGTGAGACAGTTCGCCAGCCATGCCGGCTGGTGGATAGGGTGCAAACTGGGCTTCAAGAAGCCTTTGGTCACCACGATGATAATACATTACGCCTGCAACCTCAACTGCCGCCATTGCAGCATCCAGGGGAATCTTGAACTGCTTCCCCCGAAAAGGAAACTGAGCTATTCTGAGCTGGAGGAGGAGATGAGGGGACAGTACCGCCGCGGGGCGCGTATCCTCTATTTCGAGGGCGGTGAGCCCACCATGTGGGAGGACGAGGGGAGGGACCTCGGTGACCTCATACGCCTCGGCAGGGAGATCGGTTTTTTCAACATCGGTTACACCACCAACGGGACGAACGGCTATCACACCGAATCGGATGTTATCTCCATAAGCCTCGACGGTCCGCGGGAGATCCATGACGCCATTCGCAGCGAGGGGGTCTACGACCGCCTCATGGAAGGCTTGAAGACATTGGACCATCCGGCGGTTTTCGCCAACATGGTGGTGCAGCGGGACAACCTCCACACCGTGAGGGAGGTGGCGGAGATAGCGCAGGACAACCCTTCCATCCGCGGGATAATATTCAATTTCATCACCCCGCCGCCCGACGACCTCAGCTTGACCTTGGAGGAGAAGGCCGCCGTCATCCATGAGATACTGTTGCTCAAGAAGGAGGGTTTCCCAGTGCTCAACTCCAAGAAGGCCCTCAGGCTGCTCCTGGAGGAGGATTTCTCCAAGAAGTGCCCCTATCACGTATCCGCCTTCGTGCTCCCGGACGGTTCTCACGCCCAAGGATGCCCGATGGCGGGTACCGAATCCTGCCGCAAGTGTGGGTTCGATGCCGTGCGGGAATACTATCTGGTGAACCGTGGGGACCCTTTCACCATCACAGAGATGTCAGGAATGTTCGCGCTGACAAAGCGATGATGTAAAGGACCATCGTCAGCAGGCTGACGCCGAAGTACTGCGGAGCGATACGGACGTACCACAGTTCCTCCTTGGCATCCATCGTCCTCCAGGAACGGATTACCAACGGTATTGTCAGAAGCAGTATCACGTAGATTGGATGGAAGAGCTGCATCGCCGCGAGCAGGACCACGAAGACTGCCTGAATGCCTTTGATCACCGGAACCGCCTGTTCCCGCCCCCCCATCCTGACGGCCAGGTCCTTCTCGCCGTGTTTCAGGTGCGATTCGTATCCCGACATGGCGTCGACGACCCTCATCAGACCGACGGCCAGGCCGATGGCGAGGGAGAACACGAAGATCTCCCAGCTGAACACACCGGACAGGACGTAGTGGGAGAAGAACACCAGCATGAAGAACGATATGCCGACGTTCAGTTCCCCCAGGCCACGGGCGCCCATGTTAACGGGCGGGGCGGTGTAGAAGTATGCCAGGAGAAGGCCTGCCACCCCAAGGATGATTACTAGGGTTCCGCCGTGCAGCAGTATGGGGACGGCGAGCAGCAGGGACATGAGCACCAGGAAGGCCATGACCATCCGCCCCTGCTCCACGCTTATCAGGCCCTGCTCGAACTGGTTGCCGTCCCAATAGACCTTCTTCAGCAACTCGTTGTCCTTGAAGACCGGAGACTCCTCCAACTTCTCGAAACGCTCCTTCCCGACCTCGACATCGACACCGCTGACGAAGTCGAAGTAGTCGTTGGAGAAATTCACGAACATGGCCAGGAACAGCACGTCCAATGGTATCAGCAGGGCGATCAGGTACTCGTTGCTGTAGCGCAGTCCGTAGGCCACACCGCAGATGGAGGCCAGAACGAAGGGCAGTGTGTAGCTGAACCTCATCACGAGGTTGAGCCTGCGGATGATGCCGATCCCATGGGCTGCGGCCATGAGGCTTGAACGTCCGGAGGATATATTAAAATCACCTTTAACGGGAAGGGAAATGGGCCAACTGGGTGTAGAGCTTCGTCCTCAACTCCTCACATCCCGGCGTTATGAACTCGTGGGTCACGTGCGTCGGGGCCGCCCGGGCTACCAGGGCGGCGCAGGCGGCGGTCCGGAACGGCATATGCCAATCCATGCGACCGAAGTGGGGGTAGGCGATGTTCAGTTTGCCCTCGATGTCCGCATCGAGGTACTCGTTGCTCTCGCCGGCGGCCATCGTCTCGGCCTGGTAGTCCGCCGACAGACTCATATGCAGATGCATGGAACATATACGGTCCACGGAGTCATCACCGATGCGGTCCAGAGCTTTCAGGGCGGACTCCACGGCACCCTCCTCGTCCCTGCAGTCGCGCAACGCGTTCATCAGATGACCGGTATCGAGGCATATCCCCCAATCATCGAACTCCAATCTATCCTCCAGGATACGTACCTCGGTGCGGTCCAACAGCCTCAATCCCGGCCACCAAAGGTTCTCCAGGGCCAATTTGTAAGGTGGCCTCTGACCGGGCATCCCGGCCACGGCGTCGTTCAACAACTCAGCGAAGGCCTCGAGTACCTCACGGTCGCTGAAGCCGTTGTCCTGGGAGAACACCTTGCGGAGGTTGGGGCTTCCGGCGTGGACAACGCCGTAGGCCGGTTCCAAGGGAGCCGCGTTGAGGATCATCGAACGCACTGTCATGACCATCTGCTCCCGGTCCCTGCCGTAGCACAGGAAGGCCAGCTGGGTGTCGTCGATGCCGTCGAGGTCATGCAGGCCCTTCCATCCGGAGTACCAATCCACGGCATAAGGGAGGTGCACGCCACGGACCAATCCCTTGAACTCCACAGGGGCGGGGAAATGCCCAGTCAGCATCTCGATGCCATCAAGTCGTTGGGATGTCACCATCCTCTCTATTCCCTGACCACCGCCGAGACGTTCGAGGTCGAAATCGTAGGCTGAGATGTTGAAGAGATGCTCGGGGCCGCTCACGCCCATGAATCCCCGAACAAATAGAAAACAGGAACGGTCAGAACAACTCGAATGCCGCCATCAATGCGCCGTTGACGGCTCCCATGCGTTCAAAGGCCCCACCGACTATTATGACGTCCCCGTCCTCCATCTCCTCTATAGAACGTATGGTGCTGGCCAGAGCCGGTCTGTTCACATCGAGGTCCCAATCGGGGGGCATCAGCAGCTTCCCGTCCCTGTAGAGGATGGTGGTGCAGCCCTCCGAACCGGCCCTTATGCCGGCATCGCGCTGCTGCATGCCGTTCTCGATCTTTTCAGCCACCCCCTTCACCAGTATCGCCTGCTGATGGTCGCCCACCACCAGGTCACCGATGTTTATGTCCAGCACCTTCAACGGAAGCTCGAAGAGGAAACCGAATCCCTCACGGGTTATCTTGATGCCGGTCTGCTTTATGTCGATCATCTCCCACTCCCGGAGGGTGTTGATGATCCTCCTCATACTCCCCTCACCTATGCCGACCATGTCGGAGAGCTTCTTCCTGCCCATCCTCTTTCCTCCGGAGAGCAGGTGGAGCGTCCAATACACATGGTGGTCTTTGAAACGGAACATCGGTCCGTACTGGGGTACCTCTATGATCTTCATGGTGTCAGAATGTCGTCACTTTGCCTTCGATTATCATGTCCGAGACTTTATCGATGTTGTCAAGCCATTGGTACGCGATGTCCTCCGCGTCCTTACTGTAACGGGAAACGACCGCGTCATCCATGGAAACCAACTGTATACTGGCGTTTAAAGGCTGCGATATCGGTTTCCCAATCTGTGAGAGTAAACGAACACGTACCTCGGCCTCATCCGGGAGTTCCTTGGCTATATCCTCGGCTATTATCCGAGAGAGTATGTTATAAATCTTTCCGATGTGGGTGATCGGGTTCTTACCGGATGTCGCCTCCATGCTCATAGGGCGATAAGGGGTTATCAACCCGTTGGCGCGATTGCCCCTGCCCACCGAACCGTCGTCCCCCATCTCCTGGGACAGCCCGGTGCAGGTGAGGTAATAGACACCGCGGTCATAGTCGTCGCCGGTGTTGACATCCATATTCACATCGAGGTCGGTGTGCTTCAGGACGTGGTCCATGGTGCGGGAGCGGAGCTCCTGTACTGCGGATATGTAGTGGTCGGCATCATCCAGGTGCCTGTCCACCATGGCGCAGGCAACGGTGAATGTGAGCTCTTCACCCACCCGGGAGGCCATCACCTTGACGTCGTGACCGGTTTCCGGCATGCTGCCCTTCAGTGGGCCGTTTATGAACCTCTCCGCCTCCAGAACGGCTTTCTCGGTCTGACTGTAAGGAGCGTAACCCACGCCGAAAGAGGTGTCGTTGGCCAGGAACTTCGACGTCTCGTAAACACCCATGAGGTCATCCGAACCCTGACCCAATCTAGCCTCCATGATCATGTCATGCTCGGTGTCGAGGTCCTTGAATGTACGTTTCATGTATTCCTTGGCAGCCCGTAGTGCCACCGCCCTGCATGGTAGCGTGCGTATGTCGCCGTTCTCCTTGATGAAGGAGGTCGACCTTCCCACCAGCAGAATGTATGTGGGGTCTATGATGTAGCCGCCACCGAAACGAGGGGCGGAGGATCCGGCCACGATCTGCGCCTCATCGGTGTTGTGATGGAGGACGTGTCCGAACTCATCCTTGTACATCTTGCAGAGAGCTCTGCTCACGGTCTCCGCCAATCCATCGGCGACGCTGTCGGGATGGCCTATACCTTTCCTCTCGCAGAGCTCCACCCTGCGCATGTGCAGGGGCAGATCCTTTATCTCTTCGACATAAATATTCTTGGACATCGTGAATTCCTCCCCTAAAAAACCGTCATCGTGACAATCCAGTGTTAATCTTGTAGTTTTTGGTGATTTATAAAAACCATTGATACAATTATTCATATAGGAATAATATACTCTAGGTCCATGAGATTCCCGCCTGCCTCCGACATCCGCAAACTACGTAAGGTATTGGATGTCACCCAAGCGGAGCTGGCCAAACGATCGGGCATCAGCCAGAGCGCCATTGCGAAGATCGAGAGGGAGAACATATCCCCCAGCTACGACACGGTCGTCAAATTGTTCGAGACTCTGGAGAACATGAGTAGGAATGATGACAACCACAAGACCGCCGTGGATGTGGCCAGCAAGGGCGTTGTCACCATACAGTGCACCGAGAAGGTCAGGGCGGCCTCCGACCTGATGAAGACCACCGGATTCTCGCAACTACCGGTCCTCAAGGGAGAGGTACCGGTAGGGAGCATATCGGAGAGGACCATACTGGAACTCATCCGACAAGGCAAGACCATGGATGAGCTGAGCGGGATGAGTGTCGCCCGCGTGATGGGCGACATGTTCCCAGTGGTGAATGAGAACACCCCCATGGACACCGTCACCACCCTCATGGGCAATGCCAATGCGGTCCTGGTCGCCAGGAAGGGGAAGATAATCGGAGTCCTCACCTCGGCGGACCTGCTCAAGTTGATCTGAGCGTCATTCGGGATACTCGATGCGGAGGCTGTCGAAGTCCTGCGCGACCACGACGTTCCTGGTGCCGATGACCTCTGACGCCTCCCTCTCCAGTGTCAAAGCGTCATCTATCCGGGGGCTTATATGGGTGAGGACCAGGGTCGACACCTCCGCCTGCTTGGCCACCTCGGCGGCCTGACGGGCGGTGCTGTGTCCGCTCTCCGCTGCCCGGTCTATGGAGTCATCGGCGAAAGTTGCCTCGTGAACCATGAGGTCCACCCCTCTGCTGGCCTCGATGAATGCCACGCATGGCCGGGTGTCGCCTGAATACGAGAATGACCTGCCGCGACGCGGCGGTCCCATGACCTCTTCGGGGCTGACCACACGTCCTTCTATCTCCACCGCGACACCGTTCTGCAGATCGGAGAACAGCGGACCCTCCGCGACACCGAGTCCCCTGGCGGCCTCGGCATCGAACCTGCCGCTACGGGGCGGCTCCCTCAGCACATAGCCCAGTGAGGGTATGCTATGGTCGGTGCCCACGGCAAGGACGGTCATACCATCCGATTCGAAGGAATCGCCAGGAGCGAGGTCCCTCACTTCCACCTTGTAACAGGGTTCTGCGTCGTGGTTGGAGAACCTCCTATCCATCATGGCGACGGTGCCCGTAGGACCGAACACCCTCAGTGGACGCTGGCGTGAGAAGAGTGACATCGTCTGCAACAGACCGGGGACGCCTGTGACATGATCCCCGTGATGATGTGATATGAGGATGCAGTCCACCGCCATCATTGACAGTGGCGACATCATCAGCTGCCTCTGAGAGCCTTCGCCACAATCGAACAGCATCACACTGCCGTTGCGTTTCAAGGCGGTGCAGGGTAGTGACCGGGCCGGGGATGGGACACCTCCCGCCGTACCGAGGAAATGGACCTCCATGGTGCCACTATCGGCCTATGCTCTCCAGCACTCGGTCCTTCTTGGTCAGCTTCTTGTATTCCTTGTAGTGCTCCTTACAGAGCCCGGCCTTCCTGCCGGCATCCTCCCCGACGTCGAGACCAGACTCCTCGACCTTCTTGAATGCCAACGACCTCTCGACATCCTTGCCGCAGCCAATAACCGAGCAAGTCCTGGACGCTTCCGTTCTATCGGCCATGACCTGATTATACCGCAAGGGGATATTATTCTTTTCTGGCGTCTGCGAAAATATGAAGAACAAAACGGACCTTACAAGAAGGGATGATAAAGATCTCCCCCTCCATGCTATCCGCCGACGCTTCGAATCTTGGCGAGGGTCTGCTACAACTGGAGCGATGCGGTGCGGATTGGGCCCATATCGATGTCATGGACGGGGTGTTCGTCCCCAACATCACCATAGGTCAGCACGTGGTCAGGGCACTCAGGCCTGTGAGTGACATGCCCTTCGACGTCCACCTGATGATAGTGAACCCCATCAAGCATGTTCCCGATTTCCTTTCCGCCGGCTCGGACATGATAACATTGCATGTGGAGACCACCGAGGACGTCGAAAAATCGCTGACGGTGATAAAGGACGGCGGTGCCAAAGCCGGCCTCAGCCTCAACCCCGGGACGCCCATCGATTCCATCATGCCGTACCTGGATATGCTCGACCTGGTGTTGATCATGAGCGTACAACCGGGATTCGGGGGACAGTCGTTCCAGGAACACTGTCTGGACAAGATCAGCGCGATACGTAACGTGGTGGACGAAAGGAAACTCGCTGTGGATATATCGGTGGACGGGGGGATAAACCGTGGAACGGGACGACGTTGCGTCGAGGCCGGCGCTAGCGTATTGGCGGCCGGGTCGTCCTTGTTCGGGGCCGAGGACATGGCAGAAGAGATTAAATTGTGGAAGGGGTTCAGCAGGACGGGTTGAACAGTATGAGCCTTGCGAACGACAGATTGTTACAAGCGGCGGTTTTCCTGGTGATACCAGCGGCCATCCTTCTAGGGGCTTTGATGACTGATTCTAGCATCTGCATAGCCATGGTGATGCTGGTGTGGATCACAGTGGGGGTACTGCTATATTTCGTCCCCAACACCCCGGAGAGGGAAGACCGATCCTGAGGCCGGGAAATGGGCGTCAATCTGTCTGGGATCCTTGAGCCGCAAGAGCTGGAGTTGCGGGACCTCGCCAACCGGACACTGGCGGTGGACGCACACAACACCATCTATCAGTTCCTATCCATAATCAGACAGCCCGACGGCACCCCGTTGATGGACCATGCCGGCAACGTGACCTCCCATCTGTCAGGACTCCTGTACCGCAACGTCAATCTTATGGAGCATGGTATCCGACCCTGCTATGTCTTCGACGGTAAGATACACGAACTGAAACTGGATACAGTCAAGGAGAGGAGGCAGAGGAGGGAGGCTGCCATGAAGGACTGGGAGACCGCTCTTGACGACGGCGACATGGAGAGGGCCTACAGCAAGGCCATGCAATCCTCACGGATGACGAAGGAGGTCCTGGAATCCTCACGGGAGCTGCTCGGCCTGATGGGGATCCCGGTCGTCGAAGCACCGATGGAGGGTGAGGCCCAAGCAGCACACATGTGCATCAAAGGTGATGTATGGGCCGTATCCTCACAAGATTTTGACAGCCTTCTCTTCGGAGCACCTCGGCTCGTCAGGAACATCAACATCACAGGTAGACGCAAGATGCCCGGCAAGAACGTCTACCGCAATGTCAGGGTGGAGATGCTCGAATTGCCCAAGGTCCTGGAGTCCCTGGGGATAGAACGCGAGGAGCTGGTCCAGATGTGCGTCATGATGGGTACGGACTTCAACACCGGTATCTCGGGAGTCGGTCCGAAGAGAGGTTTGGCCCTCATCCGCAAACACGGTGGCATAGAGGCGTCATTGCAGCATCTGGGCATGGAGATGCCCGGTTACGACAGTGTGATGGACATATTCCTGAACGGCCCATACAGTGATGATTACGACCTCACGATGAGGGATATAGACCGTGAAGGCCTCATGGAATTCCTCTGTGAGAAACACGACTTCTCACCGGAACGGGTCTCCTCCACGATAGATAAAATGCAACAGGGCAGGGAGGAGATCGAGAAGAGCGGTCGACAGAAGTCCCTGGACATGTTCTTTTGAACAGACAATTGTTTATAAACGATGTGGATAATCGCCATGTGGGAGGGCAAGACAGTCCCTCCCAGGAAGGGACATGGCGATGATAAAGCAGGTCCGACCGAATTATGAACCCCAGAAGATGGAGTCCGAGGTCCAACGCCATTGGGACTCGAAGGAGATTTACACCAAGACCAAGAAGTTGAGGGAGGACGGACCGGATTTCTATTTCCTCGACGGCCCCCCTTACACCACCGGCTCCATTCACCTCGGAACCGCCGTCAACAAAACCATCAAGGACGTCCTGATCCGCTACTGGCGGATGAACGGTCTCAACGTCAGGGACCAACCCGGTTTCGACATGCACGGCCTGCCGATAGAGGTCCAGGTGGAGAAAGAGGTCGGTGTGAGGTCGAAGCAGGAGATCGAGGAGTACGGTATCGACCGCTTCGTCGACATCTGCAAGAAGTTCGCCTTGAAACTGCACGGAAGCATGAGCGACCAGTTCAAACAACTCGGGGTGTGGATGGACTGGGATAACCCTTACCTCACAATCAAACCGGAATACATCGAGGCCGCCTGGTGGACCATCGAACGGGCCGATAAACGTGAGCTTCTGGTGTCCGATGACCGTGTCCTGTCATGGTGCCCGCGTTGCGAGACGGCCCTGGCGGAGGCGGAGATAGAGTACTGGGACGAGGAGGACCCATCGATATTCGTCAAGTTCCCACTCTCCGATGACCCCACGACCTCGGTGGTCATATGGACCACCACCCCTTGGACCCTCCCTGCCAACATGGCGGTGGCCGTCCATCCGGAGATGACATACGCCCTGGTGGACATGTCCGACAAAGGTAGGATGGAGAGACTCATCATCGCCGAGTCGCAGGTCGAGGCCGTCGCCGAACTGGCCGGTTTCGATGGTTTCGAAGTGATGAAGACATTCAACGGCAAGGACCTGGAGGGCAGATTCTACAACCCTCCGTTCAAGATAGACGAACAACATATCAAACACAGCGAATGGACGCACCGCATCGTCCTCGCCGATTACGTGGAGGATGCCAACACCGGCATCGTGCACACCGCACCCGGGCATGGTCCTGACGACTTCGAGACCGGTAAGCGCTACGGGCTGCAGCCCTTCTGTCCGGTGGACGAGTCGGGAAGGTTCACCACGGCCGTTCCCGAATACCAGGGACGCAAGGCGCGGGGGACCAACCAGGACATACTCCAATACCTGGAGGACCGTGGGATCCTATTGCACAACCACGGCACCGAGCACCGTTACGGCCATTGCTGGAGGTGCCGTTCCTCGGTCATATTCCGCAACACCAATCAATGGTTCATTAAGGTCGACGACATAAAGGAGAAGATGGTGTCAGAGATCTCCAGGGTCAAATGGACCCCTGACTGGGCCGGAAGCTCCCGTCAGCTCAACTGGGTGGAGGGGGCGCGTGACTGGTGCATATCCCGTCAAAGATACTGGGGAATCCCCATACCGATCTGGGAGTGCTCCTGTGGCGAGAGGAAGGTCATCGGGACCTTCGATGAGCTCTCAGAGGGACGCGGTTATATCGAAGGCATAGAGCCCCACCGTCCCTGGATAGACACCATCACCTTCCCCTGCACCCGTTGCAGCGGCGAGATGCACCGCGTCCAGGATGTACTTGACGTCTGGTTCGACTCCGGTGTGGCCGCATGGGCCTGTCTGAAATATCCCACCGACAAGAAACAGTTCGACCGATGGTTCCCGGGACGGTTCATAACCGAGGCCCACGATCAGACCAGGGGATGGTTCTACTCACAGCTGGCATCAGGTGTCATATCGTTCGACCGCAGCCCCTACGAAGAAGTGCTGATGCACGGTTGGATATTGGATTCCAAAGGGCAGAAGATGAGTAAGAGCAAAGGCAACGTCATAGAGCCCTTGGAAGTGATAAACGAGCATGGGGCGGACGCGCTAAGGTTGTACATGCTCAAAGCCAACGCCCCCTGGGAGGACACCGCTTTCCAGAAGGAGGGCCCCCGCAACGCGCGGAAGACCCTGAACACACTATGGAACGTCATCAACTTCGCCTCCACCTACATGAGCCTCGACTCCTACGAGCCCTACAAACAGTCCATGGGCGACATGGAGGCCCATTTACGCAACGAGGACCGGTGGATGATCTCCCGCACCGAAAGGATGCGCAAGGAGGTCAGTGAGAACATCGAGTCCCGGAACCTGCACAAGGCGGCCCGGGTCATCGAGGACTACATCCTCGAGGACCTGTCACGCTGGTATGTGAGGTTGATCAGGGACAGGATGTGGAATGAGGAGGGCGACCACGACAAGCAGGCCGCCTACTTCACACTGCACTATTCGATAATGAGTGCCACCAGACTCCTGGCACCGTTCTGTCCCCATATAACCGAGGAGATATACACCCATATGGACGGGCGTCTGGAGAGCGTCCACATGACCGATTGGCCGAGTTTCAATGAATCGCTTATCGACGACAGCATGGAACTCAGCATGAGCATGGTCCAGGAGATAGTGGAGCTCAGCGCCTCCGAGAGGCAGCGCCGTGGTGTCAAGTTGCGCTGGCCGATGAAGAGGATGGTCGTGAAGGGGAGCACGGAGTTGGTGAACAGTTCCATAGAACTCTTCAGCGATGTCCTGATGCAACAGGCCAATGTCAAGGAGGTGTCCTTCGTTGAGCCTGACAAGGAGTGGGACGCCCTCGTACTGCGTGTGATACCCAACCCCGATGCCATAGGGAAGGTCTACCGGCAATGGTCGTCGAAGATAGCCAAACTGCTGGAGAGCCGGCCTGCCGCCATGGTCAAGAGCGCGGTCAGCAAGGGCACCTACGAGATAGGCATCGAGGGACAGTACCTGAAGATCGAGCCCAACATGGTTACCTTCAGGCTGGACCTTCCCGAGAGTGTCTCCTCCGCAGAGTTCTCTTCCGGTACGATCTACCTGGACTTCGAGATGACGCCGGAGATAGAGGCCGAGGGTTACACCCGAGAGCTCATCAGGCGTATCCAACAGATGCGCAAGGACTTGAAACTGGACGTCGAGGAGTACATCAAGACCGATGTCTCCGCGGAACAGCGTCTCCGCGCCTACTTCAACCAATGGCGCAACCACATCATGAAGGAGACCCGTTCCCGGTCCATCTCATTCAGCGAGGAACCTGCGGAGGGCTCCAAGTCATGGGACATACAAGGCAAGGACGTGCACATAAGCATCAAGGCGGTGCAGTTGTCACAGGTCAGCCAGGCGTTCTCAGAATGGTCCTTCCTCAGCAATGACGACGTCATCGCGCTCAATCAGGCGGGCCACTACGACAGGGAGGGCCTGGAGGCACTCACCGGTAAGCAGATACTCAGCATCCCCGGCATCCGTATCGCGGAGGCGATGAAGATCGTGGAGCATCTTAAGAAATCGGAGGGTGTCAGCGTGAAACCGGTGGACACCGAGATGAAGAAGGCCGTACCCGTGCAGGAACAGAATATCGAGCCGGGCAACGTCTACATGGCAGTGAACAAGACTGAGAAGGGTCAGGCCCTACTGCACACGGCGATCATCAAGGGCATGAAACCCCTGCTGATAACCAGGACCCCGCCGGAGAAACTGGCGATCAGCAAGGAGCTCAACGATGACAGCGTCATATGGCTTTCCAGCATCTCCAAACCCAACTCCTTCAACCCCCGTGAGCTATATCGTCTGGAACAGTTGATATCGCTCAGCCTGGAAAGGGGCAAGGCGGCCATACTGGTCGAGGGGCTTGAGTACCTGATAACCAACAACGACTTCCTCTCGGTGCTGAGAATGGTCCAGAACCTCAGGGACCAGGCGTCGGAAAGGGACGGTGTGCTGGTGTTCGATGTAAACGGCAGGGCCTTGGACGCCCACGAGCTCAGTCTGCTGGAGAAGGAGTCCGACATCCTCCTCTGATCAGAGTCCGAGACGCACCAGGACCTCGTTGAGACGGGGGACGGTGTCCATACCGGCCGAATCGGCCGGGCTGACCCAGCGGTAGTCGCAATGCTCCCAGTTCAGAGTGGGTTCGTCATCGGCCTCGAAGAGCACCGGATGGACCTTCCAGATGATGCCGTCCCCGCGTATCAGGAAGGATCTACCGATAAGGGTCGGCCGGGCATCGATCTGCGTCTCCTCCAGTAGTTCCCTGCTGGCGGCGTCCTCCGGTCCCTCCCCTGCCTCCATGAGTCCGGAGGCCCCTCCCCACATGCGCGGGAAGTGGCTCTCCTCATCACTGCGACGCAACAACAGGATGTCGTCACCGCGTCTCACTATGCCGCT
Source organism: Methanomassiliicoccaceae archaeon (assembly GCA_003560875.1). Taxonomy (GTDB): domain Archaea; phylum Thermoplasmatota; class Thermoplasmata; order Methanomassiliicoccales; family Methanomethylophilaceae; genus PWHV01. Next base: position 55,813 of record PWJQ01000057.1, read on the forward strand.
GACCACCTCTCGGAGTTCAAGGTCAGGGAGTTCCAGTGTGCCGGAGTCACCATCGATGATGGCACGGTCTCCGCTACGGAGGGCGTCGATATCGATCCCGTCCACCAGAGGTATGTCCGCGATGACGGCGCCGGTGGTCACTATCGTCTCGGCCGTGGCATTGATTATGCCGGCAGGGGCGAGGTTTTTTGTTTTGAGGTCGAAGATAGTGTAAGAACCGACGGTCGAGCCCTTGCCGCGACGGAAAGCGAACATCCTCCCGGAGATGTTGCCTTCTCCTACGCGCAACTCGCCGGTAGCGGTGTCCACTCCGCCGAGGAAACTGAAATCCTCGTTCAGGACGAGGACCTCGGCTTCAGCCCTACCGCTGGCTATCGCACGGCCGTTGATGATCACATCACCACCTCCATAAGGGTCTGGAATGAATCGCAGCGTACCTTCTGTGAACAGAGCGTAGGGAGATAGTTGCAGGCCTTGGCCGAATCGCTGGCGGAACTCTCGTACAGCCCTTCCACCGGAGTGACGACCATACAGGTGTCCGCAAGGACCGTCCCGAACCTCTCCAGGGTGGCGACCTCCTTCGGCAGTGCGTCACGGACCTGGCGAGAGGTGCAGAACCAGACCTTGACATCGGACTTCTTCACCTTGCCCTCCAGATAGTATGCCATCTCCCTCACCTCACGCATTGAAAGATGGGGACAGCCGAAGGCTATCAACTCGACATCCTCGACCACACTGAGCGACTCATGGGCATCCTTCAGTTCATCATCGCCGATATTAATGACTTCCAGTCCTTCGGTTGAATGCTCGGATGATTCAGGCGTATGGTCTTCCACATGGAACATCGCCACGGCGCCGGAAGCGGCCATCGCAGCCGCCATTATCTTCGCCTCCTCCCAATCCGGCCTTATGCCGCGGAAGTAGGGTATGCCGTTGCCGATGCGTGAGCCGACCGCCTGTCCGAGTAATGAATGCGAGAACAGACTGCCATCGATGTCCGCCTCCACGACCACGGTGGGTGAACGGTTCTCCTTCAGATGCAGTCCGTAATTCGCGGTGCGGCCCACGATGGCGGCCGCCAAGGCACCGGGCCCACCTTCGCGGTTGGTGCGAGCACCGACCATGGAGTTGACCATGGACAGGGCCGAGGACTCGGCCCAGGCGACATGGTCGCCTTTACGCGGCACGTTCCCAGCCAGATATGGTGTGCAGGAACAGCTGGTCTCCACTCCCATGCTGCCATAGAGATCGATGATATGCAACTGTTTGGCGGCGAACTCCTCGCTGACGCCCATCTCTCGCCATCGGACACTGTCCATGCCGGAGGGGTTGAGTGTGCTGGGGACGCGGACCTTGGCCCCTTGCGAGACGTGCTCGAGGTAAACGATTCCGCCGTCGCCGATGGTCTTGTAGGAGACGCCGGAGAGATGAGCGGATGTGATGGGGACGAGGTCCTCGGCACCGTATATCTTACCCAAGGCAACGACCAGTTCCAAGGCCTTACGGGCGCCTTCGCCCTCTTCACCGTCGAGTATCCGCTGCTCCGCAGCACTGAGATTCATGTCAGGGGTTAGCGGTTGGGCCTTGAAAAGATTTGCCTAGTATTCAGAAAGGCACACGGATGTCCCACAACATCCCGTCATCGTTGTGGTGTTCGATCGTGCCCTTGAGCTGACGGGTCACCAATTGGTTTATGAGACGGGTCCCGAGAGAACAGGAACCACCGATCTTCGAGTCATCCTGTACGCCGCACCCATTGTCCTTGACCACCAAGTTCAAGTATCCATCCTCTTGGTGAATCGTTAGGTCGATCTTAGGATGTTCGATGTCTCCGAAAGCGTGCAGCATACAGTTTATCACCAACTCGTTGACGGCTAGTCCCAACGGTATCGCATATGTATCGGTCAGCTCCAGGCCGTTATCGATTTCGAAATTGACCTCGGTTTCTATGTCGAACAGATCGACGATCTTATGAACCAGCTTTTGGAAGAAATTGGATGCTTTTATGCTATCCAACCTCTCAACGCGATATAGTTCCTCGTGTATCGTTGAGAGGACGAATATCCTTGTCTCGGCCTCCTGGAGAGTCTTGATGACCAAAGGGTCCTTGGAGCCCATGCTCTGCATCGCCAGAAGACTGTTCACCGTTGCCAGGTTGCTCTTCACCCTGTGGTGGACCTCTTGCAACATGAGTGTCTTCTCATCCAGGGAGTCTTCCATGAATTTATGTTCCTCCATCTTGGATGTGATGTCCTGAAAGAGAATTATGTAACCAGTGTTGTCCTCTGCACGATCCCCCTTGACGATCGGCGACAATTCCATGGACATCCACCGCATACCTGTATCGTTGACAATCATGTCCGTATGGGGTCCGATCTCGACCTCGCGTTGCAAATGGATATCCTGTGCCATTCTATCTTGTAAAGCGTCTGAGAAGAGATCGTAATCGAAGATCGATTTTCCCGCTCTGATATCCTCAGGTTCCGTTAGGATACCCTCCATTGCGGGGTTCATGTTTATCACCCTTCCATCGACATCGGTGAACGCGGTGGGGATAGGAGTCTGTTCGAACAAACCCTGGAATCGTATCTCACTATGTTTGAGACGGCTTATGTCAACGTAGGAAAGGACCGCGCCGGCAATCTGATTGGCATCGTCATAATATGGTAAGACCTTCTCAAGGTAATGGCTGCCTGAGTTGGTTTTGACCTCTCTCTCGCGGTTTTCGCCTGATTCCATTACCTCCATGATCCGTTCCATGAATTGGTCATCGGCCAGGTTGTACGTTATATGGTTCACAGGACGTCCGATGTCCGTCTCTATTATGTTGAAGAGTTTCCTGACCTGAGGGGTGAATTTCCTTATATTCATGTCCTTACTGATGAATATCAGGCCCACCTCCGTTGCCCTCATCATGTTGTTAAGGTCGTTGGTAAGGCTGGTGAGGGTCTTGATCCTTTCGTTGTTCTCGGTGTTCAAGGAGTACAACTCCTCGTTCATGGAGTTCAATTCCTCATTCAAGGAGTTGAGTTCCTCGTTAGTGCTCTGCATCTCCTCGTTGGCGCTGAGTAGCTCCTCGTTACGGGCCTCGGACTCCTCCACGGTCTTCTGGAGCATCTCCTTGGATTCCTGCAGCTCCGCCTCCAACTGTATCATCCTGTCGTTCGCCCCTTCACTCAGCTCAGAGGTTCTAGTGGGAGGTGCCGTCCGGTCCTCATTGGTCTCGATCTTTATGAAATAATAATGATCCGCGGATTGTCTGGCGAGGGGAATGACGGTGATGTCGAGAAGATCATACTCGTTTATAGTGGATTTCACTCCTCTGAACATCATCCTTTTCCCTTCTTTCTTGGATTGAGATATCCCTGCTTTCATCGCAATGATGAGGTCCCCATCAACCATTGATGAAAGGTCATTACTAACTCTCCCGCTCCTCTGATGAAGAAAATCACCCGCCTTACCGAAAAGGTGGATCACCTGAAGCTCACTGTTCACAAGTATGCCTCGCGGTATGAAGGAGGAAAGTAGCATGTCATATGCTTCCATGAGATCCTTATCAGACCTGGTTTTTGTCTCCACTATCCCGACCTCTTTCTCACTGGAGAGAAGGGACGGGATCATATGGGACATCACAGATTTTGGGATCTTGATCATCTCCTTGGGCCTCTGGTATATCCTCCATTTATTGTCCAACTCTTGGAACTCCTTACCGATGGCTCCAGCAGTCTCGGACGCACCAAGGATCAGGTTCCCTCCGGGTTTGAGTGAGAACATGAACGATGCCAGTACTCTCTGCTGTACATTGGCCTTGAGATAGATGAACAGGTTCCTACAGGAGATGAGGTCTATGTTGGTGAAGGGAGGATTGCTTATGACATCATGTCTCAAGAACACGACTGACTGTCTCACGCGGGGAATGACCTGAAAAATCTTTTCATCCATTTTGATGAAGTATTTCCGCAATATATCCTCCTCGATCCCCTCGACATTGGAGTACATCCCGTTGGATGCGATTTCCAGGGAACGCTTGTGGATGTCTGAGGCGAATATCTTGAGGTTGGGTTGAATGCCGGTCTGATTGAAGGCCTCATGGAAGAGTATGGCTATAGTGTAAGCCTCCTCACCCGTTGCGCAGGCTGGCACCCATACCCTTATGTCATCCCCATCGGACTTGTTCGATACCAAGGGGATTATGGTATTCTCATAGAGCGTCTTGAAAGCATCCGGATCGCGGAAGAATGCAGTCACTCCTATGAGGATATCATGGAATAGGGCGTCCAGCTCCACCGGGTCCATCGACAGCCGGTCGAGATAATTCCGATAGTTATCGATTTCCAGGATGTTTAGGCGTCTTTGTATCCTACGTTTGATCGTGGGTTGCTTGTAAAGAGAGAAATCGATGTTGGATTCCTTGCGGAGTAGAAGAATGATGTCTTGATAAGGTATCTCTTTATCAGACTCCGAATCCAAGACCTCTTGTGATGGAGTATTGATGAAACGGGTGATCTCATCGGCGATCTCAAGGGGGTCCAAAACGAAATCCACAAACCCGGTGGATATTGCCTCGAGAGGCATGCTATCAAACTTGGCGGATCGAGGGGACTGGGCCAACACCATACCTCCCAGATCACTGACCCTTTGTATGCCTTTTGAACCATCACCACCTGTTCCGGAAAGGACAATGGCCATGCAGTTTGCTTTCATATCAGCTCCCATGGAGTTGAAGAAGGTGTTGATGGGCATGTTGATGACGGCTTCCCTATTATGGGCAAATAGGGTTCCGCCGCTCAATACCATTTCCTTACCGGGTTGGAGAAGATATATGGTATTAGGATTGATGACGATACTGTCCTTAACGGTCTCAATGACCATACCCGTGGACTTTTGGAGGATATCCGCCATATGACTATCGAAATCGGGAGAAAGGTGCTGTATCACCACGAAAGAGGCCCCGGTGTCATCAGGTATCGATGAGAATAGGGATTGTATGGCTTCCAACCCCCCTGCTGATGCCCCGATACCAATAACTTTTCGAACACCCTTTGAAAGAGAATCGTTATTGATAGAGGACATTAATAATGAAATATTATTTTCTGATAAGTAATCTTCGATTGGATTTCACTGTCAATAAACAACTAATAATGGGTTAACGCATTAAAGACACATGACGGACACGGGTGCGGTGAAAACTCTCCAGAAAGAGATAACCGAACATGTCAGAGACAACGGAGTGGACCTCGTCGGTTTCGGCCCGTTCGATGTACTGGATGATGTGGAGAGATTCGGACCCGGGGATTTCGGCCTTCCCAACGCCATATGCATGGCTTCCGAGTTGCCTTTGGAGGTTGTGAAAGCCGCCCGGGACGGTCCTAGCGCAGACCTCAGGGAATCCTACAAAATCGCGAACAAGAAGATGATGGGGGCGGCAGCGGGCATAGTGGAGAAGCTCAAGGAAGCAGGCTACAAGGGGCATGTGATACACCCGGCGGAGAGGATCGACCCCGAGAACCTTAGAGGTCCGGTTTCATTGAAATCAATCGCCAGGGTATGCGGCCTCGGGTGGATAGGGAAGAACGGACTCATGTTGACCGATGAGTTCGGCCCAAGGCAGAGATTCCTGGCGATATTGACGGATATGCCTTTACTCGAGACTCCCGCGACCAGGGAGTGCGAGTGCGGGGATTGCAGGGAATGTATAGACAACTGTGCCATGAAGGTACTCAACGACCAGACTTTCAAGGACCACCCTCCCAGCCGGGACACCACGATAGATTGGCAGAGATGTGGCCGCTTCGAGATGAAACTCATCGGCGACGGCAGTAAACCGGAGAGGGCCTGCGGCAAGTGTATGGCCTACTGTCCCAAATCCTATCCTTGAGTGGCTACACGGTCCCGGTGTTTCGAACTATCTTTGAGGCGCAGGTCAGTATCGCAGATTGGTCATTGTTCCGTCAATAATACGGTAAGCAAAAAAAAAGTCGTATTATGTGATAAGGGCGGTCGCAGAAACGAATCCCAAAGACCCTCCATCGTACAGACATCGGTTGAACCATCGAATCTCAGGATTCAAACCAGTGATTGAACTTAGGTGAAGGCGTTCGTGATTACGACCCGCGAATCCAGATTTCTTCATGAACGGAGGAGTCGGGGATACTAACGTGACTATGCTTCGAGTTAACGGTCGAAGAGAAATTTACCTTAGGATTGACGTCTAAGCGAAAAAATTTATTCACTACCGCATCTGAAGATAGTCTTAAAAACAATTATTCTTTGATTGTTTCTGATCGGCACCGAAAAAACTGTAACCATTAGAAACTGTGGTATAATCATTCGGAACGAAGGGAGTTGCTTGTAACATGGATATGAATACGATAATGCAGAGAGGATCAGTCAGGACCTATGACGACATGGATGTGAAAGAAGAGCATAAGGCCCGTATGCACTCCCTGCTTGAGAAGGCCAATTCCGAAAGAGGGCCTTTCGGAACCTCATATCGTATACAGGATCTTCCAATGGAAACATCTGCTGAGAAGGCTGTGAAGGTGGGCACATATGGCGTCATCAAGGGGCAGAAGGGATTCCTGGTTGGCATATGCGACCTATCCCGGGAATCATTGATAGACCTCGGAAAGGCTTTGCAGGAGATGGTGTTGGAATTGACATCCATGGGCATCGGGACCTGCTGGTTGGGCGGGACCTTCAAACGTTCCGACCTCGCCGGGCCGATCGATCTCAACGAAAGGGAGAATATCGCAGTGCTTATATCCTATGGCTATCCGGCCAAGAGGAAGAGGCTTGTGGAGGGATTGATGAAGGCCGCTGCTGGATCCAAGAACAGGAAGGAGCCGGGGGAACTGTTCTTCTCCGAGGGATTCAGCCCCTTGGAAGAGGAGATGCCATCCTATTTGGAAAACCTCCTTGAGGCCGTCAGACTAGCGCCTTCCGCTATGAACAAACAGCCTTGGAGAGTCATCGTGGCCGATGACGAACTACTGCTTAACCTGCAGCGACCGACCAAGACAGATGGTCGCGCCATGAACATGAAGTACCTGGACATGGGCATCGCGATGGCCCATCTGGAAACTGCATCCCGCTTGAACGAACTTGTTTCCGAATGGGAAACCGAGGGGACAGGCATCGTCAACGATGAGGGTCTGGAATTCATAGCCACGCTGAGACTGGACCACTGAATCCTTTCAAGCTCAATCCCTTAGTTAAAATGAGAGGCCCGTAATGGGATGATAGGAATGTGGTTTAACCACTTCCAGCGTTCCGGGGCCGTTGTCCTCGATGACTAGGGTAATTTGAAAGGGCTTTTTATCTGATACAGTCATCGGTAAGCGTTTTAAGAATGTATCCGAAGGTCTTATGTTTTCTATTGCAAGGTATAAATAATGGTTAAAGATACTTTTGGATTATATGAAGGGAAAACGATGCCGTATCCTCTACGTCGATGACGAGGAACCGCTCCTGGAATTGGGAAAGACCTTCCTGGAGGATGTCGGCGGCTTCGAGGTCCAAACGGCATCGAGCGCCAAGGTTGCGATAGAACTTCTCGAGAACAACAAGTTCGACGCTGTGATCTCCGATTATCAGATGCCCGTCATGGACGGACTGCAGTTCCTGAAGAGCCTACGTTCCCATGATCAAGACCTCCCTTTCATAATCTTCACCGGTAAAGGGAGGGAGGAGGTTGCTGTGGAAGCATTCATGTCCGGGGCAGACTTCTATCTCCAGAAAGGAGGTCAACCAAGTGCCCAGTTCGCTGAACTGATAAACATGGTCAAACAGGCCTTCAAGCGGCATAAGAGTGAGAGGATGCTCATAGAGAGTGAGAGGACGCTGCGTTCTATCGTCGACGGAACTGATCAAGGAATGATCGTTCTCGATTTCGATGGGAATGTGCTCTTCCACAACAAGAGTGCTAATGAACTCACGGGCGTCAAGGATGGGGATAGCCTTAATGACCTGGAGTTATTCGGACCGGAGGGTTTCAAAGTCAGGCTCAGTGACAATCGAGGACCTCTACCTCATATAGGATTGGACGTTGATTCCCAGGGCCTGGGAATTCAAAGACTTCATATGAAAAGGGATGATGGCGAGTGGATTCACCTTGAAGGTTTCCAGAACATCATAGATTTCAATGATACCAAAGCAGTTCTCATACTTTTCCGCGACATCACTTCGTGGGTCAGGGCGGAGAGATTCAGTACCGTTTTCGAGGCGAGATATCAGTCGGCTGTACAGATTCAACAGGAGATGTTGGCCAGGATGGCCACGGACATGAGGATCACTTACGCCAATCCTGCATTCTACAACACCTTGAACACCAAAAAGGAGGATATACTCGGCGAATACGTCTTCGACCTGATTTCCGAGGAGGAGGGTCTTCGTTCCCGTAAGTATGTAGAGGCCATATCTCCGCAGAACCCCAACTGCAATTTCCGTCATTATCTGATAATGGCCGATGGAACAAGATTGTTCCTGGAATGGGATTTCCACGGAATCTTCGATGACAACGGCGAACTCATAGAGTATCAAGCGGTCGGCAGGGTCGTGGATTGATACATTGCGGAAAACGATTCGTTGACTGCCATTCCATGACCCGATGGAACGGTCGTGTCTTTGGTTGACAATGGATTACTTAGATTCGTTATCTGGTGGACGTTACTATGACGTAACTCTCAGAATATCATCTAAGTCGATTGTTGAACCTTCGTTCAAGACACAAGGTTGATTCTTAAATCACATCTTCTGAACAAGGATCAGCGGATTATGGAGGTGTTGAACTCAATTCTATGATTTATGCGAAAAACCTTGTGAGAAAACTTTGACGGAAAACCAGATGATATGGTTGATAAGAAATCTGCTCGTTGAAGATGCTGAACCTCAACGTCGATTGTTAATGATTGGGAAATGGTTTCTTTTGATGTCGGAGATCACTCCCACATCCTGATGACAAGGAATCACTTGTTTCGAAAATCTTCCCGCAGCTTACGGTACTCGTTCTTCAAACGGATCTTGGAATCATCGATCGTTTCGTTGACCTTGACTTCCAGACCGGCAGCCTTCGCCTTGCTCGTCTCAACAAGTCTCTTACGCTCTACCTCCAAGGAATCCATTTCCCTATGGAAAGCATCATCGAATTCTTTCATATAGGGTTCCAGTTCCTTCTTCTTCTCCTCAGACATATCCTTGAAGTCCTGGGTACGCTTACTCATTTCCTCTTTAGCGTTTTCGAACAGATGTTTCGCCTTCTTCTCGTAAGATTCGACGACATCGTCTATTTCCTTTCTTTTCATTTTTTTACTCCTCTATTTAACCAACTCGGAGTGTTTATTATAAATACCTATTCTAAACACTTTTAATAAAAAGAGAGAAATCGAGGTCTTTCGTTAAAGTAAAAATGTCAACGATCGGGCTGAGTCGCCCCTCTCATCTGATTAGTCTGGATTGATTTCAAAATATACGTGCTAACTTGCAAATTTTGTTCTCAACAACCTTTGGAAGCGTGAGTGAGACCTTTTCCGAATACGGTATCTAGGTCGATCATGCCTCGATGACCACGGTCCCTGCCACCATGTCACCCAACCTCTGCTTCTTGGATGAGGTCCAGATCAAGATGGCACCGATCAGGTAGAAGCCTAAGGCGTCGATTATTCTGAGCACATTGCGGACTGCGGAAGTCTCTAAATTCATCGGGGAACCGTCATCGTTCACCACTCGTATACCTATGATCTTCTTTCCCAGAGTCTGTCCGTCCCTGGCCTCCAGGACGGTGAAGTAGAGAAACACCAAGAACAACGTTGTGAGGTTGGCCGTCAATGCAGGCGTACCCGTCATCTGGAAACCGCCGAAACCACCCTCCCCGTAAATGATTGCCACGAGCCCCCCTATGAACCAGAATATCACAGTAATCACTATCAAATCGAATATCTGCGCCACCAGTCGTTTTCCGACGCCCACATTCAGCTGTCCGTTGCTCACTAACCGTCGACCTCCTTTCTGATTGTATACATTCTGTCGGTGAGGTTGAAATATTTTTCCCTATGAGAGAACGGTCACTGGAGGAGGAATTGACATTGGATCTTCTGCAAAAACGGTGGCGGGAAACATGAAACTCAGGTTTCAACGCGCCATATGAGCAGGGCGCGATTAGACGATGTTATAATGGCGGGCCCGCCGGGATTCGAACCCGGGTACGAGGCTCCGGAGGCCCCAGTGATATCCTAGCTACACCACAGGCCCGTGGTAAAAGGCTCCGGACGTGGGGTTTGTGAAGGAGGCCGTAGATAGTCGGCCTTGGATCCTGGAATGCTCCCCGCTGAGAGGGTCGGGAGCAGGAATGGTTTCAAGCCTTCTTCTTGAACTCGGTGTAGCCGCAGCGACCGCAGGAGGTCCTGTCCTCATGGACGCCCATGAACACACCCGGTCCGCACTTGGGACATACAGGGTTCTTCCTTACCAGCTTGTCGCCGTCCATCTCGTAATTGTCTTTCTTAGCCATTGGAATCACTCCTCCTTAGCTTCGGCCTCTACGCCCACTCCGGAGCGTGTCAACAGGTGCTTGCGCTCCAGCTTCTTCGCCGCTTCCACTGAATTGTAGAGCTTGGCGTATCCGTCTGATTTGTTGGCCCCGTACTTGGACATTATGCTCTCGATCACAAGATTGTCCGCATCGGCCTTCAAGACCCTGGCTAGTTCCGCCTTGACCTTCATGCGGGTAGGCGTAGCCTCACCGGCGTGATCGATGACGAAGCGGACCTCGATCCTCTCCTGCAAAGGGTTGTCCCTCTTTTCGCTGACCTCTATCTTCATTCCAGTTCCTCCATTCTGTTCCAGATTTCCTTCGTCCTGCGGAGACTGTCCCCGTCCTTGACGACGAGTACCATGCCCTCTCCAGGCTGACCGTAGACCACCCAACTGCCCTCGGGTGCGAGCAGGATGCAGGCCAAGACGGCCAAATCCTCCTCCCCCTCGACGCGGATGTTCGGTGGCCATCCGGCCTCCAAGGTCTCCTCGATGGCGTTTATCAGCTCCGCGGTGACCTCTCCGGCGGGATTCGGTACCGTCCGGAACGATTCCCCGCCCTCCTCCACGAGGAGCGCAAAATCGCTCATCTCCCGACGCTCCGTCGATCCGTCGTAGATCGAAAGCGTCGGTTCGACACCGAGCCGCCTTGCCGTCAGGGACACTACGTCCCCTACGGTTAGCAGCATCACGCCGTCTTCCTTGTCCTTAAGTTGTTTCTCATCCACAAGCGGTCCGAAAGGACGGGAGAGCTCACCACGCATCGAAGTGGGTAGCCTCCTGCCTCTCCGGTCGCTCATCTCACCGAACCCTCAGGGCGAACCTTCCGTTGGTGGTTATGCCCATCTTCTTGGCGATGTCCGATTTCTCATGGTCTATGACCACGACGTAACCCTGCCATTCCCTTGATGTTTTACCACCGCAGTTGGGGCAGACCTCATCAGTGGATATGACGCTGCAGGCCTTGCAGGCGCGGTCGATCATTGTGCCTCCTCCTTGGCCTTGCGGTCCTCGTCAAGCCATTCCAGCTTTCCCAGTCCCGGCTGCCTCATGGTGAGACCTATCTTGCTCTCACGGGGGTTACGCTCATTGAGGCTGAGCGCGACTATACGGGCACGGACCTTGTCGCCGACCGACAGGGTGCGGCTGTTGTCCTTACCCACCAGTCTCTGGTTGTCAGCATCGATGTTGATGCGGTCGTCCATTATCTGGCTGATGTGGAGCAGCCCGTCCAGAGGGCCGAACCGGACGAATGCGCCGAATTTCAGGACCTCACAAATCGTGCCTTCGATTATCTCCTGAAGCTGAGGTCGGAAAACCAGCTGGTCGTATGTGACCTCCTGATACACCGCCCCGTCCCCGTGGACGATACGGCCCAGACCAATGGGCTTGACGTTGCTGATGAGAACTGTAAGGAAGTCGTGCTCCACCTTGCCCTCGAAGGACTCGCAGGTGATCTTGTCAGTCACCTTGTCGATGTCCTCATCGAGCATGGACGGCGGTATCCGCACGACCTTCTCGGCTTTGTTTAGCATGTACATGATACGGCCCTCTATCGGATGTTTCTGGATTATTGAGCTCTTATTTAAAAGTTGAGGGTCGAGCCTGAGTGTGTCCAGATAAAAAAATGATATAAAAAAGGGTTTGGTTGGGGCACATCAGACGATGTACAGTCCAGCAGTCACCAGGGTGACGGTGGACAGCAGCTTGACCAGCACGTGTATGGACGGTCCGGCGGTGTCCTTGAAGGGATCACCGACGGTGTCACCGACCACAGCTGCGGCATGGGCCGGTGAGCCCTTACCACCGTGATTGCCTTCCTCGATGTACTTCTTGGCGTTGTCCCAGGCTCCTCCTCCGTTGTTGAAGAAGTTGGCCATGAGGATACCGACCATGGTTCCAACGATGATCAAGGCACCGACAGCCTGCGGTGCGATGTGCGTGTACTCCGGTGCGAAGGTCTGCAGTATGAACACACAGATGAGACCGAAGACCACAGGGAACAAGATAGGTAGCAGGCCGGGGACGACCATTGCCCTCAAGGCTCCCTTGGTGGCGATGTCCACGCACTCGCCGTAGCGGGGCTTCTCTGTGCCCTCCATTATGCCGGGGTACTCACGGAACTGCCTGCGCACCTCGTTGATCATGTCGAATGCCGCGACACCGACCGCCTTGATCGCCAAGGCGGAGAAGATGAACACCAGCATACCACCGATCAGACCGCCGATGAAGATCATGGGGTTGCCGAGGCTGACATCGAATGTTGCCAGCAGGCTCTGCCCGGTCACATCGGCGACGATCTCGAAGTAGGCGGCGAACAGCAGGAATGCTGCCAGACCGGCGGTGGCCATCGCGTAGCCCTTGGTCAAGGCCTTGGTGGTGTTACCGGCGGAGTCCAGCATGTCGGTCCTGACACGGACTTCGGAGTCGAGGTCGCTCATCTCCACTATGCCGCCTGCGTTGTCGGTGATCGGACCGAAGGTGTCCTCAGCGAGTATGAACGCGGAGGAGCAGAGCATAGCGATGGTGGCTATGGCGGTTCCGTACAGACCGAAGACGAAGAGGTCAGTAGCAGCGGTGAGGCCGATGACATCGGCGCCTATGAACCAACCGACACCGAAACTGCCTCCGAGGGCCAAGCATATGGCCAAAACAGGCAGCACGGTGGTCTCCAATCCTATGGATATACCGGATATGATGTTGGTAGCGGGACCGGTCTCGGAAGCCTCGGCGATGTCACGCACAGGGCGATAGCTGCCAGCGGTGTAGTACTGGGTTATGTACACGATGACGATTCCGAGAACGACACCGATGATGCCCAGAAGCAGGAAGTATATCCACAGGTTAGGATACAGGGCAAGGTCCAGCATCATATGTGATATGAACACCAGAGATACCAACGACAATCCTGCGGTCACCATGTAGCCACGGTTGAGCGTGGAATGGAGACTGGATCCCTCTTCCTTCATCTTAACGGTCCAGATACCGATCAGTGACGATATGAGACCGAAGGCCAGGAAGACCAGCGGGAACATTATCCACACCAGTTCATCGGGAGCGGATCCCATGACCTTGTAGACGGCGTATCCGATGATCATCGCACCGATGATCTCCGCGGCAGTGGACTCGAAGAGGTCCGCTCCACGACCGGCACAGTCACCGACGTTGTCACCGACCAGGTCGGCGATGACGGCGGGGTTCCGGGGGTCGTCCTCGGGTATTCCGGCCTCGACCTTGCCCACCAGGTCAGCGCCGACATCGGCGGCCTTGGTGTATATCCCACCGCCCAGCTGGGCGAAGAGAGCGGCCATTGAGGCGCCGAAGGCGTAACCGACGACGTGTTCGAGTGCAATCGCTATGGTCGCACCTTCCGCTAGGAACTCGAAGACCATGAAGAGTGTGAAGACACCCAACAGGCTGAGGGCCGCTACGGCAATACCAGAGATGGCCCCTCCGCGGAAGGAGACGTGGAACGCCTCCTTCAGAGAGGATCTTGCAGCATCGGCGGTGCGGATGTTGGAGTTAACGGCAACGTACATGCCGATGAAACCGGAGAGGGCAGAGAAGCCCGCTCCAAGCAGGAAGGCCAGTGCGACCTCCCAACCCAAACGGTCCACGCCGAAGACATCGCCGGCCAGGATTATCAGGACGGCAACGATGACGCTGATTATGCCAATCGTCTTGTATTGTCGGGTGAGGTAGGCCATCGCCCCATCTTTGATTGCCTCATAGATGGAACGCATCTCATCGTTACCTGTTCCGCGGGAGAAGATGTCCCGGTAGAACAGATAGCCGAAAGCGAGGGCTACCAGCCCCGAAAGGGGGACCATATATAGCATGTTTTCAAATAAGCTAACCATGGTTGAATTCCCCTAAAATTTCCGTTCAGGATGCCGATAATGGTATATAGCGTTTTTCGGCTGATTCCGTGTCCAGACATCAAAGTACGAACGGCCCCTCGGAATGATATAGGATTTTGCTGGCATCCTTCATCGATATGCCGGGGGGCAGACCTTCGATACAAGGCCTGGAAACCCTTATGGTGCCGTCAGCCTCCCTCCTGCCCTGACCCAAGGTCGATATGGGGTTCAGTACATCGGCATCGATGGCGTCGGCCAGCGTCTCTGCCCCGACGTCACAGCACAGTGCGACGACGGTGTCGGAGGCATTGAGGGCATCGAGGTCGGCCTTGACGACGATACGGTCCTGGAGACAGGAGGCACTGACGTTCTGGACCGAGAGCAACTCCACACCGTCTTCCCTGAGCCTCTCCGCAAGCCTGAGGACGTTCTCCTCCCCCGCCAGTCCGCATATCCTTGCACATGTTCCGCAGGACCATAATGATGCCGTTCCCCCTTTCAGAGTCTGAAGCAGCTGTGGGTAATCCATTGACCTGACGATGACCATCATGATAATCAGTCCTGTACTTTAATCCGCAAGTCAATAAATATCTGTTACGCCTTCCTGGGAAGGATGCTCACGGTCGATGACCTGGTTCCCACTATACTAGTGTATCTTCTCATAGCGGCCGTACTGGGCCTCTTCTTTCTATTGAGGGTGAAGAAGGTGGACATCGACAGCCGCAAGGTCCTTCATATCCTGACGGGCAACTTCGTCTTCATCTGGTGGATGTATGACAGTCAACTTCCGATGTTGGTGTTCTTCGGCATCCCGTTCATGATATTGCTGTACCTCTCATCCCCCAAGTCGAAAAATCTCAGGATGAGATCCAACATGATCGGTCAAGCATCGGCGGAGGGTCACTCCCTGGGGCTGTTCTTCTATGCCACCACCATAACCGTGATGATACTGCTCTTCTTCGAGAACTTCGTGGCCGCATCCATCGGTATAATAGCTATGACCTACGGTGACGGCTTCGGTAGTCTCATTGGAAAGCGTTTCGGAAAAACAACTATTTACAAAGGCAAGACCCTGGAGGGATCGGCGGCGGCTTTCACCGCCACCTTCGTCATGACCATGGCGGTCCTGCTGTTCTATGATTTCCTGATTGCCGGCGGGCATTACACGATATCCTCGATGTCGAGCCTGCCGTTCCTGCTGGTTGCCCTGATAGCGGGGCTGTTCATGGCGGTCGTCGAGCTCTTCAGTCCCGGGGAGTACGACAACCTCATCACACCCTTGGCCACCGCGGCACTCATGGTCCTGCTGGGGTTCTGACATGGCATGGTACGTTATCGACGGAATGGATGGTTGCGGCAAGAACACCGTAGCTGATACTCTCGCGGATCGATTGACCGAAGAGGGGCGCATCCCGTTCGTACAGACGCACCCGTCCGACCGCATCGCCGGAAAGATGTCCCGCCGCCTCCTGGTCAAGGATGGTAAGGCCTATCAGGCCTTTGCCACCCTATTTTTCATCATCGATGTGTTGGGCAGCCTGATGAGGATGCGTTTCTGGAAGGGTTATGATGACATTATATTCGTCCGCTACATAATGGCCGCCGCCTACCTTCCCGACAGATTCGTGGAGAAGGGTTACAACCTCATAGCCCGGGTGCTCCCCATGCCTGACCACCTACTACTGGTGGACACCCCTCCGGAGAAGGCAATGTACCGCATAATCGAGCGCGGCCACGAACTGGAGATGTTCGAGTCGGTGGAGAAGCTCACCCGTACAAGGGACCGTATGCTCAGACAGAGCCACAAGGGCTGGACCATAATAGACAACTCCAACTCGCGTGAGAGCATTCGCCATCAATTGGAAGACTACCTGGGTTGAGGTAGTAATCACTTTATAGAGGGTGGATTAGTAATCCATCGGAGATTCCATGAGAGAGATGGTACCGGTCCAGGACATCGTCCCCCGTGGCGGGATGAGTGTGAGGGAAATGATAGATGCGATGGGCTCATCCGGCGGTTTCACCGCCCGTAAGCTGTATCAGGCGGTGGAGGTCGCCGACCGGATGATGAGGAGTGAGGGTTGCTTGCGCTTCCTATCCTTCCCCGCCTGCATCATGGCCACCGGCACCCGCGGTGTGATCGTGGAGTTGGTCAAGCGGGGCATGGTGGATGTCATAATGACCACCTGCGGGACCTTGGACCATGATCTGGCCCGTACTTGGAAGGATTATTATCACGGCGACTTCAACCTTGATGACACTCAGTTGTACCACGAGGGCGTCAACCGTCTGGGGAACGTCCTTGTGCCGAATGAGTGTTACGGCGAGCTCCTGGAGGAGAGGTTGCTACCGATGCTGGAGGAGATACTTGAAGGACGTCCCTCCATCAGCACCCATGAGCTGATAGACGAGGTGGGCTCGCGTATCGATGATGAGAAGAGCCTCCTACACTGGTGCCACCGCATGGGCGTCAAGGTCTTCGTACCTGGGATAACCGACGGGTCGTTCGGAAGCCAGTTGTGGATGGTTTATCAGAACAGGCGCGACCTGCGCATCGACCTCTTCGCCGATGAGCAGGCGCTGTCGGACATGACCTTCGACGTCAAGGAGACGGGGGCGATCATAGTGGGCGGCGGGATATCTAAACACCATACCATATGGTGGAACCAGTTCCGCGGCGGTCTCGACCACGCGGTCTATCTGACCACCGCCGTGGAGTATGACGGGTCCCTCTCCGGCGCCCAGATAAGGGAGGCGGTCTCATGGGGGAAGGTCAAGGAGACCGCTTACCAGGTGACCGTGGAGGGTGACGCCACCATCAGCCTTCCTCTACTGGTGGCCGCATTGCTCGAGGACTGATGCCCATGAGGATAGCTGTCCTGCCTGGCGACGGCATAGGTCCAGAGGTTATCGGTGCCGCGGTGGAAGTGCTCAAACACGTGGCCCCTGACCTGGAGACCGTTCACGGGGATGTCGGTCTGGAGTGCTTCTCCCGTCGTGGCGAATACCTTCCCGATGAGACCCTGGACCTCATAAGGGAGAGCGACGCCGTACTCTTCGGGGCCATAACAACGCCCTTGAAGGCAGAGGGGTACCGATCCCCCATCCTCCGCATCCGCAAGGAGTTCGATCTCTATGCCAACCTGAGGCCGGTGAGGAACCCCGCACCAGGCATCGGATTGGTGGACATGGACGTCATCATCGTCAGGGAGAACACCGAGGGCATGTACACCGGTGAGGAGACCGTGGACGACGAGGGCGTGGACCTCAAGCGTCGTGTCAGCAGGGCCGCCAGCGAACGGATATGCCGCTTTGCGCGCGAGATCTCTGAATCGCAATCAAGGAAGAGTGTCACTTGTGTGCATAAGGCCAACGTTCTCCGCAAATCGGACGGACTGTTCCGTGATGTTTTCTACGAGGTCATGGAAGAAAGCGTCATCGAGTCCCGGGACATGATAGTGGATGCCGCCGCAGCGGCGTTGGTCAGCAACCCACAGTGTATGGACGTCATCGTGACCTTGAACCTCTACGGTGACATCCTCTCCGACGAGGCCGCCGCACTCGCCGGCGGACTGGGTATCGCACCATCGGCCAATCTGGGTGACGGTCATGCTTTGTTCGAGCCCGTCCACGGATCGGCCCCGGACATCGCCGGCAAGGGGGTCGCCAACCCCACCGCTTCATTCCTCACGACGGCCATGATGCTGGAGCACATCGGCAGGACGGAGGAGGCGGGACGGATACGAAGGGCGGTCACCGCCACGTTGTCCGCCGGTCACCGCACCAGGGACCTGGGCGGTGGCCTTGGTACAAAGGAATTCTCCGAGCAGGTCCTGTCACGTCTCTGAGTCATTGTCGAGGACTGACAAGAGACGCCAACCTTGCCAAGGATTCCGCCATGGGATTCCCTACGACCGTTATCTCCATGGCATCGTGGGCACATGCTTCGACGCACCGACCGCAGCCGCGGCAGCGTCCTTGATCGATCGACACCTTACCGTCCGTCATCGCGATGGCGTCCACGAAGCACACCCCCTGGGTGCAGGCACCGCAACCGCGACAGGTGTCCCTCACCTTTACGGTGATACCAGGCATCGACGTTATCCTCCTCCCCAGGTCGTTGTCCAGATTGGGTATCATCTTCCATAGACAACAACAGGGGCAGCAGTTGCATATCGTCAAAAGGTCCTCCTTGGGTCCGGTGTTCAGCCATAGGCTGTCTATCTTGTTCCTGCCTATCAGATGGACCAGGCCCGCCTCCCGACAGCGATCGATGTGCTCCAAGGCCTCCTCCTCACCGACCTGCCGCGCCAATGACGGTGAAATGCGTTCCGCACCGGGGCCGAGGAACATGCATCCCAGTTCCCAAGGGTAATCATCACAGCGATCGGACTCCCTGCAGATGCAGAAATTCATTATGGCCCCTCCCTTGAACCTTTTGACAGTCTCCCTGATTATGTCGGATGGCACGACCAAATCCTCGCCGGGATCGACCTCCATATCCATGTTGATGGTCCTACGGACGGTGCCGTCCCGTGGCAGGATCATGATGTCGTCACCTTCGAAGAAGGCCTTTTCGATCAAACCCTTCAACAATGGCACCCGGGTGAGACGGGAGATGACGAAACGGGTGTTGAATGTCCTCTTGATTATGACCACGTAGGCCTCGCTGATACTACGGGTCATTCATCCTCCCTTTCCAGATGGTTGTGCTCCTCGCCAGGGTCGGTGATTACGAGCTCGGGGCTGCAGCGCGGACGGAACTCGGGACGGAGGGTGACATGGTTGATGTTGTGCTCCGCCCTCAAGTAACCCTCGACCTCGTTGAGTACACGGTCGGCCTCGGAGACCTTGAGGTCCTCACTCAAAGCGACGTGGGCCTCGATGTGGACCTCGCACTCACTGAGCTGCCACACGTGGACATGATGCAGTCCTTCGATGCCATCGATGGACTTCACACCCTCCTCCATGCCGAACATGTCCAGGTCCGGGGGTGCGAACTGCATGAAGATCCTCACCGCATCGAGGATGAGCTTGGCTGAGAAGTACATCAGAGCGAAGCTGATGAGGATGGTGATGACGCTGTCTATCCAATAGACCTGGTATAACAACATGACCACACCGCCGATAACCACTGCCATGGAGGTGGCCATGTCGGTGACCAGGTGCAGATAAGCGGACTTCATGTTAAGATTCTCACGGGAGTCGGCATGAAGAAGCCAGGCGCAGAATCCGTTTATGATGACCGCCGCACCGCCCAGTATCATCAGCACCGCACCGTCTATCGACTGCGGGTCGGAGAGACGTTCCGCCGCTTCGAGTATCAGGAAGAACGATACCGCGAAAAGGATGAGGCCGTTGACCAGGGCGGCCAGCAGCTCAGCGCGTTTGTATCCGAAGGTCTTCTCCGGGGTGCAGGGGACCGAGCGCAGACGGGTGGCCATCCAGGACATGGAGAGAGCGACCACGTCGGTGAGGTTGTGAAGGGCGTCCGATATGAGTGCCAAACTGCCCGATAACACGCCGCCTAAGAGCTGGGCGACGGTTATCACGATGTTCAGTATGATGCTGATACCGAGCCGTCTGCCCCTCATCTCCGGTCCGTGAACATGACTTCCCATCAACGCACCCCGTTAGAACGAATGTCGTCCATCTCTTGGTGATCGCATTACAGACTATTGAGGGGTCTTTTTCTTACGCTGCCCCTTGCGGCCCTCTCCGACAGGACACACCTGTATGCATATCCCACAAGGGGATATCCCTTTGCGGCTCAGCACGGAGGTGCGATCGGTACAGGAGTCCTTGTCGATTATATCGTCGGGATATGTGCCCCCTCCGATGGCCTCGGCAGGACACTTCTTCTTACACAACCCGCATTCTATGCATAGTTCCTCCTCTATGGGATGATCGTGGTCGATGAGAGCATCTGTGAATAGGGACGCGAACCTCACCCTGGGGCCGTACTCGCGTGTGAGGACGATGTTGTTCACCCCGAAGGTCCCCAGACCGGCTAGCATAGCAGCATGCCGGTGGGAGAAGAATGACGATGGGTCCTCGCGGAGGGCCTCCAGACTGGTGTAGCCATCGCGAGGTACGAAGGCGGCCGCATGCCCTTTGGACTCCAGGAAGAGGGCGAGACGGTATGTGGATTGATCGAGTAACTGGTTAACGGTTTTGTAGGTCTCAGAATACCATATAGACGGGGCGCTGTCGATGGCCGGCGTAGGCAACGGTATTCCTATCACAACCACGCTCCTCGTCGAAGCCATCAGGGCTTTGGGGCTGGATTCTTCGGAAACGAAAGGTCGGAAAGGGGGTTCGTCCCAGGCATCTGCCGTCGCCACACCCATCATGGGGATGTCCAAGGAACGGCACTTCTCCTCCA
>PWJQ01000032.1 GCA_003560875.1 Methanomassiliicoccaceae archaeon
GTCACGTACGCGGGGGAGGTCCGTTCACCGTTGGAGGCCTGGGTGTTGAACGCCCGGAAGGGAAAAGCCTCGAATGAACCCTCGTCAAGACCCAGGTAGGTCCCGTTCACCATATCGGCATCGACCGCGTTCTGGAAGTTGATCTCCACATCCCAATTATCGCTTCCCAGCTGATCCTCGATATAGTTCATCGATGAATCCGCCAGGACCAGCCATGACCCGGCGACGCCTACGGCCAGACCGATGGCGATCATAGTGGCTAAGGTCTGTTTCGGCACGCGGAAGGCGTTGCGGACGCCCATCACGGACAGCCTGCTCCTGCCCACCTTCCTCGAGGAAACGAAAACCTTGTTGTCCTTATGGTACTCCAATGCCTCGCGCGGAGTGAGCTTGCGGAGCTGTGAGAGGGGCAGGAGCATGGCCAGGAGTACGAAGGTGTAGGCGATGACCGCAGCCATGACGAAGGGATAGAGTACCAAGGGAAGGACGAACTCGATCTCCCCGAAGAACTGCGCGAAGATATCCAGCATCGCGACGGTTATCAGAAAACCCAGCAAGGCTCCCAACACGGATGCGATAGTTCCGATAACCAGGCCGAATCCCAGGTAACCTTTCATGATCTCCCGGTTGGTGTATCCCATGGACATGAGGACGCCGATGAAACGCGAGTCGTTCTGGACCATCCGCTGGAAAACCATGAGGATGGCCACTGCGCCCACGGTCAGGAAAAGAACGGACATCACCGGCATAATGTAGCGGAACTCGTCCGCCCCGGCGCGCAGGAAGGTGATGGAGGGATGGGACTCCCGGTAAACGGTGTCAGTGACCAGGTCCCCGGGTTGCGTAGCGAAGAACTGCTCCAGTTCCATCACGGCTTGGACCGGGTCATCGGAGATCAAGGCCACACTGTTGACCATGGCGCCGATGGCCGTGCCGTTGACCTCTAGTGTCTGCAAGTGGTCCAGAGGGGTGAAGACTATGGCAACCCCCCCGGGGAGGCTGAATCCTCCCATACTGACGGTACCGGTCATGAGGAACTCGGTGCTAGCTCCCATCCCGACGATATCCAGGGGCAGGCTTTGACCGAGGACGGTCAGGTTGGCCTCGGAATCAAGGACGAGGCCTTCATCCTCCATGTCCGTCTGAGCGACACCCTCGCCGGCGCCGGGATTCATGCTACCGGCGGCAGGGATTATCCGGTTGATCGATTCATCGGACGGGTCCTCCAATCCCACTACGTATGCCGGGTAGCGTACGCCCTCGTACCAATAGTGGCCTTGCAGAACCAATCTTAACTGGTAGTTTTCGATGGATCCGTTCTCGACCATCGAATCAAGCTCATCGACAACCGAGGCCTGGTCGATGAACACGTCGAGGTCGATGAAAACATCCGGGAAGTTGGTGGACTCCACCTGGGACTCGACACTGGCATCGAAGACCTCCGCCCCGTAAAGGCCCATGGCGAACATCCCCACCGCCCAGGCCATCAACAGCGATATGCCGATGACCCTCCATTTCATCTGACGGTTCTTGCGCACCACGGACAGGGTCAGGGACCTCATCTCAGACACCGCTCTGCAACCTGCCGTCATCCAGTTCGAGGACGCGGTCGGCGTAAACCCTCAGGTTATGGTTGTGGGTGACGATGAAGAAGGTCATGCCCAGTTCCGCCTGGAGTCCTTTCATCAACTCCATTATGGACCTCTCCCTCTTCCCATCGAGGTTCCCGGTGGGTTCGTCGGCCAGGATCAGGACCGGCTCCTTGGCGAGGGCACGGGCGATGGCCACCCTCTGCTGTTCCCCTCCGGAAAGCTCCTGCGGGAAGTTCCTCATCTTGTCGCCCAAACCTACGAGCTCAAGATACTTCTCCGCCTTGGCGGAGTTGGCGTCACGGTCTTTCGACACGGTCTCCAAAGACAACTCGACGTTCTCCTTGGCGTTGAGCGTCGGTATCAGGTTGTAGAATTGGAATATGAATCCCACTTTACGTCTACGGAAATCGCTCAGTCTGGAGGCGTTGTAGTCGGAGATGTCCTCCCCGTCGATCATGACCCTTCCGCCATTCGGCACATCGATGCCTCCCAGAAGGTTTAACAGAGTGGTCTTGCCGCTGCCGGAGGGCCCCATTATGACGAGCATCTCTCCCTTTTCAGCATTAAGGTCAAGACCTTTCAAAACCTCGGTCACCTCCCCACTGGAGTAGTAAACCTTGTTCACAGAGCCCAATTCCACCAAAGCCATGATAAGGTCCTCATTTTTCAATGGTAGAATTCTATGACTTTATTAGACTATCCATAATCAGATTTAAGGAAGAACACCCGGTTCAAAGTCCGCGCGTTATGAACACCAGTGCGAAAACCCCGACCACGGGAACCACGACGAGACCGACCAGGGGAGCGATGGTGAGGTCGAACAGCTCGCCCGCCAGGCCCATGGATATGGAGGCGAATCCCATGATGCTGAGTCCGACACCGACCGTCTGTGCCAGTTTCTCCGGGTCGGCACTTCGCTCTTCATCGTAACCGGCGATCAGCTCGGGGGTCTTGCCGATCCAGATGGATAGGCCGATGAGCAGCATCGAGAAACCGAGTATGATGGTGATTATCGATAATACGTCCATTGCACTGCCTTCAATCTAATGTTCAATAAGTCATCATGGATAAGACATTTTGCCTCACCATGTACCGTATTTCCCGTGATCCTCAGCCGCCCGCACCAGGGCCAGTATGTTACCGGGCGGGGAATAGGGCGGCACCTCGCAGGTCGTGCCGAGGATGAAACCCTTAGGGCTGTCCCGACCTCCGATTATCTGTCTTTCCGCCTCATCGTATATGGCCTTGGGGTTGGCGACAATGAAGCGTTTGGTATCCACCGAGGGCATGATGGTGGCCTTGTCCCCGAAGGCCTCCTTCAGCAGTTCGGCGGGGAACACCTCCCTTCCCTTGTAACCCATATGGACGATGGTGAGCGGAGAGTAGATTATCTTGTTGATGAACAGATGGTAGTCATTGTCGTGGTTGCCGCAGAAATGATAGAAGACCTGCGGGCCCGCTCCGCGGGTGAGCGCCTGTTTCACAAGGTACTCTAAGTTGTCGGCGGCGATCTTCTCAATGGTCTCCGGGGGCATGATGTCGCTGTTCGCCAGGACCGATCCCGTGGTCAACAGGGCCATGCCGTAACGCTTAGCCAGCGCCTCGGCTCCCGACACCGCGGTGTCGGTGTATTTACGGACCAACTTCAACGCCAGGTCCATATCGGTCAGGGTCCACATCAGGAACTGCTCGATGCCGCACAGCCCGGCGCCGGAGCCCTCCGGTTCCGGACAGGGGGCGATGGGGACGAACATGCTGGGGAGCTTCTCCTTGATGTAGTCGTATGCCCTGGTCAACTGGGTGAATGTGAAGCCCTTCTGTATGCCCTCGGCGTCAGGGACCTCGAGGAGGTCCACGTCCTCCGGTCCCTCGACGACGATGTTCTCCGGCACCGGCGGGGTGTAGTCCATGAATTTCAGACGTATCCCCAGTTCAGGCATCCAAGGGTGGGCGAAATAGTACTTGGTGACAGGCAGCAGGTCGTAGAGCTGCTGCACATAGCCCAGGCAATGGGCTCCCAGCTCTGGTTTCTCGTAGAAATCGCGGATGGAGAAGCCGCAGGCCACGGTGGAGTGGGACAGCATCATCGGGTCCACCGGTATGTGGTCCGCCTCCCCACCCAGAACGGCAGCGGCATAACGCTTCCTCGACTTGGTCTGCCAGTCGAGGTCAATTGGCGGGAAGAGGTCTGCGGTGTCCATGGTTGTTGAATGTAGGTGGTCGATTATTACCTTTGTCCAAGGAAGGTTCTTTATGGGCGGTCCACGATTCAGTTGGATAATTCATCCATCCGAGGGCTCTCATGCAGTGGGTAAAGGACAAGGTAAGAGAGGAGTTAGCAACGGGATATCGTGGGCCAGACAGGGGATGTGAGTATCATCCCTGCCATTTTGAAGGTCAGGACTGCAGTTGGTGCTTCTGCCCTTTCTATCCCTGTGAACTCCCGGAGCTCGGGACGCATGTACGGTCATCCCGGACCGGGGAGATGGTCTGGAGTTGCGTGGATTGTGAATTCATTCACCGTGACGACGTGGCGGGGTTCGTGGCTGAACGTACGCAGGAGATGAACATCACCGATCCCGGGGACCGCCGGATCCAGGAACTTCTCACCGAGGTCCGTGGACGTTTCCGTACCCGGGCCAAAGCGATCATGATACTGGGGGCGACGTCGGACGCCGGCAAGTCCCTCACCGTCACGGCACTTTGCCGCATCATCAACGATATGGGTTACTCCGTCGCTCCCTTCAAGTCGCAGAACATGAGCCTGAACTCATCCGTGACTCTCAGCGGGGACGAGATCTCCCGCGCCCAGCAGCTGCAGGCCATGGCGGCGAGGATGGAGCCGGATTTCCACATAAACCCCATCCTACTCAAGCCGAAGGGTGACGCCGTGTCGCAGGTAATCGTCGAAGGACGCCCCTTCGCCGACTATGACGTCCGCTCCTATTACGATGAGTTCATCCCCCAGCATGGATTCGCTATCCTGGAGAGGAACCTCGAATACCTGAAACGGAAGAACGATTTTGTGATAATGGAAGGCGCTGGATCCCCGGCGGAGATCAACATATACGATCGCGACATCGCCAACATGGGAGCCGCCCGTGTCGCTGACGCCGACTGCATCCTGGTCGTCAACATAGAGAAGGGCGGGGCCTTCGCTTACGCCTATGGCACCGTGATGCTCATACCCGAGGAGGAACGCAGTATGGTGAAGGGCATCGTGATCAACAACATGCACGGTCAGGCCTCGTACCTCGACGAGGGCATCAGGGAGCTGGAGGAAAGGTTGGGCATCCCTGTGCTGGGAGTCGTACCGCACCTCGAACTCCGTCTCCCCAAGGAGGACTCGTTGGGATGCAAGGACCGGGCCGGTGAGGGCCCTGACGTGGCGGTCATAAGGCTGCCGCGGATATCCAACTTCACCGACTTCGATGCCTTGGAGATGGAAGGCGCACAAGTACGTTTCGTCACTGAACCGGGACAGCTCAGCGGGGCGGACCTCATCGTGATACCGGGCAGCAAGAACAGTGTCGGGGATCTGCAATGGCTGAAGGACGTCGGCTTCGATGCCGCCCTCCAGTCCGTCAAGGGCAAGGTGCCGATACTCGGCATCTGCGGAGGGTATCAGATGATGGGCTCACGTATAGACGACCCGATGGGCATAGAGGGTGACGGACCGGGCAGCCATGAGGGCTTGGGTCTGTTGCGTACGGTCACGGTCTTCGATTCACAGGACAAGTTCACCAAACAGGTGGAGGGCACATTGGCATCCGGTGATGGAAAGATACGGGGTTATGAGATCCACATGGGTAGCAGCGACCGTGCCGGGCATGAACCGCTCTTCCTCATTAATGACGGCGTTGTCCGGGAGGAAGGCTGCCTGGACCTCGATGACAAGGTCATGGGTAGTTATATCCACGGACTCTTCGACCTCCCCGCCTTCCGCCGCTTCGCATTCGCCTTGGGAGGTGAAGCGGGGAGATTCGGCAACGACCGGGACCACATCGAGGACGTGGAGGAGAACCTCGACATCCTGGCGGACGCCTTCCGCCAGGCCCTGGACATCGATGGTTTCGTCAAGGATTTCATGGAGGTGGCGACATGGCCTCGATGATGTTCCTGGGTGCGAGCTCCGCAGCGGGGAAGAGCACCCTCAGTGCCATCGTCTGCCGCCTGCTCAGCCGCCGTGGTCACGACGTCGCCCCCTTCAAGACCCTGAACCTCTCCTTGAACTCATTCGTGGACCGCAACGGCGGTGAGATGGGTATGTCGCAGGCCTTCCAGGCCTGGGCTTGTGGTCTGGAGCCGGAGTGCCATATGAATCCCGTCCTCATCAAACCCCACGGGCCTGGTAGGATGCAGACCATCATCGCCGGCCGCCCCGTTGAGGGCGGTGACCTCAGGGAGAGGGCGTTCCGCACCGCCATGGAATGCTTCGCCTCCCTCGCTGAGAGGCACGAGATCGTGATAGTGGAGGGTTCGGGTTCGGCGGCGGAGATAAACCTCAGAAGCACGGACATCGCCAACATGCGCACCGCCCGTGAGACCGGCTCGCCCGCGATCATCGTGGGCGACATCGACAGCGGCGGTGTGTTCGCCGGGATCTACGGCACATATATGCTACTGGAACCGGAGGACAGGGAGCTGGTGAAAGGATTCATCATCAACCGCTTCCGCGGCGATGACAGTATCCTCGAACCGGCGATAACCAAGATAGAGGAGTTGACGGGTATGCGCTGTCTAGGGGTCATGCCTTATCTTGCGGTCAGACTGCCGAGCGAGGACTCCTTGGACATCTCCGGCGGCGGAGAGCTGTCCGGAACGGATGTGAGACAGGCGTGGATGGACAACCTGGAGCGTCTGGTGGACATCGCTGAGGAAAGTCTCGACACCGACCTCATAATGGATATACTGAAGGACTCATCCGCCTGAGGCCACTGAGATGGCCTTTATGACGTCCCCGTCGGACGGTACAATGGTCATGGGCACCGGGACCTTCCCCCTGACGAATATGTGACCGTCAGGATTGAGGCCCAACTCCAGAGCTATACATCCCAGGGTCCTACCCTCCACCATGACGGGGAACTCCTCCCTGCCGCTCACCAGGACGCAACCGACCATGGCACTCCATCGTCTCGGGGTAAAAAACATTTGCCCCACCACAAAATATTATATACCATTCTCTTTATATTGACCCTTCATGCAAGAAGCAAAAGGATGCTCGATGGTATCGAACGCAAGAGTCATCCAGTCCCGCAGCTTCTTCTTTTTTAGGCCATTCCAGTAAGGCATCTCCAATCCTTCCTGGGTCGTTGGCGCGTCGGTTTGGCAGACCTACGCACCGTGCTCCTGGCAAACTCCGGGGAAGGGATCTTTAACCAACTGAATCCTCGCGACTTTTCTGCGGGTGTACCGAAAAAGGATGAACATAAGATGTTGGGAATAAGCGACCCTTACATATTGGCGGCCTACGGGTTGAGCTTCGCTCTCGCCCTTGTTTGCATAGTATACGGATTGATCAATTGGAACAACGGGGGTGAGGAGTGTGGTTGATACAGTCACCTTCACGGTGATCACCGCCTTCTACCTCTTGACCATCGCCTACCTGGGGTATCTGGGTTACAAGAAGACGAAACAGTCCGATGACTACATGGTCTGCGGACGGAAGATAAGCCCTCTGGTTCTGGCGTTGTCCTACGGTGCCACCTTCATATCCACCTCCGCCATCGTCGGTTTCGGCGGCATCGCCGCCCTGTACGGCATGGGCATCACATGGCTCACCGTTCTGACGATAGGTGTCGGAGTGTTCGTGGCCTTCGTCGTCTACGGGAAGAAGATAAGACGCATCGGTCAGGCCACAGGTGCCGTGACCTTCCCCGATCTGTTCGGAAAGATCTACAGGTGTGAGAAGTTGCGCGTCGGCGCGTCGGCCATCATACTACTGGGGATGCCGCTGTACACCGCCGCCATCCTGATCGGCGGTGCGCACTTCATTAACACCACCCTCGGCATAGGCTACGAAACATCATTGTTGGCATTCGCCATTATCGTCGCCATATACGTGATAGGCGGCGGTCTCATCGCGGTGATGTACACCGATGCGATGCAGGGCGCGATCATGCTGGGAGGCATGCTCCTCCTGTTGGTGTTGACCTACGTGGTCCTCGGCGGCGTGACAAATGCCAACCAGGAGCTCACCGACATGGCGTCGCTGATGCCCGCCGGGTTGGCGGCGGGAGGTATGGTCGGTTGGACCGCGATGCCCTCGCTGGGTTCGCCTATCTGGTGGACCTTGATGAGTACCATCGTGCTCTGCGTCGGTATAGGCGTGCTGGCCCAGCCGCAGCTGTCGGTCAGGTTCATGACCGTCAGCAACGACCGTGCCTTGAACCGCGGCGTCCTGATCGGGGGCATTTTCGTCCTGGTCATGCTGACGTCGGCGTTCACCATCGGCGCCCTGAGCAACGTCTACTTCTGGAATGAGGAAGGCGTCCTGGCGGTCACCGCCGCCGGTAACGTCGACGCCATCATACCGCTGTTCATCAACAGTGCCATGCCGGACACTTTCGTCATAGTGTTCATGTTGGCCCTGCTGGCGGCGGCCATGAGCACACTGTCGTCCCTGTTCCATAACATGGGGACCACCCTGGGCTACGACCTTTACAAGATGACCTACGGTCGGAAGAAGAAGATAGTCCAGCGATCGGCCAAGAGGGTGTCGCAGATTGGAGCCATAGTGATGATCGTGATCAGTCTGGCACTCGCCTATCAGATGCCTCCGGACATCATAGCCCGCGCCACGGCCATGTTCATGGGCCTCTGTGCCGCAGCGCTACTGCCCGCTCTGACCTACGCGCTGTACGTCAAGAACCCTGATTCACGTCCGGCGGGCGCCAGCATGCTGGTCGGTGCCTTGGTGTGGATTCTGTGGACGCTCTTCGTCCACGAACGTGAGTCGTCCATCATCGGACTCAGCGAGCTGCTGTTCGATACCGCCTCGGTGCTCGGGCATCCCTACGATGTCATGAACCCCATAGTCCTGGCCCTGCCGTTGTCGATCGCGGCGATGGCGGTCACGCACTATTGGTTGAAGCGTCAGGCCTGAAGACCGTCCAAACCCCTTCCACTTCCTTTCTAATCAAAGATAAATAACAGAACACTTATCGGGAAGCAGGCCGAGGTAGTCTAGCCTGGTAAGGCGGTGGTCTCGAAAACCACTGGCGTCCCGCCTCGGGAGTTCGAATCTCCCCCTCGGCGCCATCCATTCTCAATAGATTCCCTTGTCGAAGAACCCCGGTCCCAATAGACGGTCCTGTATCTCGTTGGCGAACATCTCCGCCTTCTGATAATAGTCCTCACCGAAGTTACGGAGGAAGTCCTGATAACACTGGTTCATGGCCTCGTCGACCTCCAACGGCAGATCCTCGTCAACGGTGGGGAATATATTATTCTCCTCCTTCTCCACATGGGCGGTCATGTGATGGACCACTTTCATGGAGAGGGAGTTGAACGTCTCCCAATCCTCCTCATCAAGGGCCTTGATGCCGGCCTCGAGCAGCTCGCGCGCCTCCACGTGGTCGTCGTATATGCCGTCCACATCCTCCTTGAACTTCGGGAAGTAGTTGACCACCTGGGGGAAGAAGCACTCCTCCTCCTTGGCATGGTGGAAACGGTCCAGGTAATCAAGTAGGAACGACATCAGTTCCTCGACGTCCGCCTTCCTCTCCGGGGCGCGACCGCCTTTGACGACCTCCGCTAGAACGTCTATCGTCTGACGTACTATACCGTGCTCATACTGAAGAAGCGTGACGGATATCCTCATGATGGTAATCTAGGATTTCCGTGTATTTTTGCTTATTGCAA
>PWJQ01000045.1 GCA_003560875.1 Methanomassiliicoccaceae archaeon
ATATGACGTTCTGTAGAAATTGCGGTAAGGAATTGGTGAATGACGAGAGGTTTTGCAGCTCCTGCGGTACAACGAGCGACCCTGGTGATGCTTCGCCGGTCCACGGTTCACAACCGCAGATCGTCGTCAATGTTCAGAAGAATCCCGGTGTGGCCGCGGTCCTCGGCATCCTGCTCGGCCTGGTAGGGATATTCGGCATCGGGCAGATATACGCGGGGAGGTTCCTGCGTGGCTTGGTGTTCCTGTTCCTGGGATGGGTCTTTATAGCCCTCCTGTTCGTCATCGGACTGTCAGCGGCGGTGGCTACGGAGAGTGCCCTGATATTTGGATTGTCCTTCCTGTTGCCGGTCATATTCTATGTCTGGCAGGCCTATGATGCCTATAAATTGGCCAAAAGATTCAACAGGATCACGATGGAGACCGGTAGGACGCCATGGTGAAGATGCCCGCACATCAATCCGTTTAAACCAACGCACTCCTGACGTCATGGAACACACTCCTCACCGATGGGCATGATAGACTCTTAAATAAGATTTCATCAATCATCACCGGATTAAAAATGGGTCCTGAATTCAAGGTTACGCCGTGGGAGGTGAGCGGCGACGTGGATTACGACATGCTCGTCGAGAGGTTCGGCACCAGCCGTATAGAGGCCGCCCTCAAAGAGAGGCTGGCCGAATACGGTGAGCTGCACACACTTCTGAAAAGGAACGTCTTCTATTCCCATCGTGACCTGCCGTGGCTATTGGACCTTTATGATAAAGGCCAATCCTTCTATCTGTACACCGGCCGGGGTCCATCCGGTGACACCCATCTCGGCCATCTGATGCCCTGGATCTTCGCCAAGCATCTGCAGGACATGTTCGGGGCCACCATATACTTCCAATTGACCGACGATGAGAAGTTCCTCTTCCGTCAGGACCTGGAACTGGAGGACACCCGCCGGATGGCCTATGAGAACGCATTGGACTTCATGGCCCTGGGGTTCGATCCCGAGAAGACCAGGATAATCCTTGATACTGAATGCATCAAGACCCTTTATCCTCTGGCCCTCAAGGTGTCCAAGAAGGTGACGTTCTCCACCGCCCGTGCGGTGTTCGGATTCGACAACAGTACCAACATCGGCAGCATATTCTACACCTCGATTCAAGCGGCACCCTGCTTCCTGGAGTCAGAGGAGGAGGGCAAAGCGGTCCCCTGCCTCATCCCCTGCGGCATCGACCAGGACCCCCACTTCCGCGTGGCACGCGACGTCGCACCCGGGCTGGGGTATCCCAAGCCGGCACTCATCCACAACAAGATGTTCCCCGGTCTGGAGGGCGGTGACAAGATGTCCTCGTCCAACCCCGACGCCACCATCTACACCACCGACAACGCCAAGACCGTCAAGAGGAAGGTGGGCAAAGCATTCACCGGCGGTTGCGTCTCCGCCGAGGAGCAGAGGGAGGTAGGAGGCAACCCGGAGATCTGTGCGGTCTTCAAGTACAACTACTTCCTCTTCGAGGAGGACGATTCCAAGCTCGATGAGCTGGTCAGCCGTTGCCGCTCCGGAGACATCCTATGCGGCGAATGCAAAGGCCTCCTGACGACCAAGATAAACGGTTTCCTAGAGGGACACCAGCGTCGTCGCGAGGAGGCCAAGGCCTTCATGGACGAGATAACCTTGGACGGATTCAAGTGGTGAGTCCTGAAAAAACCTTATAAGCGGTTCATATTACCAAGTATCATGATCCCACCTAGTGTCCTGGAAGGTCTCAGCCACAACGAGAAGAGGCTTCTTCTGGCATTGGAGCGTGAGGGTGGAGAGTCCAGTCCTGAACAGCTCCTCGCCGATTCCGACTTCCAGCTGGAGGTGGAGATCATGAACTCCGCATCATGGTTGCAGACCAAGGGACTGTTGACCATCGATGAGGACAGTGAGCGTTTCTACCGCCTGGGCAATACCGATGTGATCGCCGAAGGCCTCCCGGAGAGAAGGGCCCTGGAGCACATACACGCTAAGGGCGGAGAGGTGACGATATCAGAGCTGAACGGGGCACTCCCCGCCGAGGATGCCAAGGTCGCCGTGGGTTGGCTGAAGCGTAAAGGACTAGCCGACATCGTTGTTGTGGACGACTCCAAATCCCTGCGCATCACAGAGAAAGGCAAGGCGTACCTGGATTCCGAAAGCGAGGACGAGGAACTCCTGAGATCGATGGCCGAAGCCCCGGTTTCGGAGAGGGAGGCCTCTGCCAAGATCCTCAAGGATCTCACGGGACGCCGCGGTATGGTGGTGGATGAGTTGCGCGTGAGACGCACATTGGCACTCACCCCCGCGGGCCTCGAGGCCTTGGAGGCCGGTATAGAGCTACGCGAGGAGATAGTCCAACTGACGCCCGAACTGTTACAGTCCGGAAAATGGCGGGACAAATCCTTCCGCCCCTATGACGTTCAAACCTACGCCCCTGCAAACCATCCCGCCAAGAGGCACCCCCTGACCCGTCTCGGAGATAAGATACGGTCTATATTCCTGCAGATGGGTTTCGCGGAGATCGAGGAGGAGTACGTGCAGTCGGCCTTCTGGAACATGGACGTCCTCTTCACGCCCCAGGACCATCCCGCCCGTGACCTGCATGACACCTTCTACCTCGAAGACCCGGCCGAGATCGAACTGGATGACAAGGAGATGGTGGAGAAGGTCCGCAGGATACACATCGATGGTGGCGACACCGGCTCGAAGGGATGGGGCGGGGAGTGGTCCGAACAGGTGGCCTCCAAGGCCATGCTGCGCACCCACACGACCGTGAACACCATACGCCATCTGGCGAAGAACCCTGATGCGCCACAGAAGGTCTTCTCGCTGGGGAGGCTGCACCGCAATGAGGCCATCGACTCCACTCATCTGCCTGAGTTCACGCAGATAGAGGGGATAGTGGTCGACGAGAACGGCAGCTTCGACATGCTGGTCTCCATACTACGGGAGTTCTACAAGAGGATGGGTTTCGAGGAGATGCGCATCCGTCCCGCTTACTTCCCCTACACCGAACCGTCCCTGGAGGTCGAGGTCTTCTTCAACGGCAAGTGGATGGAGCTCGGAGGGGCGGTGATATTCCGTCCCGAGGTCGTGGCCCCGTTCGGCGTGAAGCATCCTGTCCTGGCATGGGGCCTTGGTTTCGAAAGGTTGGCCATGTTGACCTGGGATATGAAGGATATCCGCGACCTCTATGTCAGCGACATCGACATGTTGCGCCGCAACACCGTCTTCTGATCAGCGCGCCATGCGGAAATGTTCGGTGGCACGGTCCTGCAGCCCGGCAGCCTGATAGGCCTCTCCCATCAGGAGGTGCCATCCCCGCCGTTCCTCTTCCGGGGCCATGTTCATCCCCTTGCTCAAGGCTTTAACGGCATCATCGGGACGACCGCCCCTCAGGAGCGATTTGCCGATGTGGAACAGCACCTGGTCGGTCCTTTCGCAGGAACCGTCATCGGCGGACGAACGCAACATCCCCTCCAGAAGGCGTAGTGACTCCTCATGGCGTCCCAGCTCGCAGAGCATGTCCGCCATGCGGCAGCGCAGTCCCACGGAGGGAGGGGACAATTCATGGGCCTCCTCAATGCAGGTCAAGGCGCTCTCGAGATCGCCCTCCGCGGCCAGCAGGTCGCCCTCTATCATCAGGGCCGAGCAGGGGTCCACGGAAGATATCAGATCAATCAGATCCCGGCAACGTCCATGGTCCTCCATCCTGAGGGCCGCCCGGGCCTGGAAGCTCCAGACCTGGGGGCGGTATCGCTCCGGGATACGGTTCAACATCGACAACGCCTCGTAGAGGGGGCCGTCGATCCTTTGCAGTATGGAGTCTCCGCGACTGTCGATCAGCATCGCCGCCTCCCGGGTCCTGCCCGCCCGGGACAGGTGGTGCAGACGTCCGGCATAGTCCTTGATGCTAAGACAATGGTCTGCGGCCCGGCTGTGGCTTTCACGCAGCAGGGAATCATCCATCAAGGCCGGGACGGCTTCCCTCATGTTCTGCGGCACGACCGCCATCCCCTGCTCGTCAATGGGCATCAGCCTGGCGAAGTCCTCGCCGACAGCAGAGGGGTCGAAGGGTCCGCGAAGAAGACAGGCCATCCCGAACGCGGAACGCTCGTCCTCCTCCAAGGTCTCCCAGAAAGTCAAAGGGTCACAACGGGCCAGGTCGAGGAGTGCCGACACATCGATCCCCTCGGACTCCGCGAAGTCACGGATCTGCCCCGCCCGCGTCATGCCGCTAGGGGTCAGATTGTAGATTTTCCGACGCTGACGGCTGCCTTTGATATGGGCGAGCCCCTCGGTGACCAGGCCGGTCTCCTTCAGCTTCTTCAATTCGATGGCTGCATGGGCCCGTGAGATCCTCACTGCCTGTGATATCCCATTCTGGCTCACATCCACGGGGGCGCTGTATTCGTCACAATGGCCCACGAATCGGCCCAGGTGGACGATTATCCTCTCGGCAACGGTCAGTCCGGTCATCGCTCTCACCTTTTAATCATTGTAGTATGTATATAACTCGCACCCTACATTGACATTACATCCCAAAAACAGTTATCATCACGGAGGGGATTCGGAGCGCATGCGTCTTCTGGTGAGCAGCGAGGAGGATCCGGCGTCATGCAACATGAGGTCGCTCCTACTGCGGAAGAGAGACTGGGAGCCGGCTGACGCCGGCGAGTTCGGTGCGGGAAACCTGTTGGTCGGTGACGGGATGGCCATGGTGACCATCGAGGGAATACACATCTTCGAGGACCATCTCGACCGTCGCGTCGGCGGACTCCTGGACGTGGAATTCGATGAGGTGGTGTTCCTTTCGCGTCATCGCGCCGCCTCGGCCATACCAACGCTGACCGTACATCCTATCGGCAATTTCGGAGAGGCCCGGTTCGGAGGTCGCGATGGATGTCTGGTGCCAGCGGCGCCTACCCTGATGAACGGCCTCCTACGCGGAATAGCGGAACGGGGGTCGGATCTCCCGTTCCAGATATCCTTCGAGGTCACCCATCACGGCCCCTGGTTGGACACTCCCACCGTCTATATCGAGATCGGTAGCGATGAGTCACAATGGGAGCACATGGGCGCCGCCGAGTGTCTTACCGATGCCCTCCTAGGTGTGAGGGAGGAGGACCATACCACCCTCATCGGCCTGGGCGGGGGGCATTACGGCCCACGTTTCACCGATATCGTCCTTACTCGGAAGGCGAACTTCGGTCACATGGTGCCCGCCCATGTTCTCGATGGTGCCGACGAGCCCGCCGTTCAGGAGATGGTTTCGAAGGCAATGCAGACCAGCGGCGCGACGGCGGCATACATGCACCGTAAATCAATGAAGCGCTCCCGGGCATCCATGATAGCCTCGGTGCTGGAACGGATGGATGTGCCCTTGCTGCGTTCCGAGGACCTTGACCCTCTATGAGCGCACCACGGTGCCCTTCACCGGTTTTCCCGTTATGGCGGCCTGGAGGTCATCGAGGTCCCTGCCGGAGACTATCAGTATGTCGATGCCCTCCGCGGTGGCGATACGTACGCCTTTAGGATCGAATACCGAGCTACTCCCGGCGTCGTGTTGCGAATAGACCAACTCTGCCAGTTGGGATATCTCCAGTTCCGAGTAACGCTCGGCATCGGGATTGACCTTGGGGTCCTCAGAGTACACGGCATCGACGGCGGTGGCGTTTATGACCTTGGAAGCGCCGACCTTCTGGGCCAGCATCGTGGCCACCGCATCGGTGGTGTGTCCGGGGACAGTTCCGCCCATTACGACCACCCTCCCCTCCGCGCAAAGCTCCGCAGCCTCCTCCACGGTGTCCGGGGCCCCTTCGACGGCGATGTCGCCGAGGGCCACTCTAAGGAGGGCGGCGTTGACGCGGGTTATCATGATGCCCATATGGTCCAACTGCTCCGTGCTCCCTCCCAGGGCACGACCGGTCTCCGAGTAGTAACGGGAGATGCGGCCTCCTCCACATACCACCATTAGACACCTACCAACGACCGCGGACCGGAGCATTTTCGATAGCTCGCTTATGTAAGAAGAATCCCCCTCCCCAGGTATGAGGATGGAACCCCCGATGGACACCACAACCTTTTCCATAACATCACCAATAGCTTTATACGGGATTCACTTTCTCTAAAAAAAACAGTGGGTTGGTTTTTAAATGGGCGATGATGTTTCGATCGATCGGGCGCGTTACGATTTCAAGAAGGCTATGCAGGAGATAGTCAACCTGCGCGGTCGGGGTACCGAACTGATATCGGTCTACATTCCATCCCATAAGCAGATATCCGACGTCACCTCCTATCTGCGAAACGAGTTCTCGCAGTCAAACAACATCAAGAGCAAGGGCACAAAAAAGAACGTCCAAGGGGCAATAGAGTCCATAATGTCGAGGCTGAAGACTTTCAAGACCGTACCGGAGAACGGTCTGATACTGTTCTGTGGTGAGGTCGCCGCCGGAGGGGACCAGACCCGGATGGTCCAATACGTCCTCGAACCCCCTGAGCAGATTTCAGCGTTCATATACCGTTGCGACTCCAATTTCTTCATCGATCCCTTGACAGATATGCTGAGGGAGAAGAAGTCCTATGGCCTGATAGTCATGGACCGTTCCGAGGCCAGCATCGGGATCCTCATGGGAAAGAAGGTCATCCTCATCAAGAATTTCGATTCCCAGGTCCCCCGGAAGCACCGTCAGGGAGGTCAGTCAGCACAACGTTTCGAGAGATTGATCGAGCTTGCGGCCCACGAGTTCTTCAAGAAGATAGCTCACAATGTCGAGGAGGCCTTCCTGGAGAGGGACGACCTCCAAGGCATAATCGTCGGTGGTCCCGGCGCCACCAAGGATTTCTTCGTCAAGGAGGGCTACCTACATCATGAGTTACAGAAGAAGGTCGTCGACACATTCGACGCCGGTTACACCGATGAGTACGGGCTCAAGGAGCTGGTGACGAACGCCGCCGCCTCGCTCCATGACATGGACCTCATGAGGGAGAAGGAACTGATCCAGAAACTCCTCTCCGAGATCCGCAAGCCGGGGGGCGGACTCTCCGCTTACGGTGAGGATCATGTACGGAAAGTGCTCATCTCCGGTGCCGTGGACACCTTGCTGGTGTCGGAGGGTCTGGACATGAAGAGGGTCAAGCTTAGCTGTATCAACGGCCACACCCGTGAGTTCACCACCTCCAAGACCCCTTCCAAGCTGGATTGCGATGAGTGCGACTCCCCCGTGGAGGACATAGAGTCAATCGACCTGGTGGACCATGTCTTCGAGCTCGCAGAGACGGTGGGCTCCAAACTGGAGCTGATATAGGCCGAATCCGAGGAAGGTGATATGTTGATCAGGGCCTTCGGTGGCGTCGCCGCGATACTGCGTTTCCAGGTGGCGATGTGATGGCGGTGCGCACTCGTTTCCGCGAGGAGGTGGAGTCCAAGGTCAAGGAGGCACTCTCCGACATGGGCTGTGACGTCCGTTTCGATATCGAAGTGCCCAGTACCTGGGTCGCTGACCTCGCCGTCCCCTGTTTCACTCTTGCAAAGGTGTTAAGGCAGGCTCCACAGGCGATCGCCGCGGACCTCTGCAAACGCATCGTATGCGACGGTGCCGTCAATTCAGTGGAGGATGTCAACGGTTACCTGAACTTCCACATCGACCAGGATGTGCTGGTCCGTGAGACGCTGAAGGACATAGTCTCCGCCGGCCCGGATTACGGGAAACATCCTGCTAAAGGCGTCAAGGTCAACGTGGAGCACACATCGATCAATCCCACCGGCCCCATCCATGTAGGCAGGGCGCGGAACCCCATAATCGGTGACACGCTGTCACGTTGTCTGCGACGTTGCGGTTATGATGTGGAGACCGAGTACTACGTCAACGACGTCGGCAAACAGGTGGTTCTGTTGACATGGGGCGTACGCAACATCCCCGCCTCGGAGGTGGACCCTTCCGACCGTGACAAGAACGATCACAGACTGGTGCCGTACTACCGTAAGGCCAACTCCATAATGGAGGAGGATGAGGCGGTACGCGAGGAGATATCCTCGATGTTACAGCGCTTCGAGAACGGGGACCAGGAGGTGATCGCCAAAGTCCGTGAGGTGGCGGAGATGATGCTGGAGGGTCTGCGTGAGACCCTGGACACCATCGATGTCCGCCTAGACCGTTACACCTGGGAGTCGCAGTACATCGCCGACGGATCGGCGAGGAAGGTCGTCGATTCCCTCAAGGAATCCAGTTATTGCGGAGATTCCGACGGCGCATACCACCTGGAACTGAAGGATTTCGGCATCCACGGGAAGAACACCCGTTTCACATTCACCCGCGGGGACGGTACTACTCTGTACACCACCCGCGACCTCGCCTATCATTTGGACAAGTTCGATCGCGCCGACAGGGCCGTGGACGTTCTGGGCGAGGATCAGAAGTTGGGCAGCCAGCAGCTGACGGCCGCATTGCAGATACTCGGTTCCGACAAGAAGCCCGAGGCCATGTTCTACTCATTCGTCGCCCTTCCCGAGGGTAAGATGTCGACCCGTCGCGGCACCGTCGTTTATCTCGATGACCTCATCGAGGAGGCGGTGGAGAGGGCCTATGAGGAGGTCAGATCCCGCCGTGAGGACCTCAGCGAGGAGGAGATGCGGCGCATAGCCGTCATAACCGGGGTCGGTGCGGTACGTTACAACATCGTCAGGGTGCAGCCGGAGAAAAAGATGGTCTTCCGTTGGGAGGATGCTCTGAACTTCGACGGTAACAGCGGACCGTTCCTGCAGTACTCCCATGCCCGTGCCTGCTCCATACTTCGCAAGGCCGGCGATTTCGAGAGGACGGTCGATGAAGGTCTGCTCACAGACGATTACGAGCGCCGTCTGGTGTCCGTGCTGTCGATGTTCCCCGAGGTGATACGTGATTGCGGTGAGAACAAGCGCATCCACATGCTGCCCTCATACGGTCATGAGCTGGCCTCGGCCTTCAATCAGTTCTATGCCGCCGTCCCGGTGCTCAACTCCGGGGACCGCCGCGATTCGAGGCTGACACTCGTGGACTGCGCCCGCATGGTGCTCAAGGAGACATTGTATACTTTGGGAATAATCGCACCGGAGGAGATGTAGATGGAGATAAGACCGATGCGGATGAAGGACCTCATCGCGGTCCGTGAGCTCGAGCTACTGTGCATAAAGGAGTATTTCGAGAAGATCATGGAGAACCGCTGGGAGGACCTACCACAGGACTGGGTCGACAAACTAGGGGCCAGCAATCCCCGTTCATACCGCCATCATGTCGA
>PWJQ01000046.1 GCA_003560875.1 Methanomassiliicoccaceae archaeon
GGCCAACGGCCTCTCCATGGAAGGCCAGGCCCACGACGAGGAGTTCCGTCGTAAGGAGAGGATGCATCCCCGATGGAAAGAGGCCGAGGATTGGCTCCGCCGCCTGTCCCTCAATCTGTGACGGTGAACCGTTAAATAAGGCCGGGACGAATTGTTACACAGCAAGGAGGATATCCAATGGAATTCAAAGTAAGTGCGAAGAGCATGGTAGTGTTCCTGATAGTGTATGCGGCCATAGCCGCCCTTTTCGGCATCCTGATGGCATTCGAACATCTTGCCGATACCGCCTGGGAGGCTTTGGGATTCAGCATCATATTGACAATACTTTTCGGGATCGCGGCCATCTTCATGTTCAAGTGGAGCATCATAGGCTATTTTGCGAT
Organism: Methanomassiliicoccaceae archaeon; assembly: GCA_003560875.1. Lineage (GTDB taxonomy): Archaea > Thermoplasmatota > Thermoplasmata > Methanomassiliicoccales > Methanomethylophilaceae > PWHV01. The sequence continues at coordinate 384 of PWJQ01000046.1, forward strand.
GATTCTCGCTCTGGCGTGGCAGATCCTTATCGGCCTGATCAATTTCGACTCGAGCTTCACATCTATGGCCAGTTTCGTCTATATGCTCATGGTCAACCTGTTCATCATCGTTTGGTTACTCCAGGATGAGCAGCGGTCGATGTTCCATTGAACCGGTTGAAACTCCTTTCCCCCTTTTTTCAACCCTGTTAAAAATAAATACTCATATTGATTATCAACGTAGTAGGGGATTGTGATGGCAAGGAGATCAACTCGTAAGGAAATGGTTATCATCCTTTCGGTTTACGCCGCGGTTTTAGCCATAATGGGACTCGACCATGTGGTCAATCATTTCGACCAACCATTGTTGGATATCTCGACGGATGTGTTGCTGGTCATACTATTCGCTGTGGCCGCGGTCCTGATGTTCATAGGTAAGATAATGGGCTATTATGCGATGATCGCCGCCTTGGCCATACAGGCGGTCCTGGAGTTACTGTCCCTGCTCAGCGACCTGGGTGGTGCCACCGTCAACAGCATAGCATCGGCCTTGGCTCTATTGGCCATCAATCTGTTCATAATCATCTGGCTTCTACAGGGTGAGAACCGCATAGTCTCCCGTTGACCGATCAAGCATCGGGATCCGTGGACAAGGAACGCAACAGTTCCCGGCCGTTGCGGAACTTGCGTCTAAGCTCGGCCTCCTTCCTACCCTCGTCATCCTTGGGCTCCATTGACAGCAGGAGGATCTCGGTCAAAGGCCGATGGCATGCGTTGCACAGCGTCCTAAGGTTGCGAGGATCGTCCGTTCCTCCCATGGTCCGCGGTAAGATATGGTGCACCTCCCTCATCCATCCAGGTCGCGATGAGAGATCTGTACCACAACTCAGGCAGGTGTATGAATCCCTTTCCAGCACCATTCCCCGGATGCGGGCCCATGTAGATATCCGTAATCTCGCGGTAGACTCAGGGAACTCGGAATCGACTCCCTCGATGATGCCCTCGGCACAATGTATGCGTCCGCATGCAAGATGCTGCCTGACACTACGGTGCTCACGGCCACAATAGGCACAGGGTCGGCATACGGAATTTATGAATGAATCATTCAATCGACGTATCTCCTCATCCGTGCTGCGGCCCTCACAGAACTCCATGTTGTTCAGGTCACAATCTCTGATGCCCTTATCACTCCGAGAATGTTTCAGACAAATTGACCACCTTCTACCGCCATGGTCACGGTGGCTGCATCGCATGTTGCAGAGGAGGGTATCGAAGCATATAACGGTTGGAAGGGGATGGTTGAAAATGGGGTGTCCCTCGACCTTAACACGTCCTTTCACGGTTGTGGCTGACGCCACCCTCGGGACACTGACCCGGTCGAGGGTTGTATGTTGGGCCTCGGGGTTGCCTTGAGGTAATGGCGCGAACGATCGTCGCTGCTACAACAGGGACCAAACGAGGCTCTGTGCGTCCACGTCACCGGGGGAATCATCGGATCATCCCCGCTTGCTCCACGGACATATCCTACACCCGTCAGCGCTTATTTAAACCACACCGTCCCACAAAGGCAAAGAATAACAACCCTCCAGACGATTATATCGTGATGCATGTGAACGTACCGGCCCTGATGCGCCTGGAGGAGCCCATGGTGCCGAAAGCGAAGGAACTCGTGGACTCCGTGTTCATCAATCAGAGCCCTATGGAGAGGCTCAGCCTCCATCTCTATTCACGCAAAGGGCGGCTTAGTTACCGGCTATTCTCATGGCTGTCCGGCGTGGATCTCATAGATTTCTGGGTGGCGATCGCTGATGACGGTTCCGTGTCCGGTATCAGCGGCCTCTACTCTGTGCGCAAAGACCGGGATGAGGCCCTGTGGTTGGGTTGGTTTGCAGTACGCGCCACGGAAAGGGGCCGGGGCCTGGGGACAGCACTCTTGGACAAAGCAATCGCAGAAGCGGTGTCCAGGAAGGCGGGTTTCCTCAGACTCTACACCAGCGACAGCGAGTTCATAGACGGCGGCAAGGAGGCTCAGATGATGTATGAGAGCTATGGTCTGAGGGTCAAGAGTCAGAAGAGTGTGATCTGTGGGTTGGCGTTGGATGAGGAAGGACCACGTCTGATCAGGGAGAATAGGATGATCCGCGAGAAGGCTCTTTGAACGATATAACGATGGAAAAATCGATATCATTATTAGTTCAGAAGTATAAATGAGAGCATCCATGTTGGACCACATGTTCTCTCCCCGTTCGATAGTCGTGGTGGGAGCATCCCGTGATGAAAGGAAGGTCGGGAGCATGCTGCTGAGCAACCTCCTAGCCTCCGGTTATGAGGGACGTTTGACCGTGGTCAATCCCGGCGCCTCCGAGGTCATGGGCATAAAATCCGTATCGTCCCTGCTGGACATAGAGGATGACATTGACTTGGTCATAATCGCCGTCCCCTCCGTTATCGTTCGTTCGGTGCTTCTCGATGCTGAGGCCAAAGGCGTGAAGACGACGGTGGTGATCAGTGCCGGCTTCAGGGAGGAGGGGTCCGAGGGCCGTCTGCTGGAGGATGGGCTCTCAGAGGTCATAGAACGTTCAAGGATGCGGGCCGTCGGTCCCAACTCCTTCGGGATAATGGACTCTCGGACAAAAATGAACGCCACCTTCACCAGTCTATGGCCCGGAGCAGGGAACATAGCTTTGATATCCCAGTCGGGTGCAGTCGGCTCGACCGTTTTGGACTGGTTGATCAAGATGAGGATGGGCCTCTCACGTTTCGCCTCGTTGGGAAACAAGATGGATGTCGACGAGGCCGACATGCTCAACATGCTCGCTGATGATCCGTCAACCAAGGTGGTGGGTGCCTACATCGAAGGATTGGAATGCGGTCAGCGTTTCATCGAGGCGGCCGATAGGATAACCAAACACAAACCGGTGATAGTCATGAAGTCAGGAAGATCCGAGTCCGGTGCCCGGGCAGCGTCCTCGCACACCGGTTCGATGGCCGGTAGCGATTCCGTTTACGAGGCCGCTTTCGCCAAGTCGAACGTGCTCCGGGCCGACGACTTGGACACATTCTTCGATGCCATCAACATATTCTCGCGGATGCCGGTCATATCAGACGACGGCATAGCGATAATCAGCAATGCAGGTGGGCTGGGTGTCATGGCCGCCGATGCTTGTTCTGAACAGGGCATCAGTCTGGCATCATTGTCGAGGAGCACGGTGGAGGAATTGGAGGAGAGCATACCGAACATCGCAAACCCTCGCAACCCGATAGACCTGCGAGGTGATGCCAGTGCCGAGATGTTCGTTGAAGCTATGAGGATAGTATCCCAGGACCCCGCCGTGAACGGAATGGTGTTGTTGTCCGCACCGGTGGATACCGTGGACCTCAGCGCTGTGGCCGAGGCAGCGGTGGAGTTCTCTGACGGTTCAATGCCTATCGCCCTATCCTTCCCAGGCGGTGAAGAGTGTGACAACGCTTTGGAAAAGGTGAGGGCGGGCGGTCTTCCGGATTTTCCCACACCGGAGAGGGCGGCGGGGGCGATGGCAATGATGCTACGTTACCGTCAAGGCCTTCAGAGGGAATCATCGCACACCCTTCCCATGATCGATGTCGATCTCGCTGCCGCCCGTGAGGTGGTGGACGAGGCACTGTCGACGGGACGTGACAGCCTATCGGAGGAGGAGGGGAAGAGGATACTGCAAGCATACGGTATCCCGGTTCCGAAGGAGGGGCAGGCTCAAACCTGCGCAGAAGCAGTGGAGACGGCATCAAACATCGGTTATCCGCTGGTTATGAAGATCGTCTCCCCCGACATCCATCATAAGACGGACATCGGCGGAGTGATCGTCGGCATCAGGGACGTAGAGTCCGTGAAGGATTCATTCAATCTCCTCATGGAGAGGGCACGCCGTTCATTCCCCGGAGCCAAGATCGACGGTGTATCGGTGCAGAGTATGGTGAAAGGGGAGGAGGTGATCGTCTCGATGGTTCGTGACGAGACCTTCGGCCCGGTCCTAAGCTACGGGATGGGAGGTATTTTCGTGGAGATTCTCAAGGAGGTCAGTCAACGGGTTCTACCGCTGAGTCTGCAGGAGGTCGATGATTTGATAAGGTCGAACAAGGCATACCAATTGCTCAGCGGTGCACGCGGCCGGTCGACAGGGGACATCGCATCCCTGACCGACATAATGGTGAGGGTGGCGAGGATAGCCACCGATATCGATGAGATTGAGGAGTTGGAGATAAACCCGGTGATGGTCGGGCCGATCAACGAGGGGAGCTGGGCGGTGGACGCACTGGTGACCTTGAGGAGGCTGGAAAAATGAAAAAGGTGTATCTGGTGTCTGTAGGTGAAAGGTCTGGTAAGACCCTTGTCTCCCTGGGTTTGGCGCGTAACTATCCGGGAAAGGTACGGTTCTTCAAACCGTTCCGGGAGAACCTGGTCAACACCCCCGCGGGACTGGTGGACCAGGACGCATTCCTTATGGCCGAGGTGTTGAAGGTTGAGGACGTGGATGCCATCTCACCCCTCTTCTATGACATCTATGACCCTGTTAGTATGGAAGAGGTCATTGAGGCCTTCGAGACCGCGTGCTCGGGGTCGGAGTTGGCCATAATCGAGGGCGGCCGCGACCTGACCGCCGGTTTCACACACGCGCTGTCACACATAGACATCGCCTTGGCGTTGAATGCCACCATCGTCCTTGTTTCATCCGATGAGCCTTTGGCCATAGACAGCGTATGTATGTTCGACCAACTGTGCAGGCAGAAAGGAGCACGGATATCGGGCGTGGTTTTGAACAACAGTGAGAAGAGCAAGGCCCGCGAACTGTTGGAAAGCAAAGGTCTCACGGTGGCGGGGGAGATACCGAACATACCCGACCTCAAATCATTCAAGGTCTGGGAGGTCGTGGAGATGATGGAGGCCAAGGTCCTGGCGGGAACGGAAGGTCTAGATCGGGATGTGAAGAGCCTGCTCGTAGGGGCAATGAATCCTCAGACTGCCATACGCTACATGCGCCGCAGTCATGCCAAGGCGGTGATCACCGGAGGCGACCGTACCGAGATCCAGATGGCGGCCCTGTCCACGGACACATCCTGCATAGTACTCACCGGCGGGATAAGGCCTTCGAAGACGGTGCTCTCAAAGGCAGATGAGATAAACGTGCCTGTACTCCTGGTGGAGTTCGACACCTTGACATCGGCGGAGATGATCGAGCATCTGATCGCCCGTATCGAGCCCCGTGACAAGAAGAAGCTGGACCAGATCACTCGGGCGGTCCGGACCAAGGTCGATCTTGAGAGCCTGTGGTCCTAGTCCTCGATTATCCTTTCCGGAGCCCCGGCGAAGGAAACCAGTGCGTATGCCTCCATGAAGTGCAGGCTTCCCGGGACGACCAAGGTGTGCAAAGGTCCGCCCACGTCCACATCGAGTAGTTCTTTGGCGGTCCCGGCGACGACCTTCTCATCCGGGGAACCGATGCGGGCGGCGATGCATATCACAGTCTGATCATCGATAAGGCCGCCTTCGTACATCTCCTCCGCGGCCAGGAGCCATTCGATGCCCTCCTTGGCGCTCATGTAGCGCCCCTCCTCCGCTCTGATGTCCAATAGTATCATCGAGTGGAGGCCTCGCTCCTTGTTATCCAGGACATGGTCGTATGGTGACCGTGGAAGGTAGTCCCCCTCCCTCAGAGGCAACGTAACCGTCCTGCCGAACTTGTACGGTTGCAGACCCATCGAACTGGGGCATGATGAGAATATGGAAATGCCGTGTATGAGCCTGGTATTCACCCTTTCCTCCTCGGCCCTGATGCGGATGTCCACATGGGTGGTGGCGGCCATGGTGTCGCCGGCGGTGACGAAAGCGACCTTCTTGTCCTTGGCGGCAACAATGACCTCCTCGGTCTCCTCCACCTGCGTCCTGTCCAGAAGCACGATGTGTTTACCGATGACCTTCTCCAAGTCCTCTTTCGTCGCTCCCATGAGGTCGGAGGTGTAGAATTCAGCGTAAACGATTTCGCAGGATCGGAGTTCGTTCAAGGCCTTCACGGTCATACCGTCGACACCGCTCAAGCCCAGGCCTATGAAGAGAAGTTCACCGTTACTCATCGACGTTGTCAATATGGTCGGCGTTTTTAACCGTTGCGCCATGGAAAATCCAATTATACCAAATCGTTCTACACCGGTTCATGGTTAGGTGTCTGAGGGTGCCTTTGGAGGACGGCGAGTCCGTACGTAACATGCTACGCCAGAACGGTGTTCTAGACCTGTCGCATCAGATCGGCAGGGAGGAAGGGCATCTCCTCATACCGATTGTCGGGACCTCCTCCGGACTCGGTTACGATGAGCTCGATATCGAACTGTCACCGATACCGCGCAAGGAGACGGACTACCGTAAGCTTTTGGATCTTCCACAGGACCTACTCGAATCGTTACCCAGTTCCTTCGACGTAATCGGTGACGTGGCGATCCTCAAACTGGAAGAAACTCTGATAGCCCATGCGCCACAGATAGCGGATGCCCTGATGGCCACGAACCAGAGGCTAAGGTCGGTCGCCCTCGACCGAGGGGTGAAGGGGGAGATGAGGGTCAGGGATCTCGAACCGCTTCGAGGCTCCCATGACCTGTCCAGCGTGCACACCGAGTACGGTGTGTCGATGGAGGTCGACCCATCCTTGGCCTATTTCAATCCCCGCCTTTCGCGTGAAAGGAAGCGCATAGCCGACCTCGTTTCCGACGGAGAGGTCATCGCTGACATGTTCGCCGGTGTCGGGCCCTTCCCGTTGGTGATATGTAAGCACTCATCGCCTTCCCATGTCTTCGCGATAGACCTCAACCCGCAGGCGGTGGCCATGATGCGGAGGAACATCTTACGAAACCGTCTGCAGGACCGCATATCGGCTATAGAAGGGGATTCAAAGGAGTCTGTGCGCAAACTCCCCGACCTCGACAGGGTGATAATGAACCTCCCCCACATGTCAGAGGAGTTCCTCTTCTATGCTCTTTACAAGTTACGTCCCGGCGGTGTGGTCCATCTTTATAAGATTCTCGAGCGCGACGACCTCGTCCCCTTCCAGGAACGCGTGCTGAGCATAGCAGCCACTTCCGGCAGGGTTGTCAATATAGAGGGCGTCCAGGAGTTGAAGACATACTCTCCGACCATGAGCGTATACTGTTTCGACCTCCGTTGTTGAACCCTCATCGTCTGACAGGTTCCAAGGTAACGCCTTTCTGACCCTGGTAGTTCCCGCTTCTTTCGCTGTAGGGTCGTGTCGCAGGGGAGTGCAGAGATTCCATCACCATCTGGCAGAATCTATCGCCCACCGGTATGGTGACTGCGTTCCGGGAGGCGTTGAAGGCTCCCAGGGTCAATGTGCCGTTGAAACCAGCATCGATCTTGCCGAAGGCGCCTATGACGCCTCTCCGTATCCATGTGGTCCTCAACCATAGTTGGGCACAGACATCTTCAGGCAGACGGACGGTCTCCGTCGTGGAGACGTAGAACATGCTCCCGGGAGGTATCGTCACCTCTCCGTCCCTGTATATCTCACCGTCCGCATCGCGGACCTCGGCGATGCGGAGGTCGTAACCGTTGGAAGTCAGCGAACCCTCATGGAACCCATCGATACCCAGACTTCCGTCTTTTATCTTGGACAATATGAGGTGGTCAGGCAGCACACACATGCGGGTCAATGAGAGTGATCGATTAAATCGCTTTCCTCAATCCATCATGGTGTTAATGACCAGTTCCGCTAGGTCGGTCGAGTATTCGCCCGTCCTTCTGATCGACCCTGCGATGAGACTTATGGAGATGGACTCCTCAACATCGTGCTGTTGTGCCATACGGTTTATCTCACGGCATATGGTGACGAGTTCCCTCACTTTATTTATCGTCTCATTAGCTAGTTCAAGGTCCCGATTGAACCACGAATCAACCGCGGAGGAGAGAAGGCCGATGGCCATGTTTCCTCCACGTCTTATCTCAGCCACTACGTCAGATGTAACGCCCATCTCGATGAGTTGGGTGGAGTTCTTTGCAATATGGACTGCGTGATCGCCGACCCTCTCCAGAATCCTTCCGACCGTGAAGTTGGCGGTGATCTCCATCTGTGGCATGCCTATCTTCCGGGATACTATAGAATCGCGCTGGGCCATGTTGGACTGTCTGGATATAAGCCATTCCAGGCGGTCTATGTCCCTGTCCCTGTCGATTACATCCTGGAGTAATTCCCTGTCCCCCTCCTCCAAGGCCTGTAAAGAATCGGAGAGCATGTTCCGGACCAAGACCCTCATCCGGTCGACACTCTTGTTGAATTTCATCTCTGTGGGGTCTATCAGGTCCTTCAGGATTATGTGTTCGTCACTCTCCTCCAGAATCTCCAATCCTATCGCGATTTGAGTGAGCGTGGACACGACCTCCCTCACTGAGGAGGGCATCCTGCCTTTCGAACGAACCTCGATGAAAGAGAATCCTGCGATATATGCGCCCACCATCTTTCGATAGAGGAAGACAGGGTCCTCTTCCCCTGTGACGTCAAAAACCTTGTTGCTGGAGGTGTTCTCCCATCTTGATGGAGGGGTTATGATCAAACTGCCGTCAGGACGGGGTATGAGCCCGAGCGGATCGTTCTTCTTCAAATCTATTGATTTGGCCCACTCTTTGGGGAGGGTGATCACAAATGACGAGCCCCCTGTAACCTGTACTTTGCGGATCTCCAAACGGGACACCTCTTATTTCAGAGGTATGTTTTTCATATATAGTTGATTGCATTTCAATATAGAATAAAAAACA
>PWJQ01000066.1 GCA_003560875.1 Methanomassiliicoccaceae archaeon
GATTGATCGCAACGATGCTATCAGGACGTATGGAGAACACGTTGAACACTATCAAGGCCTGATACGCCGGAATCCTAGGAGCTCCACACCGTTGGCGCCCACCATGGAGAAGAGGATCTCCTTCTTGACGCCGTGCGCCAATCGCACCGCCCTCGATATCTCCGGCCAGGAAGTGCCCTTATCCGCGGAGGTGGCGTGCACGAGATAACGGGCGTGGCATCTGTCGGGGTGGTCCTCGTACATGCGGAAATGGGTGCCGTACTTGAAACCGGTCTTCACCAGCAACCCCTGGTCGCGTAGATGGAAATAAGCGTCCTTGCGCACCGTGAACTCGTCCTGCTGTGTCTTGCCGAAGCTAAGCACCGTATCCAGATCCAACGTTCCGTCCGCAGAGACCACCTCGAGCAGACCGTTGGACATCAGATAAGCGCTCTCGATTATGGATAGTTGGAGGGCGTCCCCCATCTTCTTGCCGAAATGACCGGCGTCCATCAGCTTGGTGGCCTGTGTCTCATCGAACACGAACACACGGTCTTGAACCAGATGACCGAGGCACTTCTCGTCGGCCACATCCATGTTCCATTTGGCTTTGGGTACGCCGTACGACACCACATAGTACGTGATGTCCCCCTCCTCGTCCACCACTCCGTAGAGCAGCTCGCGTTTATCCTCCTTCAACAAGGCCAAGAGACGGAAGAACTCGCTGATGTCGAACTTGGAACGCTCGGACGCGGCCTTCACCCAGTACTTCTCCCGCGAGCGGGAGGGCATGTCACCGCGACCGTACACCCGTAGATCGTAGTCACCGACGTTGGGCTTGACAATGAATCCACGGGCGCGGAGCTCGTTGTAAACGAGGTACTTGATGTCGAACTCGGGTATGATCGATGCCGAGTGTCGGAACAGCTCCGGGAAACTGACCGCCTTCCCATCCCGGAAGACCTCGATCTTCTCAGACTGCGCTAGGAATGTCGCCTCTATCAGGTCGAGGTCCAGGCCGCCGCCGCTGCGCGGATAGCCGAATGCGCCGCGGTTGTGGAGCTGGCTGCCCTCCTTCTGATCATCAATCACCACGGTGTCTTCCACGAGCTCTCCTGGCATCCTGTTTCTGTACACCGAGTACGTATAAATTGCTTATCTCTTCGACCGCGGTCGCGCGGAGAGTGAAGGCAAGGGTTATCTTGCACATCATCGTTGCAGGTCGCATGAAGAAGGTGAACATGAACCACGGTGCCGGCGGCGAGCTCATGCAGGAGTTCCTCTCTCAGCACGTGATCTCCCATCTGAAGGGAGGCCGCTCCGAAGTTCCGCTGGAGGCCTTGGACGACTCCGCGGTGGTGGACGGCATCGTGTTCACCACCGACGGGCACACCGTCAAGCCTTTGATATTCCCGGGAGGAGACATCGGCTCACTGTCCGTGGCGGGCACCGTCAATGACATCTCCGTCATGGGCGCCGAGCCCATCGCCCTGTCCTGCGCCATCATAATCGAGGAGGGTCTGGACGTGGAGACGGTGGACCATGTGATGGCCAGCCTCGCGGCCACCAGTCGCGCTTGCGGCGTCCCGGTGGTGACCGGCGACACCAAGGTCATGGAGTCTGGAAGCATAGACAAGATGGTCGTCGTCACATCCGGCATCGGTCGGCGCTCAGCACATATGGACGCCAACCTGGAAAGGGCACGGCGGAGCCGTGAGGTCAAGTCTGAATGGCTGACCGACGACAACGTCGCCGAGGGCGACGTGATAATCGTCAGCGGCAGGATGGGCGACCACGGCGTCTCTCTGCTCTCCTTCCGCGAGGGTTACGGTTTCGAGACTGAGTTGGAGAGCGACATCGCACCGTTGAACAGGATGATATCCTCGGCTCTGGAAGCCGGTGGCGTAGTCACCATGAAGGACCCCACCCGCGGAGGACTGGCCAACTGTTTGAACGAATGGTCGTCGAAATCCGGGGTGGGCATAGAGCTCGATGATCATTCCATACCGATCAGCGAGACGGTGAACAACGCCTGCGAACTCCTGGGCATCGACCCCTTGAGCATCGGCAACGAGGGGAAGGTGGTCATCGCCTGCGTGCCTGAAGCGGCTGGGGATGTGCTCGAGGCGCTGAAGCGACACCCGGAGGGAGAGAACGCCGCCATCATCGGTTATGCTACCGAGAAGTACGACCGCGTGGTCATCAGGACGGAGATGGGCGGCCGTCGTGTTCTGGAGCCTCCGGTGGGCGATCCGGTGCCGAGGATCTGCTGAATCATATCGAGCGTTCGATAAGCATAGCCAGCAGGAACACGATCACACCGATCGCGGCCATGCGGAAACCGTTCAGCAACGGACTCCTCTTCTTCCCGAGGCGCCCCATCATGAAGCCGGTCACGAAGAGGAGACATATGGCTGCACCTATGGATACCCAGGCGGCGATGGCCATGTCCCCGATGATGAATATCGGCAACAGGGTCACTATCGCCGCCAACCAGGGCGCGAAGGCGTTGACACCGGCTATCAGGATGACGCTTATCTGCGATGTCCTCTCTATCGAGCTCCGGTCCAGCTTACGGAGCATGGCGCGCTCGATCTCCATTATACGGATGCGTTGCTCCAACCTCTCCGCCTCGTAGACCGCCACCGCGGTGGACATCATCAAGGCCAGACAGCTGGTGAGGATCGTCAGCACCACCATACGTTCAACGGGATCGGTGACCAACGCCGTACCGATGATGACACCGAGAACAACGAAGGTGGAGTCGAAAACCGTGTTTATGAAATACCGACGCATCGATGGATAGGTCTCCGGCATGCGCAGAGCGCTCCTGACGGCCTCATAACGGGAGGGGCCAATGAGCCTGCTCATGACTGCGGAACGGTTGATTTCGTCACGCCAATTGGACATCTAGATGCTTCTCTCCGAGGTCTAATATGAACCTCTTTTCCATCGATATCGGTCGCTGTTAGTATACTTTTCGCTGCATTGAAGTCGAAAGTACAATGCCGGCCACGGGCCGGTACTGATCACCGGACCGTGAGGTCATAGCTCAAGATCCTGATATTCGTCCAACCATAGGGCGTTGGGGTCGCGGGATAGTATCAGGGTGCGCCCTAGGTCGGAGTCCTTGGCGGCCTGATGGTATCGCATGTAGACCTTCTCCTCATCCAGTGCGACGACCTCGATCTTGCCAGTACGGTGGGACATCACGTAGTTGAACCTCTTGGCCAGACCGGAGCACATCTTCTTGGCCTCCTCCACGATACGGAAGCACTCCTCCACCGGGACCGAGAAGTGCCGGTTCCCCACGGTGGGGCGGCACTGGAAAACGTAATAGGGCGCCACGCCGATGTACGACAGTTCGTTCATCAGTTCCGCCAGGGTGTAGGGGTTGGCGTTCACTTTCCTGAGGATAGGGGTCTGATTGGTCAGTACGGCACCCGCCTTCTGCAACATTTTCACCGCCTCTTTGGCCTGAGGGGTTATCTCTCGAGGATGGTTGAACTGGGTCATCACGTAGATGCTCTTGTCGTTGGTGATGTGCTTGGCTATTACCTCTGACACCTCAGAGTCATCCAGTATCCTCTGGGGATTGACCGCGGGGATCTTGCTGCCGATGCGGATTATCCTCACATGATCTATCTTCCTCAGTTCCGTGAGGATGTGGTCCAATTTGCTGGTGCCCAGCATGAGGGGATCCCCACCGGTGAGCAGGACGTTGCTTATCTCCGGACGGGAAGCGATGTAATCGAGAGCCGTGTTGAGTTCGAATGGATCCTCGGTATAGTCCTCCATGAACAGGCGTTTACGGAAGCAGTAACGGCAGAAACTGGCGCAGGTGCCGCTCACCAGCATTATCGCGGTCTGCTCGTACTTGTGCTCTACTCCGGGGACCTTGGTGTAGTCGCTCTCCCCCGAGGGGTCGAGACTGCCCCATCCCGAAAGCTCCGGCATGGTGGGCACCGCTATCATGCGCAGAGGATCCAGAGGGTCGTCCCAATCGATCAATGAAAGGTAGTAATCTGTGGTGCGGAAGGGGAATCTTTCTACGACCTCGTACAGCTCCTCCTTTTCTTCGGCCGTGAGGCCCTCGATATGATTGATGTTGTTGATGTAGATGTTTAACCCTTCCTTTTTTCTTGATAAAAAATAACGCTATCCTATTTAACGAAAACGAATATTTAACGTTTTAATCCTTTGTCCGATCGATTGGAACACCGATGACCGTCCTTAATACAACGTCATTGATGATACTGGCCATCGTTGATTATCATCGGATGTTCTCCTCCGTGCTAGTCCGCACGAAACGACCAAGCTTTCAAAAATCTATTTAATTGGTTTACGTATAAGCGGAAGTAGAGCCCCTTGGAGAGTTCAAATGGTTAGGTTCCTACCGTTCCCCGGATACAGGCCCGTCCTCAAGGACGGAGAGAGCATCGACGAACGTATCTCCCCTCCTTACGATGTGATATCCGCTGAGGAGTTGCGGGGATTGCAATCGAACCCCCATAATGTGACCAGGATAACCCTCAGACCGGTGGATGGACGTTACCACGCGGCCCGGGAGGAGCTTGACACCTGGGTCGGCGACGGTGTGCTCGCAAAGGACGACGATTCATTCTATCTTTACGAACAGGTCTTCAAGAGCGGCGGTGAGGAGTATATCCGCTCCGGTATAGTAGGTGTTTTGGGTACTGAGCCATACTCCACGGGCATGATAATCCCCCACGAGGAGACCTTCCCCAAGGTGAAGGAGGACCGCTTGACCCTCCTCCGCGACACCGAGACGCACTCCGAGTCCATATTCGGCATTTCCGAGGGGTTGGATGAGGAGCTGCAGGCACGGATCTCATCGAACGCCAGGAACGTTTACGAGACGGCGGACGACCAGGGTGTGCTGCACCGTTTCTCGGTGATAGACGACAAGGACCTAGTGGATTCCATATCATCAGCGTTGCAGGACCAGCGGATACTGATCGCCGACGGTCACCATCGTTTCGAGACCGCCTGCACCTATGGCGAGGAGAACTCCGGTGTGGAGAAGAAACAGTACGTCATGGCCACGCTCGTAGCCTCCAACGACCCGGGCCTAGTGATCTGGCCCACCCATCGCCTGGTGCGTTGCCAGGACTTCCTGGAAGATGATTTCGTCGCGCAACTACGAGAGATGTTCGAAGTGATAGACTGCCCGGACACCGATGACATGGACTATCACCTCAACCAAGGCGCCGACATGGGCATCATCCTTCGTTCCGGGGAGGCCTTGGCCATCTTCGCAGAGAAGAATGACGACCCGTTGGACTCGCTGGACACTTACATCGCCCAGCAGAGGATAATGAAAGGACTGCTGGGATACGACCAGGGGAAGGTCGAGGTCAGCTTCGAGGCCGAGGACTCCAAGGCCAAGACCCGTATGAAACATGAGGACCATGACCTGGCCATCGTGTTCAATCCCCCCAGTCTCGATAAGGTGTGGGAGATCTCCGGAGCGGGGAAGAGGATGCCCAAGAAGACCACCTACTTCTTCCCCAAGATATGGTCCGGATTCGTGTTCTATAGGATGGGGTGATTCACGTTAGTGTTAAAAAGCGGGGAACATCGTCTCTAAGAGAAATATGAGAAGGTGGAGCCGCTGACGGGAATTGAACCCGCGACCTACGCCTTACCAAGGCGTCGCTATACCTCTTAGCCACAGCGGCCTAACCCCCTCAATTCCCCTATTGTTAATAAGCGTTTCTGATTGTGGGTGGGAAAGTTTATGATTGGCCCGTGGCTAACCTAGTGCGATGAAGAAAGAGATGAGCACGTTCGATGTGCGCGCGGTGGTGGAGGAGATGCAGGGGTTGGTCGGCTCCTTCGTTGACAAGGTATTCCACTGGGGCGACGGCAACGTGCTCCTCCGCATCAACGTTCAAGGGCAAGGGAAGAGGGAACTGTTCTTCAAGAGGAAGAAGTGGTTGTTCCTGGCCAAGGAGAAGCCGGAGACACCGCAGATGCCCACGTCCTTCGCCTCCTATGCCCGTAAGCAGATCGGCAACTCCCGGATAAACGCGGTGACTCAGGTCGGTTTCGACCGTATCATCGACATCGAGATGTCCTCCAAGGAATCGCCCATCCACCTGATTTTCGAGATATTCGGCGGTGGCAACGTGCTCCTGGTCACTGATGACAGGATATTGAACTGCATCGTGCAGAAGAGCTGGCGGCACCGTCAGGTCCGCCCCGGCGCGGAGCACGTGATGCCCGCGGCGCGTTTCGACCCCACGACGGCGAGCGAGGAGGATTTCCTGGCCGCCGTCAAGGATTCCGATTCCGACCTCGTCCGCACCTTGGCCACCTCGGCCAACCTCGGCGGTCAGTACGCTGAGGAGGTGTGTGTACGGAGCGGTGTCGACAAGAACACCAAGATATCCACCCTCGCCGATGACGATCTTTCAAACGTCTACAGCAAGATGTGCAATCTCATCGAGGAGGCCCTCTCCACCAGCTCTCCGACCATCTACATGGAAGCGGACAGGATGGTCGACGTGTCGCCGGTGGAGTTGAAGAGCAACGCCTCATTGGAGTATGCTAAGAGGGAGACGTTCTCCCTGGCCCTCGATGAGTACGTCTCCCAGTTGCAGGACGAGGAGAAGAAGGCGGTGGTCGACCCGCAACTGCAGAAACTGGAGAGGCGGATCGAGAATCAGCGCGAGACCATACACGACTACCAGGAGGAGTCGGAAGCTTTCCGCTTGAAGGCTGACTCCATCTATACGAACTACGCGGCGGTCAGCGAGCTCCTCAACGTGCTGGAGGAACAGTCCCGCAAGCTTGATTGGGACAAGCTACGAGAAGGCGCCATGAAGATCCCCTTCGTGCGTTCCATCGACCCCTCCAAGACCACGGTGGTCGCCATACTCGATGAGATGGACGTTCCCTTGAACTACCGTGAGGGGCCGGACGCCAATGCCTCCATCCTCTATCAGAAGGGCAAGGACATCGGCGAGAAGTCCAAGCGCGCCGAGACGGCGCTGAAGGAGACCGAGCTGCAACGTGACCGCAGACTCAAGGGCCTGGCGAAAAAGGAGGCTGAACGTTCGGATGCCAAACCGACGAAGCAGTTCTGGTTCGAGAGGTACAAGTGGTTCGTCACCTCCTCAGGGAAGATGGTCATGGGCGGCAGGGACGCCAAGAGCAACGACCAACTGGTCAAGAAACATCTCAAGGAGATCGACGTCTACGTCCACGCCGACGTCCACGGTGCTCCATCGATCATAATCAAAGACGGACAGACTGCCGACGAGGAGGACCTCCGTGAGGCGGCCACCTTCGCATTGGCGCAGTCCAAGGCCTGGACGTCCTGCTTCCCCGAGGGGGCGGCGTACTGGGTCAAGCCCGACCAGGTCAGCAAGACACCGCAACCCGGTGAGTTCGTCCCCCGGGGAGCGTTCATCGTGCGTGGTAAGAGGAACTACCTCTACCACCTGCCCGTGGAGCTTGCAGTGGGCGAGGTGGAGCATGAGGGCGCCCGCAAGATCATGTGCGGTCCGACATCAATGATGAGGAAACGTTCCAATCGCTACGTCGTCATCCGGCCTAGCAAGGAGAAGAGAGGAAAACAAGTGTCGAACCTCGCCCGTGAGTTCCAGGTCCCGGAAGAAGAACTGGCGAGGGTGCTCCCTCCCGGTAACTTCGATGTCGTGGAGAGGAAGGGATTCAAGGAAGAATGAGTGGTGCCCGAGCCGGAATTCGAATCCGGGTCAAGAGATCCGCAATCTCACAGGATATCCTAGCTACCCCACTCGGGCTGTTTGTCTTGCGGTGAAGAAAAGATTCTTGCAACCGCAGTCAGCTCAGAAGTCGAGCTGCTTGCGGTAGTTGACGATGTATCCAGCGATGCGGTTACGCATGGTTACAGAGTCCACATCGCACAGTGCGTCGACCATTTTCTTGGCCTCTTCGAAGTCATCGCTAAAGGCCTCAGGGTATTTCTCGAGCAGTTCGATAGATACTCTCTTGATATAAGTGGGTCTAATCTTTCCCATTTCATTCACCGAGTAAACCAGGTTAAGGATATTCTGTATTTAAGCGTTATTGTCTGCGCCCTGACTGGACGGGAGGCGGTGAACGTGCTGGCTCATCGCGGGTCGCCGCAGCTCAACTCCCCCTCGGGGCAGGGACCGCGCACGCAGGGCGCGCCACCGTCCTTGAATATCACCGGGGAGACGTCCTTGCACAACGTCAGCATACGGTCGGCCATCTCCCGGATCTCCCATTGGGCGCGGTTGCAGCATCGCAACGAGAAGAAATGCAACAGCTCACGGGCATTCATGGTGATGGTGATGTTGGTGGTCGATGCGTTCGGCAAAAGGTAACGCGCATCCTCCTTGGGCACCTCCTCGGAGAACTCGCGGTAGGCCTGCCATATGCGGTCCATCATCTCGTTGTACTTCGCCTTGAGCTCAGCACTATCGGCGATGCTCGGCGGAGTGACGTAACTGGCTTCTTGGAGGGACACGTAGCGTTGGCTCTGTTGTGAGTAGGACGCCACGCGGTGCCTCACCAGCTGATGCGTCAACGCTCTTGAAACGCCCTCCACGGAGAACGTGAACACCGCATGCTCGATCACCGAGTGATGACCCATACCGACTATCTTGCCGAGTATGCGCTCCGCTTGATCGTCATCGGTGCCCTCCAATATCGTGGACGCCCCTTTCCCCGAATAGCATGACTGGCCGGCGGCCGCGCATATGCGGTCCGCATCCTTGGTGTATGAGAGCAACCTGACGTTCATGTGCCGACCTCTCTTTGGCAGAGCTCGCGACGGATGGCCTCCATCCTCTGCGGGTCGAGGATGTCCTTCAGCCTTATCTTTTTCACCTCGATTCCATCCAACAACTCCACCAGACCCTCGACGTGGGCGTCGCCCACCACCACGACCATGTCCTGAAAGCGTTCCGACGCCTTGCGTACCTTCTCCGCCATCCCCTCGTTGCGGTCGTCGATCAGCGCTTTCATCATGGAGGGGAAGTGTTTGCGCATGTCATCGACGTAGCTCTCCTCCTCATCGCTGAAACGGGTGAGTTCCCGCTCCACCGTCTTCTTGGATGCCAACATCCCTTGGAATGATGATAGTATGAGACGGATCTTCTCACGGGCGGGCATGACTGCGAGCAGGTTCTTGACGGCCACCGAGGCGTTCTCATCTATCAGCACGAGCTGCGCACCCACCCGCTCCGCCGCCTCCACGGCGGCCAGCATGTCGCCGCCGACGGTACCGCCGAACTCGTCCGCCAAACGTATCTGCTGCTGCGCCATCATCTTGTAGAACCACGGCGCCTTGGCCTTCTGAGGGTCCATGGGACTGCGTATGGATTGCAATCGCTGCGGGTCGAGTTCCACCAGAACCGCCTGGGGCCAGCTGTTCTTCACTATGAAGGAGACCTGCTCCTGGATGCGGAAGACGTGACCGGTGCCCACGATTGTTATCATATGTCCATGATAACTCAACTTTTTTAATTAACCTTTCATATCGCATGATGTGCGCGAAAGCCCCTATCGATTGGTCGTCTTCGACATGGACGGAGTTCTGTTCGACTACGTCTCGTCATGGAAATGGGTCCATGATGTGATGGAAGTGGACAACAGCCGCAACCTGCAATTGTTCAAGGACCGCGTCATCGACGAGGCGGAGTTCATCCGCCGTGACGTGGCGTTGTGGAAGACCGTGAAGACGGACATGTCTATCAACGACGTGAACGAAGCGTTGCGCGACATGCCCATCATCGACGGCCTGCAGGAGACTATCGCCACCCTGCGCTACAATAACATCATCTCCGTCATCGTGTCCGGGGGCATCGACATAGCCGCCCAGCGCATCGCCCTGGGCTTCGACTTCGACGACTATGCGGCCAACACCCTCATCAGCAACAGCGACGGGACGTTGGTCGGAGAGGGGATATTGAACGTCGACCTATCCGACAAGGGGATTAAGATGCGGGAGTTCATGAAGCGCTACGGCGTGACCAAAGAGGAAACGGTGGCCATCGGGAACTCCTTCGTGGATGTGAAGATGTTCGAGAACGCCGGCTTCTCGATAGCGTTCAACCCCATAGACGATGAGGTCGTCGCCGGAGCGGACGTCAGCATGGAGTCCCGCAACATCGCTGATGTCCTGGACCACATCCTGGTGTCTAGGAATAGGTCTTCCGCATGAGTTTGCAGTAGATCCGTACGATATCACGCGCCTCCACCGAGCCGCGACGGACCATGCTACGGCGGGCCTTGATCGCATGGATCACCACATCATCCTTCCCGAAGGACATGGTGTCACCGATGGCGAACTCCTCCTCCGGGGCGGCCTCTAGGGTCCTGGCCAATGTCTTGTGGATGTTGTTTATCGAGACCTTGATCTTCAAGCGGTCGAAACGCTTGGCCCAGATCATCTCGATCTCCGGGGCCGGGGACTTCTTCACCCTTCTACCGCCTTTTAGCTCCAAAGCGGTTATCTTCACGTAAACATCATCGACGAAGAACTCGTCATCGACGACGAGAAGATCGTCGGACTCCAGTTCGGTGCTCATGCGTATGGACTCGTCACCATCGCTGACTATGACCGGCACCATGATCGTCTCCGGTTGCCTTATGGTCTCGGCATGCACCCTGTTGCAGTCCTGACAGCGTATGGTGGCCTCCAACGAGGCTTTGCCTATCTTGCCCTTCAGGACCTCGTGCAGAGTGACATCTCCGCAATCGGGGCATTCCGCGTATATGACGTCTGACTCTTCCATCTGCATCACCTGCGAACCGGGAAAGGGAATCCATGACCCGGCACTATGATGTCGGCGAACTCTCCCACCCTATTAATGCTTTGCAAAGCGATCTCACGGTCAAAATGTATGCCAGGGGGGACCATGCGGCGGAAGTTGTCCTCCAAGGGTACGGCGTCTCCGGTGATGGCGTAACGCTCGTCGCCCTCCACGAACACGGATATGCTGCCGCGGCTGTGGCCGGGGGTGTGGACGATAACCACACCCGGCGCGATCTCGAGTATGTCCCCGTCCATGACGCGGTGGCCTTCGCTGAGGCCCTCCTCCTCATGGACGATGAACTGCGCATTGGGGAACAGCTCGTCGTTACCCATGTGGTCGCCGTGGGCGTGGGTGGTGACGACGATGTCCACATCCTTGGGCAGAACCTTCAGGGACCTAAAGGAGTACTTGATGGCGTCCCGTCTCTCTTTCGACGATGTGTCGACTACTATCGTCTTGTCGCCACTGCGTATAAGGGCGGAGGTGGAATGGGCCTCCTTCACAACGTCGTTCTCCTTCACAAGGTGGCCGACGGTCAGTATGTCCAAGGTGGCGGGTGTCATCTCCATTTTACTTCAAGTCCGCAGCGGCACTTAAGTTTATTCCCTCTCATCTCCGGCCTTGATTCGCAGTGGGGGCAGGTGGCGTTCTCGGCGAACTCCTCCATCCACGCTCGGCGGATGTCCTCCTCGTCCGCCTTGGCCACCTCGTCCAATGCCTTACGCGCCCTAGGAGTGCGAGCGAACACTTGGAGCTCCTGCGGATCCAAAGGACGTTCGATGGATGCCGTACGGCCTTCCACCACCACCCTGGCGATGAGTGCCCCGCCGAGGAAACCGCCCACGTGGGCCCCGTAGGCGACGCCCATCTCCATACCGGCTACGAGCAGGAACGCTTGCAGCAGGAACCAGGTACCGACTGACAACCAGACCTTCACGCGTTGCATGAATATCGGGCCTAGGAAGAAGGGTATCTCCTCCTGAGGGTATAGGAGGAGCATCGCACCCATGAGCGCCGAGACGGCGCCGGAAGCGCCCACCATCAGGATGGTGGAGAAACCGCTGTCCGGCGACCATTGCAACAACGACTCGGTGGCCACCGCCACCAGGCCGCCGAGGAAGTACACGGCGATCGTCCTCTCACGACCGATCCTCTTCTCCAACTGGGTGCCGATGAGGAACAGGAAGAGCATGTTCATCATCACGTGCAGGAAGGACGCATGCACGAACATGTGCGTGATGATGGTGTAGAGTCTCTCACCACTCTCCAGGTACGAGGGTCGGAAACCAAGTTCGAACTGCACCCAGCCGAAGACACCGCCGTTGAAAGCCGCCAATATCCCCAGCATGAACACCAGGAGGTTGCTTATGATGAGGACGTAGGTGACCTCGTACCTACGCACCAGTAGGATGCCTATGGTGGCGAATATGATGACCACGGACAGCAGGCTCAGGAACTGCACGTTTTTGGAAAAGGACTCTCCGTATAAATAAGTGAGAAAACCATGTTATCACCATGTTGTTCGACCCCGGAATCAGCATCAAGGTCTTTCCGGACGTCTACTCCCCGGACGAGGACTCCCAAATCCTCATAGAGTCACTGAAAGTGAGCCCGGGCGATGACGTGCTGGAGATAGGCTGCGGATCGGGGATAGTGGCCATCCATTGCGCCAAGGCCGGCGCGATCGTGACGGCGGTGGACATAAACCCGATGGCGGTGGAGTGCACCATAGTCAACGCCGAGGACAACGGAGTGGAGATCAAGGTCCGTGTATCCGACATCTACGAGAACGTGCACGGGACCTTCGACCTCATAGTGTTCAACCTTCCCTACCTTCCAGTGGAGGAGGAGGGGATGGCGGCAGCGGCGTGGTCCGGCGGTGAGGACGGCCTCGATCCTCTAAGGAAACTCCTCAACGGAGTGGATGAACACCTGAACCCCGAGGGGAGACTGGTGATAGTGACCTGCTCCCTGATGGACCACGGCACGTTGGAGGGTATGCTGGACCGCTACAAGGTGAAGAAGCTGGGTTCCAAATCACTCTTATTCGAACGTCTTGACGTCCTCGAGATCAGGCGGTGAGGGTCCGCAGAATATGCCCGTGAAGCCCGCAGCGAAACCAGCTAGCATGCCGAGTGCGAATCCTCCCCCGGCGGGGAAGGTGCACAGCGAGAGCACCATGGCCAGCTTGGCGAGGTGGACGGTGTACAGCGGTGCGATGTACATCAGCCCTCCCAGGAATGCCACGGCGAGACCTAGAGTGGACATCAGCATGTAGAACGTCCCGGGGTCGATGCCGAAGTCGTATAGCATTATGCCCTCGGCCTGGAACCACCAGGCGTTGGCGATTATGAGCACGCCGGAGAGCATGCACAGCCCGATGGTGATGAGAGGAGTGTTCTGTTCGGTCTCGCAGTTCATTCCATCAGCTCCTTGATGCATTTCACGAGCAGTGTGTTGGCCTCCTTGCCGTCGACCTTTCCCCGAAGCTCGGCCATCACCACGCCCATCAAAGGGCCGATGGCCGCCATCCCCTTCTCGATGACGAAGTCCTTACGCTCAGACACGATTTTTCTGACGACGTTCTCAGCCTCATCTTGGTCCATGGCGCTGAGGCCGAGCTTTTCGATCGCGGCCTCGGCGGTAACGCCGGAGCACATCTCCCGCAGCAATGAGGGAAGGGCCTCCTTGGCGAAGCTGCCCGCGCTGAGAAGACGGAACGCGGACATAAGTCCGTCATCATCGATGGCGTCGACGTCCAGACCTTCACGCTCCATCTCGGGGAAGGTGTTGGCCAAGGTGCTCGCCGCCACCGACGGCATGTCGAAGCCTTCGGCGATCCTCTCGAACAGCTCGTCCTTACCACTACGCACCAACTGCGCAGCCTGCTGGTCGTTGATCTGGTACTGGGAGACGAGACGCTTGATCACCTCGTCAGGTAGTTCCGGAAGGTTCTCCTTGATATTCGTGAGACGCTCCTCATCGACCCTCACCGGCGGGACGTCGGTCTCCGGATACATCCTCGCCGCTCCGGGGAGCGGGCGCGAGTATCGTGAGCTTCCGTCCGGTAGCGGGTCACGGGTCTCTTCCGGAACGCCTTCAAGCGCTTCGTTGGCGCGGACCACGACCAGTTCGAGAGCCTCCGTGGCCTTCCTCTTGGGAGCGGCACATATCGCGAATGCGTCGCCCTCCTGCATTGAGAGCTCTTCGGTCAACGCGTCAACGTAGGACTGCTCGATGCCATAGGCCGGCAGTTCGTCGGAATGGAATATCCCTTTCACACCACGGGTGCGGGCGCGTCCCGCCAACTCCGAGCCGAGACGGAGAGCACCGCCGTCGCCGTTGAGGACGCCGGCGAAGCCGGGGAGTTTGACCGCGATCACCTTCCCTTTGTCCTTCAACGCCCCCTTGATCACTTTTGAGGGACAGTCCTTGAAGATATCGGTCACATCGACCGGCTCGTAGCTTACATCACGAACCCCTCTATCCAACAATATGTCACGGATGCGTAGCAGCATGCGCTGCCTCTTCACCTCATTCTCCACGTAAAGCGGCAGGAGGCGCAGCTCCTGCACCCCTTTGATCTCTATTCTTGAACCACCGGGGATGGATATGTTGAGGTCCTCGCGTATCGATCCGATGCCTCTCTTCACCCTCTTCGTCGCCCGTAGGAGCGTACCGAGTCGCAGGGCGACCTCCTTCACTTCCTCGGGAGTATGCATGTCAGGACCGGTGGCGATCTCGATCAGAGGAATACCGAGGCGGTCGAGACGATAGGTGATCTCCCCGTCTCCGGCGTCGACTTTGCGTGCCGCATCCTCTTCCAGACAGATAGACTGTATGCCTATCTTCCTGCCGTTGAGATCGAGATGACCGTCCATGGCGATGAGTGCCGTCCTCTGGAAGCCGGCGGTGTTGCTGCCGTCGATGACCAGCTTTCGCATGAAGTGTATCTCGTCGACGATGCGGGCGTTCATCATCGTCGCGAATGTGAGCACGGTGTCGGTGGCCTCCACATCGGCGGTGTGAGGAGGCTCCTCGTCGGCGTCGACGAGGCAACTCACTCCCTTTGGAGCCTGATAGCGGAAGAACATCCTCTTCTGCGATTCCAGGAGGGCGGCGCGGTCCATCTCCCCCAGCTCGCTGGCGGTAGGACGCAGTCGGCGAAGGAAGGTCTTATCGTCGCTCTCCACCAGCTCGGAGCGGCAGGAGCAGAACAGCTTGGTGGTGTCCAGCTGCTGGTGTATCTCGATTCCGCAGGTGAGTTCGTGTTCAGACATTCATCTCCCTCCTCTCCGACATCTCGTTGGCGATGGGAGTCCTCATCGTAGTGGCGACGTCGTCACTGTTGGCCAAGGACCACATCAGTTTCACATAGGCGGTCTCCGGCAGCATGTCGTCCACCGTTATCACCCCCGCCTGTAGGAGGTCGCGGCCAGTGTCATAGACGCCCAGGTTAGTGGCGCCGTTCAGGCATTGGCTGGTCATCACCACCGGCGTCCCTCCGTAGATCGATTTGGATATGAACTCCACCATCTCCTTGTTCACGTGACCGAGGCCGGAGCCGGCGATGACTGCACCGTGACTCCCGGATACGGCACGCTCGAAGTGCCAGGGCTTCATGCCGGGGAAGTACTGCAGAAGGACCACGTCCTTCTCCAGTGCCATCCTCGCCTCCACCTTGACGTCGCTCTTACGTCGAGGGG
The DNA here is from genome assembly GCA_003560875.1 of Methanomassiliicoccaceae archaeon. Lineage (GTDB taxonomy): Archaea > Thermoplasmatota > Thermoplasmata > Methanomassiliicoccales > Methanomethylophilaceae > PWHV01. The sequence goes on from PWJQ01000066.1 coordinate 15,482, forward strand.
CGTGGTTTATCGTCACGCCGTCCGGACTTATGGTAGCGAGCGGTGCGACGTTGATGCTTTGGAAAGCGTCACGCCGCGAGGTGTGCATCTTACGGACGCGGGTGCCGAAGTGCACTGCGAAGGAGTCGTCCGAAGGGCCGTCGTGCATCAGGACGCAGACCTCGGCCACATCCTGCTCGATGGCGAAACGGGTGGCTGCCAGCAGGTTGCTGGGGGAATCTGATGATGGTCTGTCGGACGAGCGTTGAGCGCCCACCAGTATGACCGGCCGCGGTATCTCTCCCAACATGAATGCCAAGGCCGCCGCGGTGTAGCCCATGGAGTCGGTGCCGTGCGGTATCAGCACCGCCTCGGCACCCTTGTTCAATTCATTGGCCACCGCTAAAGCCAGCTCCTGCCAGTGATGAGGGGCCATGTTCTCGGAGAATATGGAGAACAGAACCTTGGAGTCGATATCCGCCAGGTCCGCCAATTCCGGGACCTGTGACACCAGGGCATCGGTGGACAGTGCGGGATGGACCGCACCGGTGCGATAATCCACGAACGATGCGATGGTCCCTCCGGTGCCGATGATGGCGACGCGTGGTTTATTTCCAGTAACGGGTTTGTCCCTCTTCTTAGGCGCCGGGACCTCAGGCCTTTGCACCAGGTCGACACCATCCTCGGAACCGACCTTTATGCCGACGTTGTAACCGCTCTTCAGCTTGAGGACCAGCACGTCCGGGTCGCTGAAATCGTGATGAGGCATCAAGGTTCCCTCGTAGGTCCTTCCGCCCGTGGTGACACTCAATACGTCGCCGTTCACAGCCTGCAATGAATCCAATCTGTCTGATAATGTCTGGGAATAGCTCATGCCAACAATCAACCGAAAGGACTAGGGCCTTATTTTGTTTGTTATATGTCCGCGAGGGTGGCAACAGTTAATACCTCCTTTTTAGATTCAAGAACGTGCACAAGATCACCGAGATAGGGATGGAGTTGGACGTGCTCGGCGAGAACAAGCGTCTCGCCGAGGCTAACCACGCCCTGCTCCGCGAGAACAACGTACGCTCCATAGACGTCATGGGTTCCATCGGCGCGGGCAAGACCGCCCTGTTGATCAGGATAGCCGAACGACTTGCTGAAAGGAACGTGAGAGTGGCGGCCGTGGCCGGTGACGTCACCGGCGACGATGATTTCGCCAGACTCAAGGACGCGGGCGTGAAAGCGGTGAACTGCAACACCGGTCATGAGTGCCACCTAGATGCGCATCTCGTCGACCATGCTATTGAGCACCTGTCGCTGGAAGAGGTGGACGTGCTGTTCATCGAGAACGTGGGGAACCTCGTCTGTCCTTCGGACTTCCCCTTGGGCACCGATCTGCGCCTGGTGCTGATATCAGTCACCGAAGGCGATGACATGGTGCGCAAACACCCTGACATATTCCATGCCGCCGACGTGGCGGCCATCAACAAAGTGGACCTTGCCGGATACATGGAGGTGGACGTGCAGCGTATCGCCGACGACTACCGCCGTATCACCGGCAAGGATCTCCATGCCGTGAGCGTGAAGACCGGCGAAGGTATTGACGGTCTGATCGCCGCATTGGGTATCTGAGGGTTCAACATGACCAGGTTTCTTACCGTGGGAGGAGGGGGCAGAGAGCATGCTGCCGTAGAAGCGTTGCATCGCAGCGGGGCGGAGATATTCGCGGCCATGAGCACCAACAACCCCGGCATCGGCCGTCGGGCGGCCAAAGTGATGACCGTCAGCGAGATGGATGTCGAGGCGATAGTGGACTTCGCCTTGGCGAACGGTGTGGAGTACGCCTTCGTAGGGCCGGAGGCTCCTCTGGGAGCGGGCATCGTGGATTCGCTCCGCGATGCGGGCGTACGCTGCGCCTCACCGACCAAGGACGCGGCACGCATCGAGACGTCGAAGACCTTCATGCGCGAGCTCCTCGACACGCACAGCATACCGGGTAACCTCGGGCATGCCACATTCCATTCATTGGATAAAGCGCTGGATTACATCAAGGACGCGCCATACGAACTGGTGGTGAAGCCGGTCGGCCTGACCGGAGGGAAGGGCGTGAAGGTGCAGGGGGAGCATCTCCTGAGCCTGGAGGACACCGAAACGTACGTACGCGAGATCTTCGACCAGGACATCGGAGGAGCCGGTGTGATATTCGAGGAGAGGGCGATCGGCGAGGAGTTCACGCTGATGGTGTTCTGCGACGGTAGCACGATAGCACCGATGCCTTTGGTCCAAGACCATAAGCGCGCCTTCGAGGGCGACGTGGGACCTAACACCGGCGGCATGGGCTCCTACTCGGATGCCGACCATCTGCTCCCCTTCATAGAGGCGGAGGAGAAGGATGAGGCCTTGACCATATTGCAGAAGATCGTCGACGCGATGGCCTCCGAGGGATGTCCCTACGTGGGCGTGATGTACGGTCAGTTCATGCTCACCCGCGACGGACCGCGGATGATCGAGATCAACGCCCGCTTCGGCGATCCCGAGGCGATGAACGTGCTTCCCATACTGAGCACCGGATTCACCGAGATATGCAAGGCGATGGCCGACGGTACCTTGAACGAGGACGTGCAGTTCCTCAACAAGGCCACGGTCTGCAAGTACATCGTCCCAGAAGGATACGGTGTCAAGTCCGTATCCGGCAAGCCGATATATGTGGACGAGAGGGGCGTCAAGGACTCCTCCGCCGTCTCCTACTACGCGAACGTCTTCCTAAAGGAAGGGGTGCTCGTGACCGGCAGCTCCCGCTCCGTGGGCGTCGTCGGCCTCGGCGACAGCATCGGTGATGCGGAGAAGAACTGCGAGAAGGCCTTGGAGCACGTCCGTGGTGACGCCATACGCGTGCGCCACGACATCGGCAAGGCCGATGTGGTCAAGAAGAGGGTGGAGCACATGCGTCAGGTGCGCGGATGACAGGGATCGAGGAGATCATCGAAGCGCTCGTGACGGCGATGGACGCCGCTGAGGAGCTGCGGGAGCGTTCCTTCCGCGACTCGCGGGAGATAATCCGTGTGAGCAAGAAAGCGATCAACAGCATCCACCGCGACCAGGACCCGGCGCCTTTCCTCAAGGAATGTCGCATACGCAATGATGATATGCTCAGCTACCTCGGGGACGCGACACAGCGCGGGGCGGTGGAGGACGCGATGATGGAGCTGGCCGAGGCCTTCCTTCTGGATGCTATACTCAACGACGAGCCGTTGCCGGACCCGACCGCACTGAACGTCAGCGACAGGGCGTGGATACTCGGTCTCGCCGACGTTCCCGGCGAGTTGCGGAGGAGATGTCTCGACCTTCTACGCGACGGCAGGGTTGACGAGGCGGACGGCATCCTGGAGAAGATGGAGACGGTCCACGAGGCGCTGATGCGTTTCGACCATCCCGATGCGGTGCTGCCGGTGAGGAGGAAGCAGGACGTCTCCCGCTCCGTTGTCGAACGAACTAGAGGCGACGTGGCCTCCGCCTTGGTGTCGCGACGTTAACGCCTTCCCTTCGGACGTCCGTAGTTCTTTCTCGGCTTACGGTACACCCACACGAGACCGAAGGTCATTATCACCAGGGTCAGACCCATTATCCAATGTGACAAGGAGTAGTCCGCCTGATCGATGTAGAAGACGGTGGTCATGCTCGTTGTCCCCGTGGACAACGTCACCAACTCGTTCTCGGAGTCCAGGGCGACAGTTATGGAGTTCCGGCCGCTGCTCAAACCCTCGATGTGACGGTACTCCACGGTCTTCGTCTCCCCCGGAGCGATATCGACATTGCTCTCGTGTACAGTCTCACCGTTCAGTATGAACTTCACCGGGAGACCGGTGACGGCGATGTCGCCGTTGTTCACTAACGTGGCAGTGAACACGTACGGTTCGACCACATTGATCATCCACTCGCGAACCTCCTCGCTACCGTCATCGAAGGTGAAGTTGACCTTCAACCAATGTCTCCCTGGGGTGTTGGGGACGGTGACGTTGATCTCCGCCTCCTCGTCGACTATACCGAAGTCCGGGTCCACCGAACCACCCGGTATCTCAGCAGTGTAGGATGCGGTGCCGTCGACTTTCAAAGTGAAGGTGACCGTGTCCCCGGTCCCGGCCTTGACCGGACCCTCCACAGAGGTGCCGCCCGAGACCGGAACGGCGACCATCAGGGTCGCCGCCATCAGCATGATGACCGCCAATGATATCAGCGCTTTCTTCGTGTGAACACCCCCCTGTTCATTCCGATGACTATGAAAAGGGTTATGGAAGTGATGCTGAGTATCAGGAGCACCCAGGTGGTCGTTCCGATGGAACCGGCTTCCGCGAAGACGTTGGAACCTTCCACGCTCACCTCATCGGTCGATATGGCGACATCCGGCAGTGAACCGGTGAAAGTCTGCGAGTGACTGCTTTCAGAGGACTGCGCGACCATTGTCACGGACGGCTCGGCCTGCGACATTCCCGATATCGGCGTCAGTCTCACAGTAACCTTGGTGTCAGCGAAGGCCGCCAACTCCTTGGAGGTGAAAGGGTCGCCGGAAGCATCGAGCAACGCGACGCTCCAACCCTGGTCGTTCAGGGCGGTTTCGTTCACACTGAGCGTGAAGTCGTCGCGGACGTTGCCGGAGTTCAGTAGGGTGACCTCGTAATCGTAGTAGTTGCCGCCGGCGGTCTTGCCGCCATCGTAACGTACTGTGACGTCAGGCTGCGCGGTGACGGCGGTGTTCAATGTCACCGTACCCAGCGAAGTACCGTCAGCGCCTCTGGCGATGACGTTGACATCGCCGTGCTCCACCGCCGCGTCCGCAGGTGCGGTCACCGTGACGGTGACGGTCTTGCTGTTGGACTGTCCATAGGGCAGGACGAAGTTGTTCTCGGAGAAGCTCATCGGCCAGCCGTTGCTGCTCAGTGTCACGGTCTCATTGACGTTTCCGTTGTTGACCACTGTCACACTGACATCGAAGGTCTTGGACGGATCCACGGAGTGGAGAGTGCCTTTATAGCTGAGAGCGGCCGAACGACTGTCATCGCGCAGCATGTCTATCGGAAGATCGGTGTCACTGTTCAGAGAGACGCCCATGTCGACGTCGTAGTTCACGTTGACGCTCCTCTCCACACGTTCCGCAGAGGCCTGCAACTGATAGTATCCCTGCGGCAGGTAGACGTCAAAGATTCCGGACGCGTCATTCTGCAGAGGCATGCTGGCTTCGCCATCGTCTATGGTGGCGTCAGCCTGCACGCCGACGCCGGATGCCTTGAACTGACCGTAGAGGTTCAGTCCGGGCGACAGCGATATGGTCATCTCATCGTCATCGAAGGGAACGAGTTCGATCGTCCCTAGGAACACGTCCCCGTCCTTCTCAGCGTACACGGTGTACTCGCCGGGTGCGAGACTGATGGAGCCGGACGCGCTGTTGGCAACGGAAGCGTCGATGGCGGATGCGCTGTTGGCAACGAACTTCACGTTCGCGGCTTTCAGCACGTCGTTCTTCTCCACCTCGTAGCTTAGAGTGACGTTATTCAGCGCCCTATCCATCACTAGGTCCTTCTCGGTGGCACCGCTGACGATGACCGAGGTGTCGTTGCTGTACACGTAGTGCCGAGAGTCCTCGATGGTGTTGAACTCGAAGCTCAGGTTGTAGTCGCCGTCCGGAAGCAGCACCGAATAGCTGCCGTCGCTCACGGTGAAGGGCATCTCCGCACCGGCTATGTCCACGATCAAGTCGCCGGAGACGGTCATCTTGTCGCCGTCGTAGAGTACCTCGCCGCTCAGTTCGCGAGCGGGCTGCATGTCCACGGTGATTGTGTTATCATTCGGGCCGATGTCGTACAGATCCATGTAGGCGTGGGTGTTGGACCTCTTGGCATACACGCTGTGCTCCCCTTCCTCCAGATATATGGAATAAGAGGTCTGTTGCGGCGGCTCGTTGTGGTAACCTGATATGCGGACGATATCCGATGCCTGCGGGGTGTTGACCGTGGTCTTGATCATCGTCGTCAGAGGCACGTCGTGCGTCACAGTGTCAGAGCCGACGTTGATGCTCAGCTCCGAGTCGTGCTCATAGCGTACGGTGTCCACACCGGCCATGGCATTCTGATCCACCCTGACGACATAATCCCCGGGTCTCAGGGAAACGCTGTAAGCGCCGTTTGAAGTCACGCTCTTACTCACCGCCCCGTTGCCGACGGCTGTGAACTCTATCGTTACGGCAGCGTCGACGTAACCGGACACGGTCACGTTCTCAGGCACCATGTATATGTCCTGGTGCTCGTTGCCGCTAGCGGAGAGCAGGTCAATCGTCTTCGTGACGTATCCGTCCTTCATCGCCTCGATCACGTAATTATCGATAGGGCCGGTGAAGGAGTAAGCGCCATCAGCGGTGCTGGACGTTTCGGCGATGCGTCCCGAGGAATCGGTCACACGTATCTTTACGTTGGACAGTTCCTCATCGGCGGATATCTCGCCGTTACCGTCCTTGTCGTGACCGACGGTGCCGCTGATCACCGCTCCGTTTTTCAGAATGATGTTCTTGGTAGTGGTGGCGGACACGGTGATGTCATTCCACCAGGCCTTGCCGTCGTTCGACGCGAGTAGCGAGTAATCACCGGCAGGGACGGCGAAACGGTAGTTGCCAGCGCTGGATGCGACGGCATCCAATACCGCGCCGTCATCGTTGCGTAGTTGAAGATCGGCACCGGCTTCGGTCGTTCCGCGGAGGACCGAGGCCTCGGTCATCATGATGTTGTAAGTGGATGGGGTGGACTCGTCGACCGCCTTGAGAGCGGTCATCTCCTTACCTCCCGAGACGCCTTGCGCATGCATGGTGTACTCGCCCTTGGGGAGGACCATAGAGTAGCTGCCGTCAGCTGCCGACATGGTGGTGTACGTGGACGTCAATGAACTGAACGTCACGCTGACATGACCGACGCCGGTGTTGTCGAGGCGGGTCTTGCCGCTGAGGGTCATGGCCTCCTTGACCTCCATGGTCATCTTCTTCGACTCCCCTTCGGACAGAAGGAAGTCGACGGATCCCAAGGAATAGGAAGTGTCCGCCAATGACATCGTGTAACGTCCCGGAAGCAGTCCCGTGAACGAGGCCACGCCGTCGGTGTCAGAGAATTCGGTCAATGTGACCGATGAACTCCGGTCCTCAAGGACGACCTCCATGTTCCTCAGGACGTCGCCGTTGCTGTCGATCAGTTCCACGGCAGCGGAGGCGGAGTCGATGGACACATCGACCGTCTTGGTCTCCGCCATCGCCAGGCTCAAGGACTGATTCCTTACCTCATGCCCTTGGTACTCGATCACCAGGCGTCCAGTGGTCGGAACCAGGCCGCTAAGTTCGTAGCTGCCGTCGGCGGCGGCTACCGTGCTGCGTGTGGCGGTGTCAGTGACGAAGCTGACCTCGGCGCCCTCCATGCCTTGACCGTCGAGCTTCAACGAACCGACGATCTTGGACGAGGGCAGGGTGACGTCCGACTGCACCTGGTGTCCGGCGCTGGCGGCGAGGACGGCGTTCTCAGCGCGCATCGCCTGGGAGTACGTGAATGTGTACTCGTCGTTGTGCAGGACGTTGGCGCCGCTCATCATCAACGGGTTGTAATCACCGGTGCTGAATCTTACATCAACGTCACCGAACGGAGCCAACACGTCGTAACGTCCTTCGGAGTCGGTCTCCTCCATCATGTGCGGTATGCCGTACTCGTCGTAGACCGTCACGTACACGCCCTCAAGAGGGTCGCCGTGCTCGGTCGTGACCTGTCCGGATATCTCCACGCCGTCGTAGTACTGTATGAAGGCCACGCCGTTGCGGAGGGCGGAGGTGCTGGTGTCCACCACGCCGGTGGCCTTACCGTCGTTGATGGCCGACCTCAGCTCGGTCGCTTTGTCGTAACTAACGAAGGTCCAGGCGTCGCTGTGGTTCTGATAGTCATCGAAGGGATTGTACATCGCCGTGCGGTAGACCATGCGGAAGTGGTTCAGCCCCCATCCCTGCATGCTGCTGTACTCCTCCAATGAGCCAGTCAATCCGGGGATACCCTGCTGGGTCATGCCCAGGTCCTGGGGGTTGAATCCCATGAAGGCACGCCACATCATGCTCTCGTAGAGCTTCTCCTTGTAGAACACCACGTAATCGGTGACCCTCATGTTCTCGGTCACTTGACTCAAGGGCACATACTGATCGCCGTCCACGACGGCATATATCTCGTAGAACTCGGATGGAATGCCGAACTGATCCATCACATGGTCGCCGAGCAGTGCCGGGGCGCTGAATATGCCCAGGTTCTGAACGGACCAGGGGAACAGCCTGGTGTCGACGGCGAAGTAACCGATGTCGGAACCGGTGTCCTGTCGGATGTCGTGGTACAGGCTGGCCATCTCGTTGGTCCCCAGGACGGAGGCGAGATAGTGTGACGATGCGATGTATCGAGCGTTGGCCGCCGAGAGGTCGGAGGAGTACTTGCCGTAGACATCGGGGTTGTTCAGTATGGGCTTCACCCAGGCCGAGGGGTTGTGGATACGGTCCTCGAGCTCGTCAACGGAGACGCCGTGGGAGGCGAGGGTGGCCTTGACGTCTTCACTGAACTTCTCCGTCTCCAGTATGCGGACGATGAACAGTGCTATCGCCTCCTCCTCGCTCTGTGCGGTTATGAAGGCGGCGGCCATCTGGTATCCGCGCTGGAAGTTCTCGGCCACGGTGGGGTGCTTGCCGTAATGACCGGCTTCGAAACCGTAATCCCACCACGACAGGTAGGCAGGACGGTCGCGTTCAGGGTAGATGTCGTTGTTCTGCTGCGACAGCCAGTCCCAGGCGTTCATATAGTACCAGTTGTCCTCGGTCGTTATGCGGTAGCCTTTGGAACCGAGGAAGTGCATGTCGCCGTGCGTGTAGTCGTCCGGCTTCAAAAAGGACGGCAGACCGTCGTAGATCTGCTGGTCGTAGTCCGCCTTGGTGTTGTTCGGTATCGAAGCGTCCATGGCGAACCACACGTTGGGAGTGGCCACGAGCATACCCACGAACAACACCGTTACGAAGGGGGCGGGCTTGATGACGCGGCGCAGCTTGCTGCGCCACTCGGCACTCCTGATGTTCTGCCAGTACTCGTGCAGGTCCACCTTGGACAATATGATGTTCAAGGTCACCGCGGCGGCGATGGCGAAGACCATCGAGCTGTTGAATATGAAACGCTGGGCGCTGGAGGCCATGATCATGGCCACGACCATCCACACCACGATGAACACGAAGAAGGGCTGACGTACCTTCAACGCCCTCACGGCAGCGTAGAACACACCGATGATTGCCAACCACAGCGTCGTGACGCCGAAGGACAACGCTAGAGCGCTGAAGGACGGTGCCTGCGCCTCGGCGATGGTGCCGTACAGTTTGCTACGACCGCCGAAGAAACCGGCACCGGATATAAGCAGCTCGAACTGAGCGGGCATGAAGACGTACAAGAACAGCACGCCGACGAATGATATGATAAGGAAACCGGGAAGGGCCAGGGTCCAGGGTCTGTCACGGGTTATGGTGAAGTATAAGCCGACACCGATACCGCCGAGGACGATGTACAGGGGAAGGTCCCACCATCCCGATACCTGGTTCATCCCGAAGTAGTAGGGCATGCTCAGTATCACCGTCGAAAGCCCCATGACCGCGAAGACCATGGTGACGGCCATCGAGTCACGGTTGCTGAAACGGTCCATGAGCAGCTGCACGATGAGGAACATCGTTATGATCACGAGAGCGTAAACGAAACCCTTCCAGGTCATCGCTGCGACGGCGAGGCACATACCGGCCATCAGTGCGCAGAGCAGGGAGACGCGGTTCTGAGCCATGTATCCACGGAGACCGGAGGTGATGGCATCCTTGGACCTCCAACTCCTCACCCAGTGCGCTCCGCGGACCTTCTCGAAGGCCCGCATGAGGAAGTAGAATCCCCATAGGATGAAGAACATGGCCATGGCGTCGTGGTCCGCATCGGACAGCACGGTGAGCGATATCGCTCCTGACGACACTGCCAGCAACGCAGCGGCTATTATGCCGACCCGTGCGCCGAAGGCTTCCTTGGCCATCAGGTATACGGGAATGATCATCAAGGTACCGAAGACCGGGGTGGAGAACATGAAGCTCATGCCCACCGCGGTGTCGATCGGAATGCCGAAGAGACTGAGGAACAGACCTCCCATCACGACCGCCCAGGCGTACAGAGGCTCACGCAGGTTATTAGCCTCGTGCGGGTAGTTGTGCAGGGGTTCGATAAGGAGTTGCTGGCCGGTGGCGAGGATGTATTCTATCAATCGCTCGTAGTACACCGCATCAGCACCGCCGGACAAGGCGAAGCCGTTGCCGATAGCGGTACCGTAGGCGAAGAAGCTCCTCAGGAAGAACGCGAGGAACAATATCGCCGCCAGAACGAGGAACGTATGCCCTGTGCCTACCGACCCCTTGCCAGACCAGCCCTGCTGGCTCTTGGCGGTGGGTCGGGCACCTTGCTTGTACGTGCCCCTCCCCTTCTTGTTCATAGTAATTAATCTCCTGCGCAGGTGAGTGCCATGCGATTATACAAGGCGTATAAATAGATTCTTAGCTTGCCAGAGCCGATGTTTTTCGCTCAGTGTTCAGAGTGTCGCGATCTCCTCGCGGATGGCTTTTGCGACGTCGGCAGGATTGGCGGACTGGTATATCGAACGGCCAACGATCACGTAGTCCGCACCTGCACTTATAGCCGTGGAGGCGCTGCCTCCTTGGGCGCCGACGCCGGGCGAAAGAATCTTCATCCCGCCACCGACCTTGGAGCGCATGTCTTTGAGGCGTTCAGGTCTCGTGGCAGGAGCGATGATGCCGTGGGCACCACACTGCCTCGCCATGAACGCTATCTCCTCAGCGTGTATGGAGGTGAACATCTCGCCGCCGGGATGGGACATCTCTGTGACCACGTACACCTCACCGCCTGATGCGGCGTCCACGCAGGCACGGAGCGAGTCTTCACCCGTGAATCCGTGCACGATGACCGCTGATGCTCCGAGCTCCATCGTACGCTCCACGATAAGACGGTCGGTGTTCGGGATGTCGGCAACCTTGAAGTCACAGATGACGTCGGACATCACCGAGAGTCTGGTGATTATCTCCGGACCGGCGTTGAGTATGAGGGGCCAATTGACCTTGACCGCATCCACATGGTCGCTGACCTCGTTGACCACCTCGAGGGCACGACGCGGGGCGGTCTCGTCCAAGGCCAGGACAAGTCTGGTTTCGCATCTCATTCGATTTCTCCCTGAGCTCTTATGAATGGGGGCGAGGTTCTTAAATTATTGCGCACATGCCTGCGGTGATGAGAGAAGAGATGGAATGCGGATCCTGTTACAAAGGAGCGTTGCCACTGGGTTGCCAGCATTGTCTGGAAGGCGGCAAGATGGTCCTGCTCATAACCGGCAGATGCGGTGCCGGATGCTATTACTGCCCGTTGTCCGATGCCAAACGCGGCAAGGACGTGGTGTATGCGAACGAGATGCGCGTTTCCAACAAGGAAGAAGTTCTCGATGAAGCCCGTTCGATAGGCGCCACCGGCACCGGCATCACCGGCGGCGATCCTCTCAACTGCACGGAAAGGACGGAGAAGGCTATCAGGATGCTGAAGAAGGAGTTCGGTGAAGGGCATCACATCCACCTCTACACCTGCTCCCTCGACGTCTCCAAGGTGCAGCGTCTGGAGGAGGCGGGATTGGACGAGATACGCTTCCATCCCCGTCTTGAGTTGTGGAGTAACTTGGAGGAGATGCCTTTCACTGAACTGATGGAGAGGACGAGCATGCGGGTCGGCCTCGAGCTGCCTGCTTTGCCCGACAAGGAGAAGGAGTTGCGCGCGGCCATCGCATCCGCTGCCACCCTGGGCATGGATTTCGTTAACCTGAACGAATTGGAGTTCTCCGAAGGCAACTACGGGATGATGGAGGATTGCGGTTACGAGCTGAAGGACGACCTCTCCTCGGCGGTACTCGGTTCTGAGGAGCTGGCGAGGAAGCTTTGCGAAGAGGGGAGCGGCATCGCGGTGCATTACTGCTCATCGAGCTTCAAGGACTCGGTGCAGTTGCGACGTCGTCTCATACGCAGGGCGGAGCGCATTGCGGTGGAGAGTGACGACATCACTGAGGACGGCACTCTCATCAAAGGCGTGGTGGAGTGCGATCATCCTGAAGAGGTCATGGCCTTCCTGATGGAGGAGTTCGATGTGCCGAAAGAATTCATGAGGCACGACGTGGAGAAGAAACGTCTGGAAGTGGCGGCCTGGATACTCGAGGAGATCCACGAGGAACTGCCATACCGCTGCTACATTGTGGAGGAGTATCCGACCTCGGACAGGTTGGAAGTGGAACGCATGCCGTTATTCTGACGTCTCCGCCTTGGCGTCACGTTTCTGCATATACGTTTTAGCGCGGTAGTAAACGAGAGGATGGTTGATCTTCTCGCTGGCGCACAATCGGTCAGGCTCATAGCAGATGCCGTGGGTCTTCATGGTGGCGCATTCCGGGGAGGTGTACTCGGTGCCGGAGGACTCGCCGGTGATGTGGCGTATCTGGTAGAGGCTCTTCGATTCGTCGAAATCCGGGGATTGCGCGAACAGCAGGAGAATCTCCTCCGAGTTCATCCCCAGATTGTGGAGGAAAGACGTCAACGCGAAACGCCCGCTGTGTGACAGGTTCATGCCGTTCTGGGTGTTGGCGAGGAGCGTCCGCATGCAAGGGGGGAACAGATCGGCAGTGACCTCGCCCATCCCTTCGGCGGAATAGCGGTTCTTCATCTCCTCCAACTCCTCTGAAATCGGGGGGATGATGGCATTCAACATGTCCGCTATCTCCGAGGGGACATCGAACGGCAACTCTTCTTCCAAGCGGTCCTGCAAGGCGTTCTGAAGAACACGGCAGAACGATGGGCCGGGAAGGTAGACGTAGCCGTTGAACACCTCGGTGTTGACCAGCTTCCACTCCGTACTCTTGATGCGCGATGAGAATCTGAGGAAATCGGTGAACGGCATCATCAGGCCCTTCTTGGTGGAGACGGCGCTGACATTGAGTTCTCTCGCCACGGATATCACGGTGTCCTCGTCACCGCCTTTGAGGATATGGCCCAGGTTACGGTCCAAACGTACTGATTCCGCCAATGCATAACGTTTGGTCAAAAATCGGTCGTCTATCAGGGAGACTATCATTCTGGCATATGTGTAGGACATGATCTCCAGAAGACGGTCGAACTCGCTGCCTGCCAAGGAGACGTCGGGAACGTCACTGCGACGCAACGCTTCAACCACCCTTTGCTTGCCACGGGCGCGTGCGTCCTCGTACGCCACCCCGTCGAGGAGGGAGTCGAGGTCGGCACCGAGCCTCTCCGCCATCGATACCGCTCCGCTGAGGAACGGGAATGTTGCCAGGGTGGCGGAGTCCATGACGCTTCAACGGCATGCAATGTTTTTTACTTTCCCTTACCTGAAGTGAAAATGAGTAGCGGAGCAAGCGTATCCGTCACGTTGTCGTCGTTGATGATCGAACGAAAATGTCCGATGTCCTGGATGGGTTGCTTGGTGAACAGAGTCGCAGCACGTTTCTTACCGATGCCGGGAAGAGCGGCGATTGCAGAAAGCGGAGAGTTGTTGATGTCGAACGGAAATTCGATCGCAGTGACAGACCGGAATCCCCAATCGATGATGGCAACGTCATGGAAGGATTCCAGTTCCAGCTTGTACGGCACGCTCACCAGGATTGGATAGGAGCCTATCTGCCTACCGAACGTGAGAGCTCCCTGATGCAACTCCATGTATACGTTGCGGAGAACGGTGCCGAAAGGAAGCATCTCATGGAGCATGCTGAGGTCGATCTCCTCACGGACCTGTTCCTTGAAGCGTTGGAAGCTCTTGCGGTCGACTTTCACATCGTACTCCCGACGGGAGTCGATCACCTGACGTATGTTGATTCGTCTCAGAAGAAGGCCTTCATCTTTGACGGAGCGAAGGAGGTCGAGGTTCTTGGCGTAGGTGTGTTCACTCTCTCCTTCAAGGCCGGCAATGATGTTCACCCCCGGCAGCAGGCGGGGCATGCCGTTCTCACCTCTCTCGCGTCCCACCTTGTTGATTATGCGTATCGCTTCCAGGACCTGGTCCGGAGTGGAGTTGAGATTGTTGGCCTTGACCACATCAAGGTCTGCGCTCTCCATGCCAAGCGCGATCACGTTGCCGGAGGTGCAGCATTCGGAGATGATGCTGAGGACCTCCTCGGACTCTTTAGGATATGATGA
>PWJQ01000023.1 GCA_003560875.1 Methanomassiliicoccaceae archaeon
ACCATGTACGGTGGCAGATCACTCATGAAACCTATGGTATCGGATATCAGAACGTCTTTTCTTGTTCCCGTAAGTCTGCGCGTCGTGGTGGAGAGTGTGGAGAACACCCTATCCTCTATCAACACGTCCTCTTTCGTCAATTTGTTCATCAACGAAGATTTACCGGCGTTGGTGTAACCACATATCCCAACGAGATGGAACCCTCTCTCACGACGAGCGCGGTTGCGTCTCGTACTATCGTCCTCTATACTCTCCAATTCCTGCTCTATCCTCATCAGACGCGAGCGGATGAAGTTCTCGTAGCTACGGGTGGAGTACTCACCACCTCCCATGAAGCCGGGATGCTCTCCCGCTTTCTCACGATGCACCCATTCTTTTATATGCGGTAAGTTATATAAAAGTGTCGCCTTCTCGACCTGCAGTTTCGCCTGCCGATCGTGAGCGTTCAAGGAGAAGATCTCGAGTACCAGACCCAATCGGTCCATGCAGCGGATGTTCAAACGGGTCTCGAGGTGGTAGTGTTGCAATGGTTCCATGTCACCGTTGATCAACACCAAGTCCACCGGACAGGCCTTCAACGCCAGCTCGAGGGAATCCAACTTCCCTTTACCCAGGAAGGACGATTTCTGCGGACGTTCTCGCTTCTGCAACACCATGAATATTATCTGATATCCTAATGATTCGCAGAGCTCGTACAACTCTTGCATATCCTCTTTGATGCTGATCACGCAGACTTTTTTCGTCGTATCACTCATTTTCGATTCTCCAGTGGAAATAGAGGGGTGGGTGTGTAGTACACCCGATATATCGATAACATTTGTTGTTGAAAAAGGGATGTCAATGGGGTGAACCCCGGTTTTGTATCATATTAACGTGACCCAGTTGATCGATCAATCACTCAGCTCTACCATCAAATGGTATTCATACTTATCCGTCTGCATCTCCGTGTATATAGGGACGTTGGTCCCCACCTTGACCACGAGAACCATCTCATCGGTTTCAAAATATCCCACGTCCCAATACGGTATAAAACCGAAGTTCATGAGGGAGTATTCATCCATGAAGACATGTTCAATGCCAAATTCTGGAAAGCGAACGATTTCTCCGCCGAGGCTTCATCTTTCAAAAACACGAAGTCGAAGATGTCGAACGAATCATCAGGACCTTTGGGCCATGTGAACACTATGACTCCGTTCCCATAACCGAGATCAACGGTCATGTTGAACTCCATCTAATTATAGGTCATTTTCACAGTGGCCTCATCAATGCTCACATCTGTGAAGGTGCACCTCACATCCGTAAATGTCGTATTAGCTTCTAAGACGTATGTGTATCTGTATTCCAGATAGTCACCGGCAGTAATCTTCTGTTCACCAGCGACGGGCATCAACGCGTTCGTACCCACGTGCTATTACGACCAATAAAATGATGAAGATCAAGAAACCGATTTTATCCAAGGCATGGGTGTCCTTTTTGAAACGATTCATTTGAACAGTTTAGAAATCCTCGAATTAACCACATTATCTTTTTTCTCAGAATCCGTTTATAAAATGCAACGATTGAAACATTTCAAGTACAGGTAGCCCATCGTGACGGCCTGTGTGTCAACGATGTTTATGCGATTATTGGATTGTTACAAGATTAGATGTCAAAATGAATTAATACCCCGACCCGTCTTTCTCCACAGGAAACAAAGGGGTAGGGGCGTATTTCCGATGAAACCAAGAAGGAGCATAACATAATGGAGAGTATATTCGACCCCTACCTGACGAACCGCAAGATATTCACGCGTAACCGCCAGATACTCCAGTCCTCCTACATACCCGACGAGCTCCCTCATCGTAACGAGGAGATCAAACAGATCGCCTCCATTCTCGCAACGGCCCTGCACGGCGACCGGCCGTCCAACATCATGATCTTCGGCAAGACCGGGACCGGCAAGACCGCCTCCGTCAAGTTCCTGGGGAAAGAGTTGCAGCGCGTGGACCAGAAACTGCAGAATGTACATTTCATCTACATGAACTGTGAGGTCGTCGACACTCAATACGGTGTTCTGCAGAACATCGGCAACCAGATCATCGCCGACTTCGAGCATCGCATACCGTTCACAGGATGGTCCACCGAGAGGGTGTACAACATCCTCATGAACAAGATCGACGAGATGGACAAGGTGTTCATCATCGTTTTGGACGAGATAGACAAACTGTTCTACAAGAGCGGGGACGACGTCCTTTACCACCTGTCGAAGATGAATGATGACCTCATCAAGTCCAAGCTGTCCCTGGTGGGCATATCCAACGACCTCAAGTTCACCGAGTTCATGGACCCCCGTGTACGTTCCCGCCTCGGCGAGGAGAAGATGGTCTTCCCACCGTACAATGCGGAACAGCTGCGTGACATCCTCATGCAGCGTGCCAACCTGGCCTTCGAGGGCGGTGTGGTCGAGGACGGTGTGATACCGTTGTGCGCCGCACTATCGGCACAGGAGATGGGCGATGCCCGCCGAGCCCTCGATATGCTGCGTATAGCCGCCGAACTGGCGGAGAGGAACAGTGACGAGATCGTCACCGAGGCCCATGTGATGAAGGCCAAGAACAAGATCGAGCTGGATGCCATATCGGAGGCCGTTCGCACGTTGCCGACGCAGTCCAAGCTCGTGCTCCTCAGCATCATCCTCAACGATGACAAGGGAAACAACCACATGACCACCTGTGACGTGTATTCGGAGTACAAGCAGCTGGCGGACATCATAGGTTTCAGTACACTCACGCAGAGACGCATCACCGACCTCATATCCGAGTTGGACATGCTGGGCATCATCCATGCCCGCGTGAAGAGCTTCGGTCGCGGCGGCCGCACCAAGGAGATCGAGCTATCGGTACCGAAGTTGGAGACCAAGCAGATCCTGGAGGATGATGAGGATCTGCGGCCCCTGAAGTACTACCGCCCGGTGACGCAGACCACTCTAATCTGAACCACGGCGCAGACGTTGCAGGCCGTACTCGATTGACAAGGGGGCCACAATCACCGTGGCGATGACCACGAAGGTCGCCACTATGCTGTTCAAGGGCACCTGTTCGACGTTCACGTTCCTGACTAGGAGGCTGAGGGAACCTATCCAGGGAATCTCCACGGCCGCCCGTGACATCACCCAGTCCTTCTGCACCAGCTTCCCCTCGTCAAGGACCATCTGGTCCACGTAACCGATGCCATCCTTGTGGTTGTTGTCCCCGTGGGTTATGAAACCGGCCACGCGCTCCATTTTGTCGAGGTCGATCTCCAGTAGCACCGAGGCATGACCGTAACCGTGGAGTTCGAGCGTACCGCGCATGCCCGCATGGTCACCGACATCGACGCTCCACAGGTGATCAGGGTATTCAGCCAGGGCGGGCGCTGACCAGCGGTCGGAACCAACCGGCTCCAGGAACATCACGGCACGGTGGATGATGGGTTTCCTGTCCTCGTCACCCTGCGGCCGATAGATGATGACGTCGCCGTAATCACCGAACATACTGTACCCGGTCTGGTAACCCTCAACGTATGTGACCACGTCCTCGCCGTCAGAGACCTGGACGATGACCAGGTCGCCGGTGTCTATCACACCGAGCATAGAACGGTCGTCGTCATGCTGCATGCTGCTGGACTCGACGACCGACAGCGGCGGCCATGTTCCAGCGTACACCGCCATCGCAGCCAGTATGCTGGCGAACACCAATACCGCCGCGAGGATGACGGCCACGGTGCCACTCCAACCGTCCCAGAACCCCTTTTCCGCCACGCTTTCTCCATTGTTGTGGATTACATATAGAACCACCGCCCCAATGAAAAAAACAAATAGGCAACCAATAATCCCTTAAGCATGGAAAGGCCCGACAACGACACCTACTTCATGCGCATGGCCGAGCTCGTCTCCAGTCGAGCCACTTGCATGAGGCGCTCGGTCGGTGCGGTGATAGTGCAGGAGAAGCGGGTCCTCACCACCGGTTACAACGGCTCCCCGCGGGGGCTGCAGCATTGCAAGGAGGTCGGTTGCGTTCGCGACGAGTTGAACATACCTTCCGGCACACGTCACGAACTCTGTCGCGGAGTGCATGCGGAGCAGAACGCGGTCATACAGGCGGCGTACTTCGGGGTGAGCATAAAGGGTTCCACGCTGTACTCCACGACATTCCCCTGCAGCATGTGCGCCAAGATCCTCATAAACGCCGGTGTGGCCGAGGTGGTGTACAAGGTCGATTACGAGGACGCCCTCTCCCGTCGTCTGTTCGAGGAGGCCAAGGTTTTACTGCGTTCGTGGTCCGAGGACCTTTAACGATATATAGAATGAGTTGTCTGGAGGGTCCTTCAACCATCGCCATTTTAGGACCCATAAAACTCAATTATGCTTAAGTATGAAAATGGTTATCCCGACACAAAAGTAGTCGGGGAGAGTAATTTGAGCCGTACTGACACGCTTCTAAAGGTCAAAGAGGCCGAGGCGCAAGCCAAATCCATCATCGAGAAGGCCGAGGAGGAGAAGAAATCATTGATCGCCTCCGCCCGCCGTGACTCGGTGAAGAGGATTCAGGACGCCGAGGCCCAATCGCGGGCTGCCTCTGAAGAGAGGGTTTCCCAAGAGAGGGAGAAGCTCGCCGTCCAGCGCGATGCCCTACTCAAGGAGGGCACGGAGAACGCCTCCAAGCTGGAATCCGCCGCAACCAAGGAAATGGCCAAGGCGAAGGATTTTCTGAAAAAAGAGTTCGAGAGGACCATAGATGCTACTTCCTGAGTCGATGAGTAGGGTTCTGATAGTGGGTAACCGCGCCCGTATGGAAGAGGCCGTCAAGGCCATCTATGACATAGGCGAGGCCCACTTGATAGACTACTCGGACGACGATGATCAGGGATTCAGCATCGGGAAGTCACTTCCCGGTGCCGCCACCGCCTCCGACCGCCTCGTCAAACTCAGGGCCATCGAGAAAGAGTTGGCCGTAAAGGAGACCAGGCTGGCCAACCCCATCGAGAAGAAGGAGATCAGACAACTGATCGAATCCAGTGGTATCGAGGAGTTGGAGAGGGAGGTCTTCACCATCGTCGATTCGAGGAACAAGGTAATGGAATCGATCGCCAACCTGGAGGCCACGAGATCGGCACTCGCGCCGCTCACCGGACTCCCACTCTCCCTGGAGGATTATCACGGTTACGATTCATTGGCCGTCTTCGTGGGCAAGGTACGCTCCGACCCCTCCCCGTCCTTGAACGGATTGGAGTACGAGCTGTTCCACTCACCGGAGACCGGTGCCGTGGCCCTGTTCGTTGCCAAGGACGGCAAGGAAGAGGCCTCACAGGCATTATCCCGCCACTCCTTCGAGGATCTGAGCGTGCCTGCGGGCACAGGAAGCGTCACCGCCGCCATCGAGGACATCGATGAGCAGCTGTCGCAGCTCCGCTCCGAGAGTGAGGCCAAGGAGGAGAAGATGGAGTCCATCAAGGACAAGCACCTCTCCTTCCTCCTCGCATCCGAGGAGGAGCTGTCGATCGAGACATCGGTGGCCAGCACGCCGCTGCGTGTCGCCACCAGCGAACACTCCTTCGTCATGGACGCGTGGGTACCCACCGACAAGGCGGATTCATTCCAGAGAACATTGGAGGAGAAGACGGATGGAACACTCCATGTGGACATCCTCGAGACCCGCGGCCGCGACCTTCATGATGGTCACGAGTTCGGTAAACGTTTCGAGAACCCGCCCTCCAAGAGTAACAACGGACCTTTGGGCAGGGCTTACGAGTTCTTCGTGAAACTCGTATCCACACCCCGCTACCAGGAGTCCGACCCTTCGACGATGATAGCCTTCACCTGGCCGCTTTTCTTCGGCCTGATGGTGGCTGACATCGGATACGCGATCATATTCATTATAGCCGGTTGGTACCTCATGAAGAGGACCGAGAACGTGGCCCTGAAGTCCATGTCCACCCAGGCCTTCTTCGGAGGTATATGGGCGTTCATATTCGGGATGTTCCTGTTCGGTGAGTTGTTCGGGATGCACTTCGTCAATGCGCATCCCAGCGACATAACGACCGACTGGCAGACCATAATCGGTTATGTGTTCGCCGGCTTCGCCTTCCCGGACGCATTCATGTCCTTGACCATCAACATGGGCAAGTTCTATGATGTGACCACCTTCCTGAAGTTGGCGGTGTACTTGGGTATAGCCCACCTGTTCTTCGCGTTCCTGGTGGGTTTCCTGAACGTCAAGAGGCAGCACGGCCCCAAGATGGCCGTATATGAGAAGGCCAGCTTCATAGGCATCCTGGTGGGAATAGTGCTCGTGGCTTATGCCGTGACCGACTATCTCCTTGCCGGCAGTGCGCTGGAAGGTTCGCTATTGGCCCTGTTGGCCATCGGCCTGGTGCTGACCTTGGTCGGCGGTGCTCTGGCTTACAAGGTGGAGGGCATAGCGGCGATATTGGAGATGCCGGGGGTGTTCGGCAACATCATGTCCTACACCCGTCTGACCGCCGTGGCGCTGTCCAAGGCGGGTATAGCCCTGGCCTTCAACTATATGGCCATATTCCTGATATACCTCGGCATCGGCGGTGCGATCGGCATCATATTCGGTGCGGTGGTGTTCTTGATTGGGCATATATTGGTCTTCATGCTTTGTATCTTATCCGCGGGTCTGCAGGGTATACGTCTGCATTACGTGGAGATGATGTCGAAGTTCTACAAGGGCGGAGGCGTGGCCTACGCTCCCCTTTCCATAAACCGTTTGAACACGAAGAGCATAGAAAGAGAGGTGAATTGAAATGGATGTTGGATTGATAGCAATAGGTGCAGGCTTGGCAGTAGGTCTTACGGGTATCGCCACCGGCATGTCCCAGAGGGACATCGGTGCCGCCGCCGTCGGAGCCATGATTGAGGACGAGAGTCTGTTCGGTAAGGGTTTGATCCTGACCGTCATTCCGGAGACCATCGTTATCTTCGGGCTCGTTCTGGGAATACTGCTGTTCACCACGATACCCGCACTCTGAGGACGGTTTAAAACATCGAGGCCGTTCCATGGCATTGGATATTGTGGTGAAAGACATTGTGGAGGCCGCCGAGGCGCAGGCCGCCGCCATCCGCAAGGATGGCGAGGCGGAGGCAGCGAAGCTGCTTTCGCAGGCGGAAGCTGCCGTGTCAGAGATGAAGGAGAAGGAAGAGAATAGGCTCGAGGATGTCGTAGGGCGTCTCACCAGGCAGGAGCTCTCCAGCGCCGAGCTGGAGAGCAAGAAGGTCGTACTCGCCAAGAAGAAGGAGATACTAGACCGCAGCTTCGATGAGACCCTGGCAGACCTGGAGTCCGCTGACGCCAAGACCAAGAAGAAGTACTACGGGATGATGGTGGCCGCCGCTAAGGGCGTCATCGACGACCCCAAGGCGTACTGTCCCCCCTCCGAGGGTAAGAACCTCAAGGGGCTCGAGGTCTCAGAGGTCATAGAGGACCCCTCCGTGGTCAGCGGATTGATCCTGGAGAGCGTCGATGGCCTGGTGCGATTGGACATGCAGTTCCGCACCTTGCTGAGCGCCGTCTGGGAGAGGGAGATCAAGAGCCTATCTGATATCCTGTTCGGGTGAAGTTAGATGTTCGGACGCAAAGGCAACTATCCGTATGCGGTCGCCAGGGTAAGGGGCAAGAAACGCCTCCTCATCAGCGAGGACGATTACTCGCGCATGATGATGATGGAGCTGTCGGAGATCAGCCGCTTCCTCGGTGAGACCAACTACCAGAAGGAGATGGCGGAGCTGGGCGGACGCTTTGAGGGTGTAGACCTGATAGAGCATGCCACCTACCGCTCCATGGCCCGGAACTTCAGTAGCGTCCTGGACCTGAGTCAGGGAGAGTTGAAGGAGATGATCTCCGCCTACCTGACCCGCTGGGACTACTGGAACGTCAAGGTCATACTGCGCGGCAAGAGCTTCGGGGCGGACATGGACTCCATAAAGGAGGACCTGGTCCCCGCCGGAAACATGGACGAGGAGTATCTGGACAAGATGCGGTCCATGGATTGCTGCGAGGATATGATCACCGAGCTGGAGAGGAAGTTGGGCACAAAGTTCCCACAGTCCGCTGTGGATGCCTATAAGCAGCTGGGAAAACTCAGCGGCATCGAGGATTCCCTCG
This sequence comes from Methanomassiliicoccaceae archaeon, assembly GCA_003560875.1. GTDB lineage: Archaea > Thermoplasmatota > Thermoplasmata > Methanomassiliicoccales > Methanomethylophilaceae > PWHV01. Next base: position 8,145 of record PWJQ01000023.1, read on the forward strand.
ACAAGCTGTATTACCAGCGACTCTTGGAGGCCATCAGCCCGACCAGCAGGCCTAAGCGTCTGTTCCGCAACTTCATTAAGAGGGAGATAGACATAGTCAATCTGGAGACCATCCTCATGCTGAAGATGGACAATGTCTGCGCCGACGATATACTACGGTACTTGGTCGACGGAGGACTGCAGATTGACCGCAACCTGGCCACCCAGTTGGCCAATGCCGAGGACAGCCAAGCCATGGCCGCCGACCTGGTCAAGCTCGACTTCTATGACGACATAAAGTCCGCTCTGGAGTCGGAGGACAGGTCCCTGAGAGGGGTCGTGGACGCGCTTCACAGGTACCAGATAAAGAAGACCGAGAAGTTCTCCCACCTGCACCCGCTGTCGGTTGTCCCGATCATCGACTATATGGTCCACAAGAAGTTGGAGGTCGATAACATCAGGATAATCGCCCGTGGCAAGGTGAGCGGATTGGAGCGCGAGACGATGAAGGGACTGCTGGTGATCTGATGGACATAGCCGTTCTAGGAAACCAGGATTTCGTACTGGGCTTCCGCCTCGCCGGACTACGGCGGGCGTACGTCGCCAGCGGCGAAGAATACGACCTGAAGCTGATGGAGCTGCTGGAGGACGACAGCATAGGTATACTGGCAGTCGACTCCGGGGATCTGGTGAATCTCACACCCTTGCACCGCAAGAAGGTGATGGAGTGCATCCAGCCCGTGGTCATACCCATCGGCAGGGACGAGAGCGACCTTCGTGAGAAGGTGAAGAGAGCGATTGGCGTTGATTTATACAAGACAGAGGATGATTAGATGAGCAATGTAGGCAGAATCTACAGGGTCGCCGGAC
>PWJQ01000070.1 GCA_003560875.1 Methanomassiliicoccaceae archaeon
GATCCGGCATTACGGACCTTGCTCAGGACTCCTAGGGGATCCCTGACTTGCAATGATAGGTGCTCAGGGGCCATCAGGTCCATCATCTCGATCGCATCGTCCATGTTCTCCACGATAACGAAGCCGGACCATTTCAATGCCTGCTCGGCTATCTTTGAGCGTTTGCATTCTTTCAACATCGTTGTGAGGATGTCGTTGACACTCTCGACGAGTTCAGGACGGTCGGTGACCAGTACGCAGGCGCTCTGAGGGTCATGTTCTGATTGGGCAAGTATGTCCGCGGCGATGTACTCCGGCACCGCTGAATCATCGGCGATGATGCCTATCTCACTCGGACCGGCGAGGAAGTCTATCTCCACCACGCCCCGCAATAGCGCCTTGGCGGCGGTCACATACACGTTACCAGGGCCGACGATCTTGTCCACTTGCGGTACACTATCGGTACCGATCGCCATGGCGGCTATCGCCTGTGCACCGCCGATAGCGTAGATCTCATCCACCCCGGCAATGTCCGCGGCCACCAAGGTCAACGGATGAACTGGTGCCGGAGTGCACATGATAACCTCATCGACACCGGCCACACGGGCCGGTATCCCGCACATCAGGACCGATGAGGGATAGGCGGCTCTGCCACCGGGCACATACATTCCTACCGTCCGTAGGGGTGTGGTCTTTACGCCCAGTGTTATTCCCGGCTCCATCTCCTTCAACCAGAGGTCGTCCCTCTTCTGCAACTCGTGGAACCTCTGTATGTTGAATGCGGCCTCCTCAAGTGCCTCCACGAGTTCCGGGTCCACCTCCTCATAAGCCTCATCGATACGGTCCCGGTCCACAAGCAGACTCTCCAGTCTGACCTTGTCGAATTTCTCTGTGAGTTCAATTAGTGCCTTGTCGCCTTCTTTCTCAACCATGGCGATGATATCGGAGACGTCATCAGCGACCTTCTCCACTCCGCTGTTCCTCGAGGATACCCAAGACTCGATGTCTAGCCGCTTCAACATGACGTTTCGATGAACGATTCCTGATTTAAACTTAATGCATACTCGCGCCATTGACACGTGATGATGCGAGGATTTATCTATGCTTACAACCACTTAAGTCCGGGTGGAAAACTGAGGTTTAGTAGCAAGATCGCTGGTGTTCTAGGTCTTTCGTCCCTGGGCATGGTATCGGTCGCAGGTAACGTAACTGCTGCAAGCACCCCCGGTCTAGCTGAGTTGCAGAATTACTTCGACCCCGACATAGAGATGCTGAAGACCATGCTGATGGATGCTGTCAATCATATCATGGCCAATCCCAACATATATTCCACCTTCGACTATCAATCCATGCTCGACTACATGTTGACAAGCACCATCGGCTACGCTTTGTTGATGGGTTTAGGGGTTGTCTACTTGTTCTCAATGGTCCTTGTGGTCTTCCGCTCCCGTAAGAATGACCCTTGAACACCTAAGGCCGAGGGCGGCACATTGTAAACATGTATTTATTTCTACTCGCAAACAAGATATATACCCAATCCCCATACGATTGAATTCAATGGTCAGCCCCATTTTCGAAGGTGGTGTTTGAATGGAGGTCGTCATCGTAGGGGCCGGTAACGTCGGCTACACAGTCGCCAACGCCCTTTCCCGTATCCACAAGATAACTGTTGTGGAGAAGAAAGAGGAGAAGGTGAATGACATCAAGGAATCTTTGGATGTCGGCACCTATCACGGCAACGGCGCCAGTCCTAAGATTCTTGAGAAACTCATAACCCCTTCGACGGACATGATACTGGCCGTCACCGAGTTGGACGAGATAAACATGTTCGCCTGTATGGCGGCCAAAGTCATCAATCCAAAAATAAAGACCGTGGCCCGTATAAGGAACCCTGAATACATATACATCGATAAGAAAACGGATCATTACATCGGTGCGGACCACATAATATCTCCGGAGCTGTTGACCGGCGAGAAGATGGCCCATATAGCCATCATCGAGAATGCTGTGGACTTCGATGAGTTGAAGTCCATGGGTCTGCAGATTGTGAGTTTCCTGATGAAGGAGAATCACATACATCTGATCGGCAAATATCTCCAAGATGTCAAGATACCCGCTGACTGCTCCGTGGTGTCGATTTATCGCGGAGCGGAGATCAAGATCATCGATGAATCTCTGATCATCCAGGCCGGAGACCATGTCAATGTCATAGGTACGCCGGCGGCTATAATGGAGTTCAATCGTATGATCGGCATGGACCACGAGGCAAGGGACTTCGTCATCATGGGCGGCGGAATCATCGGTAGGACCATAGCCAAGATATTGGAGAAGGAGAAGACCTACATACGGCTGTTCGAGACCGACGAGGATAAATGTCGCATGCTGTCGAAGATATTCGACCACGTCCTGGTGATAAACGCCAATGCCGTCGACCCCCGCAACCTTAAGAACGAGAATGTGGGGAAGTCCGATGTGATGCTCTGTTGCACCAACAGCGATGAGAAGAACCTCCTATCCTGCCTGATAGGTATGAAACTGGGGGTGGACAAGGTGGTGTCCCGTTACACCATGCGTGATTTCGAGGAGATCTTCGAGATGACGGGCATAACCAGCGCCATCGGGTACCACCGGGTGGTGGCCAACGAGATAATCAAAAGGATGGTGCCGGATTCCCAGGCCGTTTTACTTATGCACACCCAGGGCGAGGAGTTCGTAAGCATCAAAATAGTGGCCGGCTCCAAGATGGTGGGTGTGCCCCTCGGTGATGTCAAACTCCCCGATGGTGCACATATCGCCGTTGTGGTGAAGGACAACGTCCTCCGATTCCCGCGCCTGGACACGGTATTGGACGTCGGTGACAAGGTGCTGCTTTACGCATACAACACCAAGATATCGAAACTAGAGAAGCTCTTCCTGGTCCCGATACCGGTCGAGCCATGAGGCGGTGACAATGGTAAAAGGCAAAGGGATGATGGCCGGATTCTCGGTCTACGAGAACAGCCTTGCATATCTCACAGGTGTCATCCTGTTGTATCTGGCGGTAGCCCTGCTCGTCCCTCTCGCCGCCGCCTATGTCTATGCTGAGGACCTCACGATGTTCATCGTGCCCCTCATCATCTGCCTGGTCATAGCCTTGCCTTTGGTGATCTTCTTCAGCCCCGGTCAGGCATTGCGTCCGGTGGAGGGGATATTCTTGGTGTCGGGAGCTTGGATAATCGCCATGTTCGCCGGTGCAATACCTTACGTAATCGCCGGAATGGGCCTTCTGGATGCCTGCTTCGAGAGCATGAGCGGTTTCACAACCACCGGGGCCACCATCATGACTAACATAGAGAGCTGGCCGGCAAGTCTTCTGTTGTGGAGGAGTTTCACCCAGTGGTTGGGCGGTGCTGGTATCATCATGGTCTTCGTGACGATCCTCCCTATGTTGGGTATCGGTGGTCGGAGCTTGTTCAAGAACGAGTTCCCTGGTATGGATGTGCACAATTTCACATTCAGGATACAAGAGGCCGCCAAGGAGTTCCACAACATCTACCTCCTCCTCTCCGGTTGTCTCATAATCCTTATACTCCTGACAGGCGAGTCGCTCTACGATGCTGTGACCCTTATGTTCTCCACCATGTCCACCGGAGGATTCTCACCGTATTCGGACAGTATTGCAAACTTCAGCCCCACCATACAATGGATCGTGATATTGTTCATGTTCCTGGGGGCTACCAACTTCTACCTCCATTACCGTGCCTTGTACCAACATGAACCGAAGGCATACCTGGAGAGCACTGAGTTCAGGACGTTCTTCCTGATTGTCATCATCCTGGCAACATTCACTTTCTTGGCCCTCAATTTTCATATGGACGGTTTCCACCTCCTCAACGAGGGCGAGGAGACACTCCGGCATTCGACATTCCAAATAATATCGGCGTTCACATCCACCGGTTTCGCAGTGGATGATTACACCGCCTGGCCCGTGTTCATCCAGATGATTATCCTGATATTGATGCTGGTGGGCGCCAGCAGCGGTTCCACCGCCGGAGGTCTGAAGACCTCCCGCGCCGTTGTGGCCCTCAAGTACCTCTATCAAGGGATGCTGAGGCAGATCCATCCCCGGGCGGTCATTTCGATGAAGATGGATGGCAAGTCGGTCAGCGAGGACGCCGTGGCCGTGACCATCGCCATGGTACTCCTTTTCATTGCCACTTTGATCGGTGCGACGTTCATACTATTGGCGACAGGGGTCCCGGTCACAGAATCGTTCACCGCTGTGGCGGCCTGCATATCGAACCATGGCCCGGGCATGGGTGCCCTCGGTCCGTATGGAGATTATGCCTGGTTGAACCCTATCGCCAAGGTAACTTTGATATTCGCGATGTGGGCGGGCCGTCTGGAACTGATAACGGTCTTCGTGCTTCTGACACCTGCCTTCTGGAAGGAGTTCCAGAGGCATAGCCATCGGTCGAAGAAGTTGAAAAAGTAGTTCACCTGTTACAGAGGTCTAGGATCTCCATGGCACGTGGGCTTGCCGGCGAGGATTCGTTTATCGCTCCCGCCAGTAACTTGGCCTCATCCTTCCTGCCCTTCTCCAGAAGACAGAGGGCGAGGTTCCAGAGGGCGCCGATATGGCGGGAATCCCTGAGCAATGATTGGTTGGCATAGTTCATTGCTGCGGGCGTTCGTCCGTTTATCCGCATGACGTATGATTTCAGGGCAAGGCTGTCAGCATCCTTGCCGTCCTTGACCATGGAACTGGCGAGTCTTTTGGCCTCCCTGACCGAACCGGCCCTCAGCATGGCACCCAAAAGAAGGACGCCCGTCTCATAGTCCAAACCTCGGACGTCCCTGATACTTCGTGCGAGTCCTATCGCGTCCTCATGTGATCCGAGCCGAGAGAGGACATCACATCTGACCATGTCGGCATCGATCCCTTCGATACCCTCCAGGATACTGAGGCAGGAACGGGCATCTCCGGATGCTAACATGGTCTTCGCCCGTTCCAGACCCAGGCCGGGGAAGGAGTCATCGACCCTTTCCAGCAATGAGATCGCATCCTTGTGTCTGCCCAACCCTCTCATGGCAATCGCCAGCTGAACGATTTCAGCTTCATCATCGGGGGCGGACTCTATGGCCATTGACGCGACCTCGTCACTCCTCTCTTTCCTGTCGACGGTCAGAAGCAAGGCGGCGCACTTCACCAGAGTGAAAGGATCCCGACGTGAGGAGTTGACGATGCGTTCGACCTCCACATAGGCCTCCTGTAAATCCTTCTGCCCCAAGAGGGCACCCACCCTTCGGAAGCGGTCGTCGTTCTCCTCCATGGGTAGGTTCGAGAACTTTCTTGTATTTGTTCTTATCCTCATCAGAACCGTAGTCCCCATCGCCTCCAGCATAAACCTTTTATCAATCTAAAAGCAAACAACAGAGGATAAGATGAGACTTAACTGGATTAAGGTCGATGGACTGTTCGCGAGGTTCAACCACGTTATAGAGCTGAAGGAGGAGGGGCTGACCATCGTGCACTCACCGAACGGTCTGGGTAAGAGCACACTCGTAAAGATGGTGTGTCTGGCCTTCAACGGGGATTGGGAGGAGTTGGAGGTCATTCCATTCCATCGTCTGGAGTTCGGTTTCGAAGAGGGAAGGAAACTGGTCTTCCTGAAGGATGAGGGCTTGGAGGTCATGCTCCTTGACTCCGGCGACATGATCCCCATGACCAAGGAGGATGTGACCGCATTGCATTCAGTTTACTACTTGGGGCCGCAGAGGCTGTTCATCGAGGAATCCGACGGAAGATACGTATCCGCCTTGGACGTATATTCACAGCTAATCGCTGATAGATATTCAGAATCCATAACCACGGCCGAGAAGATGTGGGAGGGTTCCAAGGATGACTCCCCCAACGATGGTTCCACATCCGACCCGCATTCGAAACTGCATGAGGTCAGGGCAAGGATGACGATGGTAGGGGATGCAGGTCTCCTTCCCATGATGATTTCAAACAGTCCTGCCTACGAACTGCTTGAAAACGAACCCGCACAGTGGTCCGAATCGCAGCTTGAAGACCTGTATCGTCTGGCAAAGGTGTCTGATTCCCTATATCCTCTGGCGGAGAGTGCCGTGGCCCTACTGGACATAATAAACCCCATGCTTTTCCGTAAAAATCTCAGACTGGATCGCCTCGAGGGGTTCAATGTCATACTGGAAGAGGGGAAGGCCATCAAGCCGGCTATGCTTTCGTCGGGTGAGAAACAGCTCCTACTGCTAATGTACGTCATGATTTTCGAGGCCACTCCAGGAGGGGTCGTGATAATCGATGAACCGGAGATCTCCCTGCATATAACCTGGCAACAGTGCATAGCCTCTCTGTTCCTGAGCATAGGGAGGACAAGGGATCTGCAGGTGATCCTGGCCACACATTCCCCTCAGGTCGTCCATGACAGATGGGACCTCACTGCGGAATTGGTGGTATGAATTGAGACGGCATATACAGCCCTATGATGTCGCCAACGAGATGTCGATGAGGCGATCCAAGTACCGCGGTGCCTTCCTGGTGGTCGAAGGAGTCACAGATTCACGTCTGTACGGTAAATTCACCAACCCTCCGGAATGCCAGGTGGTCATCGCCCATTCCAAGGACAATGTGAGGATAACCGTCAAGGAGATGGCCGAGAACCGTGGTGACCGCTTGACATCCGGCATCGTCGACCAGGATTACGACCTTCTTTTAGGCAAGAGCTTCGATGAACACCTATTCGTCACCGACTGCCACGACCTGGAGACGGCACTGATGAGGTCTTCCGCACTGGACTCGGTACTCTGGGAGTATGGGGACCGTGATGAGATGGCCAGGTTCCGACAGAGGACTGGCGATACCGTCAAGGAGGCGATAGTGAATTCGTCGTTGCCGCTGGGTATGCTCATGTTCCTATCCTTGAAGAACAGTTACAACCTCTCTTTCAGGGATATAAACCATCGCAGCTTCGTGGATCCCGCCAAGTTATCCACCGATAATAAGAGAATGATCGACCATATATTCTCATCCTCTGACCATAGCAATGCAGCCAAGAGGACGGTCATGCAGGACCTGGAGGCTGAATTGAAGAAGAGTTACGACCCCTGGGTGATATGCAGGGGGCATGATATGGTCAGTATCCTCCTGCTCGCGCTGCGGGAGTCGATAGGGTTGTACAATTCGCGATCGATGAATCAGGGTATGCTGTCCGGGACCCTGAGGCTCTCCTACTCCCGGGAGGATTTCCATGACACCGATCTCTATGCCGCCATAAAGGAATGGGGAGAGGACAATGGCCTCGACCTTTGGCGTTGATCAGTCGAAATCCTCTATCTCGAGTTCCTCGTCCTTCTCCATAAGTTTGCTGACCCGCCGGTCGTACTCCTCCAGACGTTTCCGGCACATGTCCCTGAGCTCAACAGCCCTCTCATAGACTTCGAGACTCTCCTCCAGTCCGAGATCGCCCTCGTCCAATTTCTGCACCAGTGATTCGAGCTCTGCCATGGCCTCCTCGAACGCTATCTGTTTCTTCTCCTCATCCATCACAATGTCTCCCTTTTTTTGACCTCTGCCAGCAGGTGACCATCCTGCAGCCTCATCCTGACATCGTCAGTCACATAGACATCATCTATGCTTGTTATCGGCCTCCCTTCAGGGCCGATGACGATGCAGTATCCTCGGTCGAGGACTCTCAGCGGGTCGAGTGCATTCATGGACCCCTCGAGGTTCTGCAGTCGTCGTGAACCCGAATCCAATCTCCCTTGCATAAGGGCGTCAGAACGTCTTGCCGCATCGTCCACATCCCTCCTTGCCGCGGATATCAGCATCTGACCATGGACGGGTGAAAGACGGTATCTCAAACCCTCGATACGGGATGATAGCCTTTCGCACCTCATGTTGACGTTGCGTACCATATCCTCGTCCAGGTCGTCGACTCTCTGCATGAGCTGTTGCAGTCGTTCCTTGGCGCGCCTCGGGGACAACATGCGGTCCAATGCCGAGAAGCCCCTATGGGCCGTCTCAGATGAACGCATCAATGCCCTGTCGCCCTTGGAGACCAATTGCAGGAGATGTCTTTTCTCAAGCCCAAGGTCGGGCAACGCCATCTCTGCGGCCGCTGAAGGGGTCTCAGCACGCCTGTCGGCAACGAAGTCGGATATGGAATAGTCGGTCTCATGCCCCACCGCAGAGATTACTGGCACCGGACAGGAGTGGATGGCTCGGGCCACAGCCTCTTCATTGAACGGCCACAGATCCTCAAGGGACCCACCGCCTCGGCCCACGATCATGATGTCCACACCGTACCTGACAAGGAGGGACATCGCCCTTACTATGGAATCAGAGGACCCCGCTCCCTGGACCTGTGCCGGGGCGAGGATGATGCGGCAGGGATAGCGTCTCGATGCCACGTTGATTATGTCCCTTATGACGGAACCGGTCGCCGAGGTGACGACGCCTATGGTGTCCGGGTATCGCGGCAGCGGCTTTTTGCGGCTCTCATCGAAAAGCCCCTCGTCCATCAACCTTTTCTTCAACTCCTCGAACCGAGCATGGAGGTCGCCAACCCCCACGGGCCGCAGGTCGGATATGTTGAACTGATACGTACCTCGGGCCATGTAAAGATCGGCGGAGCCTCTGGCCACCACCTCCTCCTTGTCCTGTGGAGGGTCTTTCAGTCTTTGGGCGACACCTCGGAACAATGTGCAGCGCAACTCACTGCCGCCATCCTTCATGGTGAAATAATAATGGCCGGAGGATGCCCTCACAAGATTGGATATCTCTCCTTGTACCCACACGTCCTTGAGTGAATCGCAGTTCACCAGAAGCCGGCGGGCGATGGAGTTTAAATCGGTGACGCTCACCGGTTCGCTCACGGCCCTTCCCCTGACCAGTGTTGTATCCATCTCTTCGGTCAAAGGGTTTGCGGAATGTTAAATCCTTCCATTCAAACTTTTATATGGGGATAATACATGGCATGCAATATGAACGAGGAGTGTTTCCATCCTGAACTCCCCGAAAACAGCCGTGCAAGGGCCAGGAAGCTCATGTCAAGTGAGTTCGTTATAACCACGGGGATAGAGTTGGAGAGCCTCTCCTTGGAAAGCGCAGTGGTCTCCATGCCCCTCCCAGGGAGGAGGAACAGTATAGGGACGGGTCATGGAGGGGCCATTTTCACCCTTGCCGACGAGGCTTTCGCATTATCCTCAAACCTGGGCAGCGATGTATGGGTCGCCCTCAGTTGCAACATATCCTACCACAGACCTGCGTTGGGGGACAGGATCAGGGCGAGCTCCAGACTCATAAACTCCACCCGCAACCACTCTCTGTACGAGGTACTTATACACGACAACGATAGGCACGTGGCGACCTTCCAGGGATTGGCGGTCAGATTGGACCCCGATAAGAAAAGATGATCGTCAGAGGGTGATGTGATGAGCAAGAGATGTCGCCGTTGTGGCTCCCAGGTGCCGGAGAACTCGATAACCTGTCCGAAATGTTACCGCGAGATGCCCCGTGTTCCGCCCGCTGCCAAGAAGGAGGCGTCCGCAAGGGATCCGAGGATAGGCTTACTCCTGGCCATTTTCCCGGGAGTGATCGGCCTATGGGGCCTCGGTCACATCTACATGGGCCTCACTGAACGCGGCCTGTACCTGATGCTGACCGGCATATTGCTGACCTCGATACTGGTGGCATTGGCATACGGTTGGTTCCTGATAGTGACGATCATATGTCTCGTCATGTTCTCCATAATATGGCTGGCGGCATTTGCGATTCAGGCCCTGGAGATATGGATGCTCGCTAACATGGGTGCCATAGAATGGTCATCGGGAATGAGGTTTCGCTGAACCTTGGCCATTGATGCCGAAATGCTCTTTGACCTGTGGTCTGGCCAGATAACTGATCACGATAAGGATCAATATGAACCGTACCAGTCCCTCGGGCACCGTCAGGACCGAATTGATCAGGGCCACGAAGCAGACGGCCAGAGTGAGATAATAAAAAATGATGTTGCCGTAGAAGGATGCGATGCCGCACACCATGAGTGCCAGACCCACAAGGAGACTGAAAATACTGAGGGAGTACGGATCCATACCGAGCATTGTACTCTCATTCTGGATGGTCATGTAACCCTCTAGGATGCTCAGGAATCCTATGACGAGGAGTAGCGTTCCCACCAAATTGACCAATATCGGCCTTTCGTCCACGGTAATGATTGGACGGTAAGGGAGAAAAAGGTTTCTGAGCGGTTACGGAAAAAAGGAATAACCGCTAGACCTTGAAGAACCTCTTCACCTGAGGGCGGAACAGGTAGTAGAGGATGACGGCATTGATCACCAGCATGAAGAGGGCTTCAGGCAGGGCGAACAATGAACCAATGGCACCGAGTGCGGAGAATATCACGCCCAGATACCACATCACCGACCATCCCTTGAGGAAACCGAATGCTATGATAATGAGTATGACCCCGAATACCAGTACTCCTCCTCCTAACACGGTGCCCATGCCTGCCATGTCCGGATCCAGAACCGAGAAGTCCAGGAACGCTACTCCGATCCCTCCAGCAACCATCAACAACCCCATCAACAGATACAACGCACCTATGATGCTGATTAGAACGGGTCTTTTCGCCATGGTATACAAACGTTTAGTGGGTATATAAATATATTATAATATAGGTACCCAGGCCTAAGAGATCACACCGAAATAACTCTTGAGCTGGTTGCAGTTGAGGAATCCGAACACCACGAACGCGCCGATGACAGTCAGGATGAGACCTTCATAAAACGCCAACAGACCCAGCACGGCCATGAGGGCATAGAGTGCTATCCCTACGTAGAACATCTGGGGTAAGCCCTTGATGAATCCCATCCAAATACCGACCCCATACAATATCATGAGCAGACCCAGTAGCATGGGCAGCAGTACGGCCAGGAAACCCAATCCGGTGCTGTCGTCCAAGTTAAGGAAACCGGGGTTAAACTGATGCAATATGCCGGTGAGGACTAAAAGTGAACCCATGAACAGACTCAGGATTTTTATAGCCACAATCCGGGAAACACGGAACTCTGTCTCCACCATGGAAGTAATTCCATTCTTGAACATATAAATATGTTCGCAGGTTCAGTAGAGTCCCCGTTGATGCAGTTCGAGAAGGATCGCTGATGCCCTGGCCGCGTCCTCGTAGGCACCGACGGCATCACCAGCCGCGGCCGGGTCATCCGGTAAGATCGCCTTGTAGCTGACCCTCAGGCCCTCAGGCCCCTTTGACTGTTGCGACGGCCTGAATACGAATGAGGACCTAGACGAGATCGATGAGCTGACCTCCACCTTCCTTGCCAACGCATAGGGTTCGTTCTTGAGATGTCCCATGAAGTCGGCCTTGACATCAAAAGCAGTGACGACCTTGTCCCGCAGCAATTCCTGAAGGTCGGTGGCCACGTCCTCCTCGTCCCTGCCCATCTCGATGTCATCAACGCTGACACCGTAGACATCCTGGACATGGGTCTTGACTTCCTCGGAAAATGTGGAGGTGTCCTGTCTGACGACCTTGTCGTATACCGACTCCATCATGTTGGCCGACAGATCTACCTTGAAGACTGCTACCTCTACCACCTTGTCCATCGGAAAACCCATGTCGCCGGTCTTCGATACGGCCAGTACGTGTATGTTATCCAACATCATCTTCAAGTCCACACCCTTGCTTAAATATTTTTTCATCCGTCACAGGGAAACAATTTTGTCCCCATTCAGCTTTGACCAATGATCAGGGCCGTTGTCTGTGCGGTTTTCCTCCGCTGAGGCTCAAGGCCATCTGGGAAGAGTTACGATGAGGAAGGCACGTTCCATCAACGACCTGTACGGTCTCCTAAAAGACTTCGATATGGCGATGACAAACCAAGCGCCCTTGGCCACGGCGTTGAACCGGATTGCCGACCGTCCCATGGTGGGCAGGTTCTCTGTCACACCGAGGCAATTGGCCAAGAGGATGGCCCTCAGTGTAATCGGTGAGGAGGCATGGTCCGATGCCAGGATAATAACCCAGATAGCGGAATCCACCGGTCTCGAATTACGTTATGTCCACGGCGAGGTCGAGAATCTGAGGGAGGTAAGGAGGCACACTGCTCAGGTGGAGAGACACCTGGAGGGGAGGGATTCCGAGTTGGTTTGGAAGAACCTATCCCGACTGCCGACCGTTGAAAGGGCCATGGAGAGATTCCCTCTTGATTTCTTCGAAGGCATTGATGTCGGCGTCGTGGCATTGGATCTCTTCGACGAACTCGACAAACATGTGTTACCTCCTCCGGATTCCTTAACCGAGGTCAGTCCTTGGGAGGAGGGTTCATTCACCATACCGAGTATCGCAGACATGGGCAACGAACGGTTGATAGGCAGACATGTCGCGGACCTCATAGACAAGACCAATATGAACGCTACAGCCATCGTCATGGACACCGACGGCTCGATGGCTGACTCTATCCGCACTTCCCTTTATGCTAAAGGTTTGCCCTTCCAGACCGCGCGGTCCATGAGGGACCTGCCCGGGATACGAGACATGCTGCGGTTCCTGGAACTCTGTCTTGGTCTATCGACAGCGAGGATGGGGGACATCAAGAGGTTGGTACGTTCGGTGGACCTCAAGGACATCGACCCTGCCACCATAGCATTCAACATCAGGAATGACGGTAGGCTTTTCACCATACACGCTACGGAATCAAAGGATTCGGCGCTCATGTCCCTCAAGGGACGTATGGAATCGATATCCACAATGAACCTTTCCCAGGCCAGCACCTCATTGCTCAAGGACGATGAGTTGACGATGACGATGAGGCTTCTACGGGAGCTGGGACTTGCAAAGGCGCCTCTTCGTGCCGATACGCTTGAGGATCTACGCTACGGCGTGGACCAATTGAGCGAGGAGATCCTGAGGGATGATGACGAGAAGGAAGGGGTCGTCCTCGTGGACTGCCGTTCATCGGCCTATGTGGATCGTCCTATCGTGTTCCATCTCGGACTTGGGAACGAGTGGTCCCGTCGCATCCAAAGACGTAAACATATAGATTCCGAGGCGGAACTGGAGAAGGACCAGTCCCGCTTCGAGGTCCTGTTGCAGCAAGGGGAGCAGAGGCTCTATATGACCTCGAGGGTCGCCAAAGGACGTAAGGTCCTGCCTTGTGTTTACTTCAACCGAGCCCTTGACAGGCCGGTGCGTGATTTCGATGATCTGACCGGAGAGGGTGGTTTCGCCAACGGATGTTGGCTCCCGGACCCGGTGTCATTGGAGTTCGCATCCAAGACAGCAGAGGAACCGAAAATGCCTGTGGCCCACTCCCCATCGGCATTGAACCAGTTCTTGAAGTGTCCGCGTAAGTATCATTTCAGTCGTTTGTGCGAATCCCCGGACTCCGGCCCCGCATTCCGTGGTACCCTTGTGCATCGTTACGCTGAACTGCTAGCACATCACCCATCATATGCATCCGAGGAGGGTATGGACAGATGCCTGGAGATACTGCAGAGTGATTATGTTTCATTGAGCCACAAAGGTCGTGATAGATTCGAAAGGACCGCACTCCGAGGGCTTATGAGGAATGCCGCCGAATTCGCCTCCCGTTATACGATCGAGGAGATGCCGGAGAAGTCGGGCAGGGGCAACCCACTTTTCTCCGCCCTCGGCGAGGAGCCGCGCATAGGGAACACGGAGATATTCCTCGAGGACCGCAGTATTTTGCTGAGAGGTCTGGTAGACCTCATGGTCAATGACTCACTGGCGGTGGACCATAAATCAGGCGCCCCGGTGAACACCAGTGCCAGAGCGAAGAACATCACCTCGATATGGGGTGAAGGCGATCCCGACACCCAGCCCTTGGCCTATATGGCCTTGTTACGTTCATTGGGTGAGAGGAGGAGGGAGATATCCCTGCATTACAATCATCTGAAGCCTGTACCTGCTGACAAGGAGGGGTACGACCCCTCCCGGCATGTCATCAAGGTCACCTACACCGGCACCGGACGTGCGGACATCCTGAAGGGGGACGATCCGTGGATCATCCGTCTTTTACGACAAGGGCCGAAGGACTTCGCCCCCTTTTTGGAGGAGGTGGGTGAGAAGGATTTCTGTGACCACTTGGTATCGATAAGGGCATGGGAACTCCCGCCGGAGGGTGACATGGAGGCCCTGGAGGGTTTCATGCAGTTCTTGAAGGGCAGGAGTCGGAAGCGGGCGGTGGGGAAAAAGGTCTTCACCCGGGCCTTGGAGAAGATGAGGGAGGAGGTGCCGTACACCAAGGACACCGTACTCATCACCACTGAGACCATGGAACGGTTCTTGGAGAAGACAATGGAATGCCATAACCAAATCAGGGATTGCAAGAGGGACGGTTTCCCAGCATTGCCACGCAAAGAGGGTTACTGCTCGAAGTGTGAGTTCCTTGACATCTGCACGGAGGCCTTGGAATGAACTGTGACGGCATGAACGATGAGCAACGAGGGATCGCAGAGACCACCGAGGGGATCGTGGTGGTGGATGCCGGGCCGGGAACCGGAAAGACATTCACCATCATGAACCGTTACATCAACATAATCACCAAGAAGGACGTGGACCCGCAGGAGGTCCTCCTCCTCACCTTCACCCATAACGCCGCTGATGAGATGAAGGAGAGGGTTGTGAACGAACTGTACCGTCGCGGCATGAAGGATGTGGACGTCAATACTGTCAGGGCATCCACCTTCGATTCCTTCTGCTCCAGCGTCCTGATGCGGGACACATCGTCCATACATCGGTATCTGGGTATCGAGGAGAGATTGTCCAGGCAGGTGAGGCTCATTGAGAACGAGGCCATGAACCGCCGTTATTTTCAGGAGTTCTACGACCGTTTCCTCGACCGGCATGGGTCAAAGCACGGCGACACCGCCCTCCTCCTTTGGGACAAAGGCGATGAGTTGAGGTCCGTCATATCCCGTCTCCTCACATTGGGCACCTGCCCCACCGTCGGGGGCTGGTTCCGTAACGGTAAATCGATCCTCGAGGGCGACCTCGCAGCTATGGCGGAGAAGTCCGAGGACCTCAATCGCGAGGGGAAGGGAGGGCTCTTCTCCAAACTGAGGGCCAACAAAGACCACCGCCCGGGAACCGTGGACGCCTGGGAGGGCCCGGTCGTCGACGGTTCCATCATCAAGGAGGCCATAGGACATGACAGGAACGGCCTCTTCCGATTCATACACCACGTCTTCCTGGAATATCTGAGGCGGAGCATCAGTGAGAACAGGCTGACCTTCCAGATGGTGGCCTTCTTCGCCTTCCTGTCCCTGTACAATGACCGGTCCGTGAGGGAGGCCGAGAGTTACCGCTACGTGATGATCGATGAGTTCCAGGACACCAACGAGCTGCAGTTCCTGATATCGCTCCTCATCCTGAAGGAACCCAACCTCTGCGTGGTCGGGGACTGGAAACAGGGCATATACGGCTTCCGTTACGCTGATATCGAGAACCTTCTGGAGTTCGACACCAGGATCGAGGAATTGTCTGAAGAATTGGGTGGGCGGTGCAAGGTACCATTGCAAACGCCCCGTCATCAGAGCCTGAAGACCAATTACCGCAGTGCGAACAGGGTCATACACCTATCCGAGAAGACGCTGTTCTTGAATGCCACCAAGGAGGAGGAGCTCGATCCAACCTATATACGATCGAAACTCGTCAGTCTGAATTCCGCCAAAACACTGCTGGAGGACGAGGACTGCAGGGTCCGGTTCCTGAAGACCGACGGTCAGAAGGACGAGGTCGACCTCATCCTCCATGAGGCTCAGAAGATGGTATCGGAAGGCCTCAGCGTCACGGAATGGGATGGTAGTGGTTGGAGTAGAAGGCCCATCGGGTACGGCGACATCGCCGTCCTCAGTCGTAAGAGGAACCTGTTGCACATGCTGGAGCGTCGGGCCAGGGAGCTGGGTATGCCCCTGCTCATGGATGGGGATATGGAGATATTCCTCAGCAGGGAGGGGAAGATCGTGCTGGCCTGGTTGCGGATGATATCCGATGCCGAGGACCAACGGGCCATAGCCGCTATAATGGATTACGAGGGCCATCCCCACGATTCCATCGCAGCTGT
Source organism: Methanomassiliicoccaceae archaeon (assembly GCA_003560875.1). Lineage (GTDB taxonomy): Archaea > Thermoplasmatota > Thermoplasmata > Methanomassiliicoccales > Methanomethylophilaceae > PWHV01. Next base: position 16,090 of record PWJQ01000070.1, read on the forward strand.
GAAGGAAGGGCAGGCACCCCTGCCTGAGGATATAAGGACGCAGAGGGATTCCCTGCTGAGGAAGCAACGCACGCCGAATCAGCTCATGACTGCCATCTTCCAACGCTACGCGATAGACAACGACATCTCACAGGCCATCATCTCTCAGGTCTCGGGTCTGCACGAGGGCAGCCTCACAGGCACAGCGGAGATGATAGCTCTCATAGAGGAGAACATCCGTAAAGGGGACAGCTATCCGGCCGACATGATATCCAGCCGCGATTCTGTCCATCTGCACACCATGCATGGCGCCAAGGGCCTGGAGTATCCGGTGGTGATCGTGGCCGGCCTGAACTCCAATGACATGCCATCGAAAAAGGGAGAAGGCGGGACACTGCGCTTCGACCGCCTCTACGGCCTGAGGGCCGCCTATGAGCTAGTGGACGAGGACGGCATGCTGGAGAGGTACCGTGATTGGAGGACGGCTTTGGTAACCGCCCTGTCGCAGAAGGAATACGACGAGGAGAGGAGGTTGCTCTACGTCGCCGTGTCAAGGTCGATGCAGCATCTGGTATTCACCTGCCATGACCCGTCGCCATTCATGTCCGGCATGAGCGACCACAATGTGCATGAGGTCGAGTTCACCGCCCCCGATTCCTTACTGGACACCGAGGTCAAGAAACTGGTGCAACGCCCGACCCTCGAACCGGCCGAGGTCGTCCGTCGCAGCATCGGAGTGCACAGCATACTGCGCCCCGTGCTCGAAGGAGGAGGGAAGGGCACTGAACACGGTTCAATGGTGCATGCCGACGCTGAACGTCTGGTCCACGGGATGGAACCTTGGAGTCCGTATCCGGGTCTGGAGGCTGTAAAGAAAGTGCTGGAGTCTTCGCAGGGAGCACGCGTCACCACGGAGATGGACTGTCTCCTGCCCATGGGCGAGGTCTCACTGGAAGGGAGGATAGATCTGATGGTGGAACGTGATGATCGCGTGGAGATCCACGATTGGAAGACTGATATGAGCGAGAGGAATCTGTCCGAGTACCGCATCCAACTCTCCGTATATGCCCACGCTGCCGCCGCCTTGCAAAAGGACGTTAAATGTTTCGTACATTTCCTGGAATTGGGCACCATGCGGAGCTTCGAACCCCTATCGTTGCAGGAAATCAAGCATATCGTAGAAGACAGATTGAATGAATCATCCACGATAGGTTCTTGAATAAGCTGATTATTATACTGATACGATGGTGGAGAATATTCCCGCGGGCCTGACTGCCGAAGAGGTGCAGGAACGCACTGACAAAGGTCTGCGCAACACTTACGAGGTGAAGGTAAGCAGGACTTACAAGGAGATCGTCAAGACGAACTTCTTCAACCTCTTCAACCTCATACTGTTCTCACTAGGTGGTATCCTCCTCTCCTTGGGTAATGAGTTGGAGGCTCTAGCCGCCACCGGCATCATATTCTTCAACGTTATCGTCGGGACAACTCAGGAGGTCAGGGCCAAGAGGCGTCTGGATAAGATCGCGTTGCTCCACCGGCCCGAAGCCACCGTTTACCGCAACGGGCAGCAGATGACCATACCTCCCGACGGGATAGTCATGGACGATATCGTGATCCTCTCAGTGGGGGACCAGGCCCTGGTGGATGGCGCCGTGCTCACCAGCCAGGGACTCGAGATGGACGAATCCCTTATCACGGGGGAATCCAGTCCCCGCCGTAAGAAGAGGGGCGACACGGTCTTTTCCGGCTCCTATTGCATAGCCGGCTCAGGTTGTTTCCGCGTCAATGCGGTCGCGGAAGACACCTATGTCAACCGCCTGCTCTCCGAAGCGAAGAAGTTCGATCGCAAATCTACCCCGCTCCAATACCAGACCAGCAGGGTGATGTCACTGTTGATCGCCATTGCGGTGATATATTCCACATTCATACTCATCGCCGCCATAGTGTTCGGCATCAAACTCGAGATGACGACCCAGATGATCGTCATCACCCTGGACATCATCCCCATAGCCCTTTTCCTGTTGATCATCATTGCCTACGGGCTGGGCGCCGTGCGTATGGCCGGTTCCGGGGCCCTGATGCAGAGGGCGAACGCCGTGGAGTCCATGAGCCATGTCAACACCGTGTGCATGGACAAGACCGGGACCATAACCACCAACAACCTCATCCTTGAGGAGGTAAGGCCGCTGGGTGACGAGGATCCGTCCAACGCCCTGTCGAGCTTCGCCGCCCTCACCGGTTCCAAGAACCGGACCATCAGGTCGATCTCACAGAAGATGCCAGGGGGGAGAGGTTGGCTCATAGAGGAGATACCCTTCACCTCCGGGAGGAAATACAGCGCCGTGCGTTATCGGGACGGTGAGGAGAGCCGCGTCCTTTTCTTCGGAGCCTATGATGCACTCAAAAAGCATACTGATTGGACTGAGGACATAGGCGAACAGGTCACGGAACTGGCGGAACAGGGCCTCCGTGTGATGATACTCACCGGCGCCCCTGACACCGAACTCTGGGACGGGGACAACGAGATCGTGCCCAGATTGAAACCTCTGGCTTTGATCTCCGTACGTGATGAGATACGGGCGGACTGCGCTGAGACGATACAGGCGTTCCTGGACAACAACATGGACATCAAGGTGATATCCGGTGACGATCCGGTCACCGTGGATGCACTCTTCAGTCTCGCCGGCATACCCGGCTCAAGGAACAAGATCTCCGGGGATGAACTGGATGAACTCGACCCTGCCGAGCTGGACCGGGTTGCCGCAGAGACCAACATCTTCGGCCGTATGCGTCCAGACCATAAGGAGCGCATCGTCGAATCCCTCAAGTCGCAGGGAAGATATGTGGCGATGATAGGCGATGGTGTGAACGATGTCCGTTCCCTAAAAGCCGCCAATGTCGGTGTGGCCCTGCAGAGCGGATCGGGCGCCGCCCGCGGAGTGGCGGACATGGTCCTGTTGGATGACAAGTTCTCCGCCCTGCCCAACGCTTTGTTGGAGGGTAGGCGTATAACGACCGGGATGCGCAGCATCCTGCGCATATACCTGGCCCGGAACTTCGTGGTGGCCTTCATAATTCTGTTCACCCTGATTTTCTTCCAGACCCTACCGGTGTTGCCTCAGAACAACGCCTTCTATGCCCTTGTGTCATTGTCCATACCGGCTTTCCTCATGACCATCTGGGCCCGGCCCCGGGAACACAAAGGGGACATCTTGCCGATAGTCCTCCGCTTCGCCATGCCGGCATCCATAACCATCGCGATCTTCGCCTGTATGGTCTACTCCATCTACTACTTGGGTGTGATAGGCAACGTCATGCACATCGCATTCACTCCCGAACAGCTCGCCGGTTCCTGGAACCTGGAATATCGCGGTTCCACGGCGCCGACGGAGTTGGAGCAGACGGCGGAACTAGCGGCCCGTATGGCACTGACGTACTTCGTCACGTTGGCGGGTATAACCCTGGTGCTCTTCGTTGCGCCGTTGAACAAGTGGTTCTCCGTCGACGGTTCCATCCACAAGGACATCCGGCCCTTCATCCTCGTCATACTGCTCTATGCGCTCGTGGGCTCGGTTTTCATGGTCGAGGAGATCATGTATCTCGCCAATCTCACTCCGTTGCGTTTCATGGATATGTTCTTCATAACCGGCATGGTGTCGTTGTGGTTCCTATGCACCCGCAAAGTCCTGAGGGAGAATATGTTCAGTCGATTCTCTGAAGCTGTGATTTACCGACTCGACAAGAACAGTCCCTTCATCCATGAGCGTTTCATGAAGATGCGTGGTCAGTAGACGCCGCGTCTGATGAGTTCCAAAAGGACGTGGGAGGCCATGACTGCATCCTCCATCGCGCGGTGCTTCTGTTCCTCACCGATATCCGCGGGGTCACCGTCCACCAGCATGTCATAGGCCTGCTGTAGTTTGGGCCACTTATAGACGTCATAGGTGCCGGGGAGCTTGCATACGGGCATCGCACGCAACATGATGCAGGGCGTCAGGTGGACAGCCTCACGCAATCTCCAGGGCTCGTGGAAAAGGAACTTGTCGAAATCGAAGCCGACGTTGAAACTGGTCGTCATCCTGTTTTCCAGCATGGAGCGTAGTTCAGCGGTCACAAAGGGGGCCGGCGTCGCCTTGGCCACCTGTTCCAGGGTAAGGTCCGTGTTCTGGAATATCCATGCCTCCCTCTGATTCTGAGACCAAGTGCTGATATCATGGCCCACAACGGTCGAGAGTACCGGTTCCACAGTGTCACGGTAAGGGCGGACACGGCAGACTGCCACATCCACGATGTGGTCCGTCGGGAAGCCGTCGAGTCCGGTGGTCTCGGTGTCAAGGACGTAGATCTCGAGGTCCTTGTCGAAAATGTTCACTCCCGGAAATCAATCATCGTGGTCATATATCTATCGTGTCCAATCAACACACGGCGTATGGCAGTAACGATAATTAACAAGATGTAATATGTCAGGACGATGAGCCCCACCGTGACCAGGATGGATTATCTAGGCAGGTTCCTGGATGCCGTCGATTCCGCCCAGACGGGCAAGGCAGGCGCCATAGCGGATGATAAATGGTTGCAATGGAACCACAGCCCCGAGTTCACAGACATTATCGCGCGACATCTCGATCATGGTTCTTCCCGGGTCAGGGTCGAGGTGATCGTGCTTCTGACAACGATAGGAGACCCCTCCCACGTGGAGAAGATAGCATCGATGCGCCGTGCTGACGTGGATACCGTCGCCGCCGCCTGTGTCGGTTATCTCAGTGGATTCGAATCACGTCGAAAGCTTATAGACGAACTCATTGAAGAGCTCAGGATAGGTTATGGGGAGGAATTCAAACAGGCCGCAAAAGCCATGGTACCGGTGGCGGCCAAGGAAGACCTGGCAGAACTGAGACGTATAATGGCCGAGGTGGATTCCGAGCGCCGTGAGATGATCCGGACCATACTGGACGGGATTATCACACGCAATCCTGAACTCGAGGATGTCAGAGATGGGATAATGTCGCTTCCCATAGAACCCGACGCCGACTCATACAACGCATTCCTGGACAAGGCGTTCGATTATCTCGACGTCCGCTACAGGAATAATGTGCACCCTAGCAGAACGATAGAAGGCAGGATGAGGTCCAACATACACAAGGCTCTAAAGGCCATTGCGGCACGCCATTATCTTGAGGAGGCGAACATGGGCCGTTATTCCGAAGACCTCCGCTACGAGCACCAGGCCCTCAGCTCTCTGATCGATTGGTGCTCGGATGACCTATGGAGCAAGGAGAAGAAGGGTGCAGAGACAAGGACCGACCCGCTCTGCCCTGGATGCGAATCCCCGATGAGGATGTACAAATCGCAGTGGTATTGTCCCGGTTGCGGTACCCGCAAGGAGTAAGTACATGACCGTTAAGAACTGGTACTCTGCGGCGATAAGTCGTTTAATGGAGCATGAGGGGGAGGCGATGATCATCCTCAGGCACGCCCACCGCCATCCCATCACCGACACACTCAAGCATGAGTTGGCGATGTTGACCGATGAGGGCAAGGAATGCAGCAAGACCCTCGGTTCATGGCTAGCGGAGAACGGATTCAACATAACATCCTGCATGGCAAGCCCGGTACGTCGTTGTGAAGAGACGGCGGAACTGATACTCCAAGGTTATGGTAAGGACATGGACATCCAAACGGTCAGGCTACTTGGTAACATAGATCCATTCATTGATGACGAGGAAGCCGCTGAGATAACATTCCGATTGATGCATATGAGGGACATATGCAACGGTCTTCTCGATGGGGACGTACTGCCTGGTTTCAAAGACATAGTCTCCGGTTTGAAACCACTGGTCAACGACCTTCATTCCCACAGATGGGGAGAGCTAACCCTGGTCGTCACCCACGACTTCTTCGTGGCGTCACTGGCCGGACACGCATTGGGCATGTGCTTCAGAGGCGAGGAATGGATCGGCTTCGTGGAGCCGATGCTCCTGTTGCGGGAGGGTGACCACACCAAGGCTTGGTTCCGTGGTCAAGAAGGTTTTCTTTTTTGATTTCTCCCCTTCTGATACGACTAAAAATCTTGGTGTTTGTTAATTTTCAGTATTATTTGAAACCTCATTTCCCTAGCTAACGTGTAAGCACATGGAAACATGGATCAGCCCTAGGGAGAGAAAACCGGGGTCTCTAGTCTATGGTGTTAGTGCCCATCTCGATAGAGCCCAATCAGCAGTTGCGGACTAGTTCTGAACGCCATCACATGCTTTCAGAGCATGTCATTGCGAAAGCGATTGTACTGATGAAATCCGTTTTCAATAGGGGTAGAATATGAAGAACATCACACTCATCACCATGAGTACCCACATGAGTGGTGTGACCTCTTCCCTCTTGCCACTGAACAACTTCCCTATCACGTAAACGATGAAACCGGCACAGATTCCGATACCTATGTTGTAGGTGAACACCATCAGACACACGGTGACGACGGCAGGGAAGAAATCGGTGGGCTCATGAAAATCTATCTTCCTCGTGGCAGAGAACATCATCATGCCGATGACCATCATCGCCGGCCCAGTCACTTCGGGAGGTATCATCGTAACGACAGGGGTGAATAGAAGGGAGGCCCCGAACAGTAGGCCGACCACTATGGAGGAGATGCCAGTACGGGCCCCGCTCTTTATCCCGGAAGCAGATTCAACGAAAACACCGCTGGAGGTCGTCCCGACCACCCCTGCGAACATTATCGTCAGTGAATCTGCGGTGAAAGGTTTCTGGATGTCCACCAGCCTCCCCTCCTCATCAAGCTGACCAGTATCACTGCCGAGGGCAACGAGGGTGCCCATAGTGTCCACCACATCTAGGATGAAGACCGTCATGAGGACGGACAGGATGCCGAAGGTCAATGACACCTCCCATTGCAGGAAGACTGGCGAGAGCGGAGGCGGACTGGATATCAGAGACGACGGGGCATCGACGACACCTATCAAAAGTCCGATAGCAGTGCATAGCAACATTCCGACCAGGATCGAACCCTTGAAACCACGCACAGTCATTGCGCCTATGGTCAGTAGGCAAAATATGGCCAGCATGGTCCCGGTCTGGGTCAAGTCTCCGATAGCCAACGGAGTCTCGGTCCCGCTAACGATTATGCCGGAAGACACCGCCCCCACGAATGCTATGAAAAGACCGATACCGACGGAGAAACTTATCTTGAGGGTCATAGGCACGGCATCGCCCAGTGCCTTCCGCCCTCCGGACAGGGTTAGAAGAAGGAGCAACACGCCGGATATGAATATGGTGAAAATGGCGGTCTCCCAGGAGTAGCCCATAGTACCGGTAACGGTGTAGGCGACGAAGGCGTTCTGCCCCATATAGGGGGCGATCGCATACGGGCGGTTCGCGAGGACACCCATCAACAGGCAGCCGAACATGGCCGTCAGTATCGTGGCTACCATGGCGGGGCCGAAAGGCATCCCCGCATCTTGGAGTATGGTAGGGTTCACAACCACTATGTAAGCCATGGTCATGAACGTGACAGCGCCCCCTAAGACCTCCTTCCTCAACGAAGAGCCCCTCTCGCTCACCGTGAAACGCTTGTCCAACCGTTCTGCAATGGTATTCAACGTCAGTCACTAGCGACGAACGATTATTTTAAAGGGGAATACCATTGTTTTCATCGATATCATGTGCGGAAGATTCACCCTAGCACCTTATGAGGATCTTGCCGGCCGTTACTCGATCGAGGGACTGCCGCAACCAGAACCGAGGTATAACATAGCTCCCGCTCAGGATGTCCTCTGCATATTGCCTGAAGGAGGCTACGAAGATATGTTCTGGGGGGTCAAGCCCTATGGCAGGTCGCTGATAAACGCCCGCATAGAGACCATTAAGGAAAAGGTGATGTTCGCACGCCTGTTGGAAGACAATCGCTGTCTGGTGCCGGCAACTGGTTTTTATGAATGGGACAGTCAAAAACATCCCTACCTGTTCCGTGTCGGTGACGGGGAGGTTTTCTCAATGGCCGCCATCTTCACCGAAAGGAAGGAGGTCATCATCCTCACCAGGGAGGCTGAGGACCCTGTGCGTGAAGTCCATGGCAGGATGCCTTGTGTGTTGGATAGGAGGACGGAAACAGAATGGCTCGACCTTCCCGCCGATGATGCATTGTCATCCATCGCCGCTCAACCTGTTCTCGAGAGGTCACCGGTAGGGAAGGCCGTCAACGATGTCAAGAACGAGGGTCCCGAACTTATCGCACCAGTCAATACACTGGATTCATTCTGACCGTGGTGTCAGGGTCGTGTCTTGCCATCAGAGGTAATTTCAATCTGTTATCAACACGGATATATATTGCCCACGAACACTCTATTATCACAAGAACGGACCGAAAAGGCACGGTGGTATAGACCTCACTGCGAAATAAAATTCGTAGGAGTTGCCGCTAATGGACTTCGAACTGTCCCTCAAAGGTCAGATATTGATGTCTAAGGTCGCTATGCCCACCCTGTTTCGGCAATCCTTCGGAGCCAAACCTCTTCCATCTTCGGTTTTTTAATCATTGATTCTTCGCTCATAGGAATCCGATCCCCATCACTTTCATTATCCCTGAGATAAGGTTATATAATCCTCTCGAGAACTACTATTACGCACGAACGGACCGAAAAGGCACGGTGGCGTAGACCTCCCCGCGAGACAAAATTCGTCGGAGTTGCCGCTGATGGATCAAGGCCGATCCTTCGGGATTAAACCACCTCGATCTAAGGTCGAAAAAACCACCCTGCTTCGGCAATCCTTCGGAGCTAACCCCTTTTCCATTTCTCTTTCAAACACATGTTTCACTATGCATTGTCCAGATTTCCAAAACGGTAGACGAGGTCGCTGCTCAGGGCGGAATGGTACGATTCATATTGTCGGAAAAAAGGAAGGAGGCCGTCACCCTTGCGGTTTATGGTCTCCAACCTCTCCTGGAGATCCTGGTCCAGATTATCGAGGACGTAATTGAATCGATTATAGGGTATGTGGGAGTAATAATCATGGTTCCCCAGGGCATGGTTCAATATTATCCGGGTCCTTTCATGGGTCTGTATGTCTACATACTCCTTGATGACAGCACGTTCATCATCAGCGATGTCCTCATAATTCATCCAGTCGATTAATTTGGATTCAAGACGGAAATTGAATTCATTGATCTGGAATGACAGCGTCACCAGGGCATCACGGAAACTCTCGTAAGCGGATTCGAACAGCAATATGGAACGGAATATGTTCGGATGCCGGTAGTCCATGTCCTCGACGCGCATAGGGCCGAACATGCTTCGGACATTGATGGTCATCGCTTCCCGGGTGTAGCGGTTCGGTTCGATATCCTCTATCTTGGACGGAAGCGATGTCATGGTCTGATGATAGGTCACAAAGGAGGAGATGAGGAACTTCTGTCGATAATCCATCCCTTCCTTTATATTCTCCAGTTCGAACTGTGTGAGTGTTATGTCGTCATCGAAATTGTTTACGAACAAGTACAGCATGACCATCAGTAATCCGATGAAGCTGAGAACAACCAGAGGTATGAAGAACATATCCGGTGCATAGAGCGTCAAGGTGACTGAGATGGTTATAAGGGATATCAGAAAGTAGGGGGCGGCCTTCATCACCGCCATGGCGAAGTCATACTTCGATTCCAGTTTCTTGAGGACTATCCTCTGCTCCCTGTATATCTCCTCCAGTTGTGACAGGCTGTACTGTTGCATTAGATTCAGTCCCTCTGGTAATGATATCTTCCGTCCATGTGTCTGATGGACATGCTCCGGGAGAGATTCAGGTCCGTGCAGACGAGGTCGTCGCATGAAAGGTCATGGACATCCGACCGTCCTGTCAGTCGGGAGAAGTCCTTCAACTCCGAGGCCATAGTGTTCAGGAAGTTGGCCAGCCTCTTGGCCGAGTAATCGGCGACCAGCCTCAGCCTGAGTTCCGGGTTCTGAGTTGTAACGCCGGTGGGGCATTTGCCGGTGTTGCACAACCGATACTGCTGACAGCCTATGGCCATCAGACAGGCGGTGCCCAGTGCGACGGCGTCCGCTCCCATGGCCAGAGCCTTGGCGACATCGGCACTGGAACGAAGGCCACCCGTTATCACTAGTGTCAGGTCGGAGCCGGCATCGTCGATATGTCTCCTCGCCCTGTCCAGGGCTATCACGGTCGGTATGCTGGTGCTGTCCTTGACGTAGTTCAGCGTTGACCCGGTCCCACCCGGCCTGCCGTCTATGGTCACGAAATCAGCCCCCGCCTCCATCACCATATCGAGGTCCTTCTCGATATGCCCGGCGGCGATCTTCAATCCTACCGGGACGCCGTTACCGGCGGACCTCAATTCATCGATCAGCTCGCGGAATCCATCGACACCATCGATATCGGGGAACCGGGCCGGTGAGATGATATCGGTCTGGATGGGAAAACCTCTCAATTCAGCGATCTCAGCAGTCACCTTCTCACCAGGCAGGTGCCCGCCCATCCCAGGCTTGGTAGATTGACCTATCTTGACTTCGATAGCATCCACCCGTTTCATATCCTCGATATTGTATGAGTAGCGGTTGGGAACATATTCGAATATGTATCTCCCCGCAGTATCCAGCTCCTCTTTGAGAACCCCTCCTTCCCCTGAACCGATGGCAGTCCCGACTTTGGCACTACCTCTTGCCAAGGATAACTTGGCCTCCTTGGACAAAGCACCGAAGCTCATATGGCTGACGAAAACGGGCATGGAGAGTTCGAGAGGCCTCTTGGATTTCGGGCCGATTACTGTCATCAAACTCACCTCCTCGTCTTCGTTGAGTGGTAAGGTGGCCATCTGCGCACCGAGGAAAAGAAGCGAATCCCATGATGTTGCGTCAATTTTTGTCCGCATGGATGAAAAGACACTCTCCGCATGGATGGCCATACTGTGTATGGTCTCCATGTCTTTTTCCAGCTCGTCCTTCTGCCGTGTCCATTTCGCCAGGTATTCGGCGAAGTGGGGCAGGTCCTCCGCCTTTATCGGGGTCTCGGCCTCCTCGGGCATGAGATGGTCGGCGTTCGAACCGCAGAACGGGCATTCCCAGTCATTTGGAAAGTCTTTGGGATGTGTACCCGGCTGGATGTTTGTGGCCTTGTCTCCATGGGTTGCTTTGTACTGATAAACGTAACAGATGTCACAGACATATGTGGTCATAAGGATAGCCTCACACACTCCGTCGGTTCTATGGCCGATGGTCGGATAAGGAGGATATTGTTTTCTTCATTATAGATATATCATGCACATCCCAATAGAATGAATCGGACATTGGTCTTGAGTCGACAGGTCCCTGTTCCAGGACTGACTTTTAAACTGCCGTCTTATTCCAAAACCATTTAGGGGCGCAAAGGATTACATTCAACGTCAAGACCACGGATTGACATTCAGCAATATCAACGGTGTTCCATCATGGTCATATGGGGATGTGGCGTTTGCAACTACAGATACATCGAAAGGATAGGCGATGTGATCAATTCCATACCGCCGGGGACTCCCTTCGAACAGATACCGCCTGGTTGGCGTTGTCCCTCATGCGAAGCGCCGAAGGAGTTCTTTCGAATCGAGGATGATGATGTTCTGCGTTTCTGATCGAGATCGATCAGATAGATGCGAATTTGTTAAGGCCAAAATCTCCCCTCCTATCGGCTGCCTTCATCAAAGATACCGTTCCTGGAATGTTCATGCGTGATTCCTTTAGTAGAACGGATGCCGCGATTTGAATATTGGTTATTCAATGATAAAATAATTAAAATGTAGTATCGCTAAATGATGTTTGATTGCTTAATACTAAATAATCTGATGAACTGAACTGTAATTATATGGTTTCCAGCAGCCGGGAGACGGTCATCGATGCCCTCGAGGGGCGTAATGAAGGTCCGATTCCCATCATCCCTCCTTTCCAAGGGACCTGGGCCCTGAACGTAATGGACATCGCGCCTGAAAAGGCAATATCTGACCCTGGTTTGAACGCCAAAGTCCAATCAGAGATAGCTGAACTCTGCGGTTTTGATGCCATAGAAGGCATGTGGGATTGGTTATCAATGGTCGAGGCCATGGGTAGCGATGTGGAGTTCAGGAAAGGAATGGGGGCGGTGACCGTATCTCATTGCTTGTCCGAAGATCCCGATGCATCGATAGAAGTGAATCCCCGTGATGATGCCCGGGCTGTTGCCAATCTGAACACCATCCGTGCACTGCTCGAGGGCGACAGATTCATCTACGCCAGCGTTCCCGGGACTTTCACTCTCTCCGCAGAACTCCGTGGTGTCGAACAGCTGATGATGGACAGCCTTCTTGAGAACGATGTGTATCGGAGTATCCTAAGGCGGACGGCGGACACGTTGAAGGACTATTGTAAGTTCTACGATGATGTGGCGGATGGCGTGATGTTGTGTGAATCCACAGGTTCACCAGCACTCATGGACCCTGTCTACTTACGCAACGATGTAATTCCTCTCAATACTGAGTTGTTCGACATCGTCGAAGGATATAGGATGTATCACCATTGCGGAGACATCATTGAGCTTCTTCCCGAATTCCCTCCGGCATCAACCAACATGCTTTCCATACATGGTGAGGTCTCAATGACAGATGCTTTAGAATATTTCGACTGTTGTTTGACAGGAGGGGTATCAAGTGTCGAATCGCTACTGAAGGACAATACTGATAATGTCTTCAGGGAAATATCAAATATCATTGTAGAGATTGAAGGAAATAAAAACCGTTTCATGCTCAGCGCCACCTGCGATATCTCGCCCAGTACGCCATTGGAAAATGTCTCTGTGTGGAGGGACATTCTACGGGGCAATGATAACATCAGACAAAATTAAGAACACTATTTGTTAAAAGTGATATGATATTGGAAGGTAATGACTTTGGAATATGGAGAGAAGTTGGAAGTCATCAAACGTAGACGGTCTGTGAGGTCCTATGAGAACACTCCCTTGACACCGGAACACGATGACCTGTTGAAATCGCTCGTCGATAGAATGGATTCCACCCAAGGGCCTTTCAAAGCGGAACAGCGTTTGGAACACATAGTCCTCAACGCCTATGAGAGGGATCGTCTTAAAATCGGGAGCTATGGATTCATAACCGGCCAGCAGGGGTTTCTTATCGGTATATGTCAAAGAGAACCTAGGCCCTTGATGGACTTGGCCCATGCTATGGAACAGATAGTCCTGGATCTTACCGTAGAAGGTATAGGAACCTGTTGGATGGCC
>PWJQ01000051.1 GCA_003560875.1 Methanomassiliicoccaceae archaeon
CAGATGTCGATGTCGCAGGCGCAACGCTTGATCATCTCCCCCGAGGCCTCCGACCAGTTGCTGCTGTGGACCTTGAGGTTTATGGCCTTGCGGATGGCCGACAACGCGGCCTTGGCCTCGGCGGTGATGCCGAGGGTGGGGCAGACGTTCTTGCCCATCTCGGTGCGGTCGATGTCGATGTGGATGACCTTCATGCGGCAGGACGCCGGGTCACCGACGGTACGGTCGCTGAAGCGGGCGCCGACGACGAGCATGACGTCGCAGTTCTCCAACGCGTAGTTCGCCGCGGCACGGCCGTGCATCCCCAACATGCCTAGGACGAGAGGGTGAGTCTCGGGGACCGTCCCCTTGCCCATCAACGTGGTGACTATGGGAGCCGCCAGCTGGTCGGCCAGGGCGAGGGCCTCGGCCCCTGCCCCGGACCAGTTGGCACCGCCGCCGAGCATGATGAGGGGCCTCTCGGCCTGCATGAGCATCTTGGCGGCGACCAGGACCTCGTCGGAGCTGGGCTCCATTGGCGCCAAGGGTGTCGGCGTCGGTCGCGGCGGGACGCCGTCCTCGCGGGTGAGGACGTCCTTGGGTATGTCTATGTGGACGGGTCCGCAGCGCCCGGACATGGCTATGCGGAAGGCGGAGCGGAAGTCCGTGGCCAGGGTCGATGGTTCGGTGACGCGGAAGTTGTGCTTGGTGATGGGCATCATCAAACTGAAGATGTCCGCCTCCTGGAAGCCGTCGCTGCCGAGGACGTTTGTCGGGACCTGGCCGGTTATGGCTATGACCGGTGAGGAATCCAGGTATGCCGTCGCTATGCCGGTGACCAGGTTCGTAGCCCCGGCTCCTGAGGTGGCGATGCACATCCCCGGGGCTTTCTTGACCCGTGCGTAACCGTCGGCCATGTGGGCGGCGCCCTGCTCATGGCGGACCAGTATATGCTCTATGCCGGAGTCGATCAGTTCATCATACAGGGGCAGCGTGGCCGCTCCCGGTATACCGAACATGACATCGAGTCCCTCTGCTTGCAAAACATCAACGATAATCTCAGATCCTCTGATGGAAACACCTCCTTAAGATGAGAGGACCGCCTAAAAGATGGGCGGCCCTACAGTACTACTAGACCAACGCTTCCGCTGCCTTCGGAAAGAATTGACGGCGACGGAAAGCCTTTGGTCATCGGATGGTTTATGACGATTGCCGTATTTTAGCCTTTTCTATGCCCACGGGACGATGGGTTTGAGACACTGGCCCTGACGTTCCGCACTTCCCAGTGCAGTTAATATATTGAGAAGACAATCGCCAGCCGTCCCATAATGGACGGAGGGAACGGTATTGGCTGCCAACGGAGATGCGACGATATTGCTACCCACCCTGAACGAGGTGGACAACATAGGCGCCATGTTGAGAACCTTGACCGACCTCTATCCGGGGCAGAACATCGTGGTGGTCGATGATGACTCCGAGGATGGGACGGCGGCCGTCGTCAGGGAATGGCAGGGCGATGCGCGGGTCATCGTCAGAGACCGCTCCGACCGCGGCCTCTCGGCCAGCATCTATGATGGTATATCGGCCTGCACCACACCCTACTTCGTGGTCATGGACTGCGATTTCCAACATCCCCCGGAGAAGATCGCCGAGCTACTGCAGGCATTGAGGGAGGGTGCCGACCTGGCGATAGGCGTCAGGACGGACCGCTCCGCGCTGACCCCTTTCCGGAGGTTCTCATCCTCGGTGGCCCACATCATGGCGCATTGCTACCTCTCCTTCCACTCCCAGCCGAGCAGCACCGACATAATGACCGGCTTCTTCGCCGGAAGGACGGAACTGTTCCAGAAGGTCATAGGGGAGAGTGAGGGGGATCTGGAGCGGAGGGGATTCAAAGCCCTCTTCGATCTGCTCAAGTTCTGTCCCCCCGGAATCGTCATACGGGAGGTGGTGTTCGATTTCATGCCCCGTAAGGCAGGGGAGTCCAAGATATCCCCCCTGGTCATAATATCCATACTGAGACAGTGCGGCCGCGGCGGTAAATCGGCGGCGGCGCTCATTTCCCGCATCATAAAGAGGGTGTGATGAAAATAAAGCAGAGACGAGGGGTCGGTCGCCTCAAGAGCGGCATTCTGGGTCAATTGCCCGACGGCGGCCTGATGGGGCCGGCCGCCCTGCTCTTCACCGCCACGGTCATCGGTAGCGGTCTCGACTTCCTGTTCCATGTCTTCATGGCCCGGAACCTGAACGTTGATTCCTATTCCGAGCTCGCCGCCCTGATGTCGATGTTGATGATCCTCTCGCTGCCGATGCGCACCGTTCACAACATAATGACCCGTTTCGTGACCCAGTCCATCGCCAGGAGCGAACCGGGGAAGATATCATGGCTGATGGTCAGGATGACACTCATCACCTTGGGCATCGGCTTGGGCTTCATGTTCGTCATGTTCCTGCTGACCCCTTTCATCGTCGACCTCTTCTCGCTCAGCTCACCCATCCTGGTCCTCATCCTCTCCATCGGCGTGGTCTTCAAACTGCTGTGGGGCGTCTTCATCGGCGTTAACCATGCCTTCGAGATGTTCGGTTGGATGGGCATTCAACAAATCCTAGCCGCTGTGTCCAAGATAATCGTCGGCGTGATCGCCGTCCTGCTGGGATACGGGGTGGGCGGAGCATTCACAGCTGCGGCCTTCGCCGCCGGCGCGGCGCTGGCTATCGCCGCGTTCCCGGTACTGAAGCATATAACCAGGCAGATGCAGCCTTTCGACATGCGACGCGTGGGCCTGTACGCCGTGCCCTCCCTGGTGGCCGCACTGTCCTTCGGCACCCTGACCAATGTCGACCTCATCGCCGTCCGGGTGTTCATAGAGGGCGAACTGGCCGGCCAGTTCGCCGCCGCCTCTCAGCTCAGCAAACTGCTGGTCTTCATACCGGGTGCGGTGGGTACCGTCATGTTCCCCAAGGTCACCGCGGCCATGGAGACCGGTAACGACCCCGTGCCCATATTCAAGAAGGCCGCCTTGTGGTCCATGGTGCTTTGCGTTACTCCCACGGTCCTCATCGCACTGATGCCGGAGCTGGTCATGAGGACGGTCTACGGTGAGGCCTATGTGGGTGCCGCCGGCGTCCTGGTGATCCTGTGCCTGGCGATGACACTTTTCGGATTGGCGAGCCTGTTCATGGCCTTCGGACTGGCCACCGACGGGAACCGCTTCATTGCCATCATAGCCTTCTTCGCCGTGGTGGAGGTGGTGTTGATGTCCTTGTACAATCAGACGATCGAGCAGCTCGCTTTGGTTATACTCGGAGTCTCGGCGTTGATGTCGGCTTTCTGTCTGATCTACCTCGTATACGCGGTACGGAGCGGCGACGGCCCGTATTGGAAGAGGCGCTCTGTCTGAGGATCAGTGCTTTTTAGTGGAATCGATGACCTTCCACACCGCCTGGTCTTTGAAACCCAGGGCGACATAGACCTTGGAGTAGACTCGGGCCATGGACTCCAGGAGCATAGCTCCGAAAAGGAATATCGGATTCGGCCTCTCTTCGCGGATGAACTCCAGAAGAGAGTTGAACACCAGCCCCTTGTCCTTGGTAGGGGGGCGGTAGTCGAAACGGCGTTTCATGTAGTTCTCGCCTATGTTGACCCTCACCCGCTGATTGAGGAAATCGCGGATGTTGTCAGCGCCCTTGAGGTTGGTCACGGCGTCGGGAGCGTAGACTATCCGGTATCCACGGGAGTAGAAGGTATGGGCCAACCAATCCTCGTCGGTGTTCACGTCCCGGGGCATCTGGAGGTCCAGGTTCCTTATGGCGAACAGCTCGGTCATCTTGGGGGTCACCGCGGACACCCCGTGATGCAGATGGAACATGAGACGGGCGGTGAAATCGAAGAATCCTCCGCCCTGGTTCACCGGGGCCAGGCGACCAGTGACCGCCCCCACCTCGGAATCCGACAAGGGGCTGAGAAGATGCCTGAACGCCTGGGGTGAAATGTAGGCGTCAGCGTTCAGTTGGATCAGTACGTCGCCGCGGGCACTGCTCATGAAGAGGTTGTTGGCCGAGGCCTTGCCCTCCCGGCCCTCCTGTACCAGGAGCCTTATGCGGGGCTCCTGCTCCGCCATGGACCGTACAATCTCATCGGTGGAGTCGGTGCTACCGCTCGATACCACTATGATCTCCAAGAGCTCGTGTCCATCGGTATCCTGGGCCAGTATAGACTCGAGGCTGCTTCTTATGTTGCCCTCCTCGTTGTAGGCTGGCACCCCGACCGATATACGGAACATCCTTGGCATGAAGAACGCCTCCGATATTAAGCGTTGTCCTGCCGTTATCCGTGCCGGATGCGGCAAATGATTTATCGACCCATATTCTACACCCTTCCATGAAACCGGACCCTGAGTGTGTGCCGTGTCTCCTCAAACGCGTACTCTTCCAGTCGAGACTGGTCGAGGGAGAGGACGGCGCCCGCCCGGTCGCCGCCGCATTGTTGGAGATGGCCGCCGCGTATTCCGGCGCCGATAACTCCGCCAAGATGGCCAGCCGGGTCCATCGAAAAGCATACGACTCCCTGGGCGTGAAAGACCCTTATAACGCCCTCAAGTTGCGCTCCGACGAGGTGGCGGAGATGCTGCTCCCTCATCTGCAGGACAGCATTGAATCATCGGATGATCGCCTGGAGACGGCGGTCATCGGATCCATAGTCGGCAACATCATGGACTTCGGGCCGGGGATCGCGATACAGCACCCCGATGAACTGCTGGATGCGTTCCATGGATTGATGGCCCAGGGGCTTGATGTCAACCATGTCGGTGAACTTCGTTCACGCCTCGGCGCCGATACCACCGTCCTCTACATTTTCGACAACTGCGGGGAATCGGTCTTCGACCGCCTCCTCATTAAGGAGATCAGAAAGACGGGGAGCGAGGTCGTTGGCTTGGTGAAAGGGGAGCCGATATTGACCGATGTCACCCGGGAGGATGCTTCGCGGGCCGGCCTGGACGGTGTCCTGGACCGAATCGTGGACACGGGCCAGTTCGCCATAGGCTTGGACCTGTCGAGCGCCGCGGACGCTTGCCTGGAGGAGTTTGAGCGCGCTGACGTGATAATATCGAAGGGGATGGCCAACTTTGAGGCCCTGTCCGATGAGGACATCGGTGAGGTCTTCTACCTGATGCGGGCCAAGTGCGACCCGGTGGCCAATGCTCTGGGCGTCGACAAGGAGGATAATGTGGCGATGTTATGGGGCGCCGGGGATGGGGCGCCGTAACGCGTCCTTTGACCGAAAGCGGAGGATTATTTCATGATCGGAGGGATAGGGCAAGCAGTGATTATGGTCGGCGGTAAGGGTACCCGGTTAAGGCCTCTCACAGAGACCGTGCCCAAGCCAATGCTGCCTGTGATGGGCGTCCCGTGCCTGGAGTATGTGATGAGGAGTCTCATCGATTCGGGCGTCAAGGAGATCATCCTCGCCTGCGGTTACAGGTCGGACGACATATCGGACTTCGTCGGTGACGGGACGTCTTTCGGGGCGGACATCTCCTTCGCCTACGAGGACGGACCTGCGGGCACCGCTGGCTCGGTGAAACTGCTGCAGGACCGCCTTGACGACACGTTCCTGGTGGCCAGCGGCGATGTGCTCGCCGATGTCGACATCGGAGGCATGGTGGACTCGCACCGCCTCGGAGGATGCGCGGTGACCATGGCCCTGACCCGCGTGGACAATCCCACGGAGTTCGGCATCGTCGGCCTTGACGATGACGGCATGGTGGAGAGGTTCCGGGAGAAACCCCCGCCGGAGGAGGTGTTCTCAGACCTGGTGAACGCCGGCATATACGTTTTGGATCGAAGCGTCATGGACCGTGTCCCGGAGGGCGTGATGTACGACTTCTCCAAGGACCTCTTCCCTGAGGTTCTCGACAGCGGTCTTGGTATCCGGGGTCACATCCTACAAGGGTTCTGGATGGACATCGGCCGACCTTCCGACCTTCTGAGGGCCAACATCCTGAAGGCCGCTGCCGTCGGCGGCGAGGGTCACAGCCATGTGATGGAGGGTTCACAACTGCACGATGTGAGACTGCGGTCATCCGTCATCCACCCCGGGGTCAGGGCAGAGGGTTGCATCATCGAAAGGTCGGTCGTCCTCGACGGCGCCGTCATCGGTAAGGGGTCGCATATAATCGACAGTATAATAGGAAGAAGAGCGGGGATCGGCGAAGGATGCGTTATCCGGGGAGCTGTGCTGGCCGATGACGATTCTATACCGGATGGACACGTTTACGAGGAATGTCCGTGAACGGTTCGCGTTCCGCAACGGGCCGAGGTTACTTTTTTTATGCTATGACGGGATTCGCACCCGAACGAGGTCGGGGGGGATACGGTGAAGGTATCCTTTTCGGCGAGAAACGGAGTTGGTCGGATGAAAAGACGTCCTGAGGATTACGCGTGGATTTTTACTTGGATATTGGTGGGGTTCCTGTTCTTCAGCATATTGCTGGCAGTGTCTGAATACAGGGTTTTCTTTGTGTTGATGGGTGCTTTCGCACTCTATCTGACACTGTATCCCCCGATCAAATATCGTGACCCTAGCATAATGCCCGCATTCGAACTGGTGGCATTACTCACCATCCCGTTCATCATATTCGCCATAGTCACCATATTGCCGACCACCGACATCCTCACCGGAGTGAGGGTCTCAGAGATGCTGGCCATATTCGCGGTCAGTCTGGTCATGATGGTGCATCTGCAACGCTACCATGGCCTCGTATTGGACCGGATATTGCTCGTGTTCTTCATGATCGCCTTCACCAGCACCCTGGGGATGTTCCACACCCTGGGCCTTTACTTCAACGACCAGTTGTTCGGGACGTCCTACGTGACTTCCAATCACATACTCATGACCGACATGACCTTGGCCACAATCGGCGGGGTGATCCTCTCATTCATATTGCTGGCCTACATGAGGAGGCAAAGCCTGTTCCATTTAACCCTTCCTGAATACCAGAGGAGGGATGGAGAATGAGTCGCTGGGAGAATTGGGAGAAGCCCTTGGCGTTCCTCATGTGGTCGGTCCTGCCCATCGTGACCATCTTCTCGATATTCGCCTACCTCGACCAGGGGGGCCACTATAACCGCGTCATACTCATCGGCTCCCTGGGAAGCATCGCATTCGCCATCCCTCTGTTATTGAGATTCACTGAGCGTCTGATCGTTCCCTGGGCCCTTATTGTGATGATATACGCGTCTTTGATCAATCATCTGATCGGGGACTTCCTGATGTTCTATACCATCTACCCCTGGTTCGATAAGGTGTCCCACACCCTGTCAAGCATCACCGTTGCCATCATAGTCTTCATGTTCCTGATTATGGTGGACCACTACATCCGATCGGTCAGCATACCTGTGAAGTTGATGCCTTATCTGGTGGTGACAACCGTCTGTTTGCTGGGCGTGATCTGGGAGATATTCGAATGGTTCGCCGGCTACATGGGAGTGGAGATGCAGTTCTATCTCGAGGACACCGTTTATGACCTGGTGACCAATTTCATCGGAGCCAGCTTTGCAGCCTATGTGAGCTACCGTTACGTGTTGCAGAGGGGCTTGGAGCATGTGGTCCTCAGCTTGGAGGTGGATGATTTCATGGAACGCATCGCCAACGGATGGGAGAGGATGATGGGGGCCTTGTGAGGTCATCGGCCTTCAGGGGAACGGAACAGAGGGACGTCGCCCATCCTCATCATTCTCACTCCCATATAGAGCATGATCAGTTGCCATGACAGTGCAATCGTCAACGGCAGCACTGCCCAGATGCCATCACTGGGCAGTAGGGACGGAACGCCGTCATAACTCTGGAAGAACTGGACGAAGAATGCCAGGAACGCCGCCGCGGTCAGCAACCAACCCTGCCTGATATCGACCGTTGCCAATATGCACACCACGGCCAGAGGTATGATGTAATAGCAGGCGTAGATCTTGGGGAAGAACAGGAAGAAGGGCAGGATCAGAAGAAAGGCCCCCCGGACCGAGTCTATGTCCCTCTTCCATATAATGTACAGACAATAGAGCGTACCGAACACGAACAAGGCCTGCAGGATGAACCCCGGGAATGTGATTCCGCTGTCGTAAAGGACGACCCAGACACTTATCCCCTCCTGGAGGCCCTCCTCCCCGGTCTGACGGAGATAATAACTAGGGAAACGCAGGAACCTCTCCCCGGCTATGAGGAGGAGAGGAAGTGTCACCGCTGCACCCGCAACGGCCAGGTAGATTATCGAACGCTTCATATCGGCGGCGGACTGCTTTATCAACGCCAGGGGCACGAGAACGGCCGAGAAGACCTTCGTCAATGCACCGAGGGTGGCCACCAATGCGGCCCCCTGGGCACGGCCTAGTATGAGGAGCAGTACCGGCAGGGCGTAGAACAGCGCCACAACGGTCTCGTCCTGAACGAATATTACCGCTGTGGTCCATGTTATCGGGTTCAGCAGGAAGAAGCCGGAGGCGAACAATGCCGTCCTCTCGTCCTTGCGTCGCAGAAGGGCGTAGATCAACCCTGCGGTGATGAACACATAAGCGGAGAACATCAGCGCATAGGCCGCCACGGTGTTCCCGATCAGGGCGGCCGGTAGCATGAGGTACATTATCAGGGGCGGGCTCTCGGAATAGAAGTCAAGATAGGGTA
>PWJQ01000041.1 GCA_003560875.1 Methanomassiliicoccaceae archaeon
CATTTGGAGAGAGATTAAAATGTTTCAAAGGCAACGGAGCTGCTCGACCACGTAATCGGTGACGCGGGAGGTGTTGAGAGCGCCTCCCAGATCAGGTGTCGTAGCTCCGTCATCCAAGGATTTGACCAGGACCTTTTCCAGCATATCCCCTTCCTCCTTATGGCCGAGTTGGTCCAGCATCATCTTCGCCGCCATGAATGTGGCGAAGGGGTTGGCCTTTCCTTGACCGGCGATGTCGGGGGCGGAACCGTGTATGGGCTCGAACATGCTCACACCTGCGGGGTTGATGTTACCGGAAGCACCCATACCCAAGCCTCCCCCCAACTGTGCTCCCAGGTCGGTGAGTATGTCACCGAAGAGATTGGGTACAGCGACGGTGTCGAAGGTGTGCGGCCGCACCAACATGGCCATGGCCATCGCGTCGACGTACATGAAATCTAGGCCTATGCCGGTGTCATCCGATTTCTCCTGGAATATCTCCCTCTGCATCCCGTATATCGATGTGCAGACGTTCGCCTTGTCGACCAGGGTGACCTTGTCATGACCGTTGTCGGCGGCGTATTTGAACGAGTAGTCAGCAAACCTCTCAATCCCTTTTTTGGACAGTATGCCTATCTCGAAGCCGAACTCATCCTCGGGATCGGCCTTGCCTTTTAGTTTGAGGTCGAGGGTGTACATGCCACGCTTGATGGTCATCTTATGCTTCATCTCCTCCGGGACAAGCTTCCCACCGGCTCCGATGTAGAAGTCCTCGGTGTTCTCGCGGAGGAAATGGATGTTGAAATCGAAGTGTTGCTTCAGAGGCACATAGGGATGCCAAGACTTCACGGGACGTAGGTTGATGTACTGGTCGAAGCGGGCCCTCATGGCCAGCAGCACTCCCTTCTCCAGGATGCCAGGCTTCACACGGGGGTCGCCGATGGCTCCGAAATAGATGGCATCCATCTTTTCAAGGGAGTCGAACTCCTCCTCGGAGACCAATGTGCCATCGCGGAGGTACCTTTCCGACCCTATATCGTAATTCGTGGCCTCGAACGAGAACGATGACATCTCGGCTATAGCCTCGAGTACCCTCATCCCCTCGTCGATCACCTCTTGTCCTATCCCATCGCCGGGAATGATTGCTATATTCTTCAGAATCTCCCCTCCTTTATCAGGTTCATGAGTCCACCGGCGGCCACCAGCTCGCTCACGAACTGAGGATATTGTGGGAAGTTGAACTCCTTGCCGTTGGTATGATTGATCGCTACGCCCTCCTTGGGCCTGACCTCGACATCATCGCCCTCGGCGGCCTCCACCTTACACTCCACCAACAACAGCCCCACGTTGAGTGAGTTGCGGAAGAATATCCTGGCGAAGGATTCGGCGATTATGCAGGATACACCGGCCTGTATCAGGGAACGGGGGGCATGCTCACGGGATGAACCGCAACCGAAGTTCTTACCGGCCACGATCATATCGCCCTCACCGACCTTCTGAGCCATCCCGGGGCGGACCTTCTCGAAGATGAACTCGTTCATCTTGTCGAGGTTTTCGGCCACCAATCGCTCAGCGGGGATTATCTGGTCGGTGTCCACATGGTCCTCGAACCTCCACACCTTGCCCTTGACTGATTCCATTCAGATCGCCTCCAGTACATCAGGGGTGACTATCCTACCCGCCACAGCGGAAGCGGCCACCACGCCGGGTCCGGCCAGATAAACCTCGGAATCCTTGTGACCCATACGGCCTATGAAATTGCGGTTGGTGGATGCCACACATCTCTCCCCCGACGCCAATATTCCCATGTGACCGCCGAGACAGGCACCGCAGGTAGGTCCGGATACATATGCACCGGATTCCATGAACGTTGCCAATAGGCCTTCCTCCATGGCCTGGCTGAATACCCTTGGTGACGCTGGCACCACGATGAATCGGACGTCGGGATGTACCTTCCTACCCTTTATGACCTCGGCGGCGATGCGCAGATCCTCGATTCGGCCGTTGGTGCATGACCCTAGCCACGCCTGATCAATCCTCACATCAGCATCCTTAACCGCCCTCCCATTCTCGGGAAGGTGGGGGAATGCCACCATGGGCTCCAGTTCACTCAGGTCATATCTCAGGACCTGACAGTAATCGGCGTCAGCATCGGACTCGAAAGCCTGCCATTCTCCTTTGGCCGTTCCTTTGATGTATTCCTCGGTGAGCTCATCGCAAGGGAATATACCAGCCTTGCCGCCGGCCTCGATCGCCATGTTTGCAATCGTAAGACGGTCGCTGACCGGCACTGCTCTGACGCCATCGCCGGCGAACTCGAAGGCCTTGTAGGTGGCCCCATCGACACCGATGTCGGTGATTATGCGTATTATCAGGTCCTTGCCGCCCACACCGGGGCGGAAATCGCCGGAGAGTTCGACCTTTATGGTCTCCGGTACTTTGAACCATAGTCTACCGGTCGCAAAGACCGCTGCCGCCTCTGTGGACCCGACCCCGGTGGAGAAGGCTCCTAGACCGCCATAGGTGCAGGTGTGCGAGTCGGCTCCGACTATCAGCCTACCCGGAGCGGCGAAACCCTCATCGACCATGAGCTGATGGCAGACGCCGCTGCGACCGACCTCGAAGTAATTGTCGATTGACCAGCGGCGGGCGAACTCCCTCATCTCCTTGGCCTGCTCGGCGGAGGCGACATCCTTGTTGGGCACATAATGATCGGGTATGAGCACCATCCTGTCCCTCATAGGCTCCATGCCCAGTTCCTCGAACTCGCGGAAGGCTATGGGTCCGGTGACGTCGTTCACCATGACGTAGTCCACCTGTGCGTTCACTATCTGACCCGCATAGGCGTCGTCGCCTGATTTCACGGAGAGGATCTTCTCCGCCATGGTCTTACCCTTATTCATTCTGAAACCCCTTTCTTAATCATTGAATACTGTCGGTTGATAGCCTCTACAGTGGCATCCACGGAGGTCTGGACTATGTCCGAGCCTATTCCCTTGCCGACGAACATCCTTCCGGTGCCGTTGCTGTCGCGGAGGAGCACCGTGACCTCCGCAAGGGAGTCGCTCCCGCCGGTTATCGCGCTGAGGCGGTACTCCTCGAGGACCAGGTTCTCATCCACTGCTGAACGCAGCGCCTTCAGGGAGGCGTCCACGGGACCTATGCCCACCTGAGAGACGGTGTTGCTCACACCGTCCACCTCCACAGTCACCGTGGCGGTGGGCGTTATGCCCTTACCGGTGAAGACGGCAAACTCTTTCAGCTTTACCCTCTCCTCACGGAGCTCCCGGGATGCTACGTGGTCAGCGAGGGCCACGAGCTCGGCGTCATCAACGGTCTTACCGCTCTCTGCCAGCTCCTTTATCTTCTTGACTATCTCGGGGATATGGTCATCGGCTATGTCCAGTCTGAGCTCTTTCAGTTTATCGCGCACGCTATGGGCGCCTGAGTGCTTGCCCATCACTATGGCGCGTGACATACCCACGAGTTCAGGGCCGAATGCCTCGTAGGTCGAAGCATGACCCATGACCCCGTGCACGTGGATGCCTGATTCATGTGAGAACGCGTTGCTACCCACGATGGCCTTGTTCTTGGGTATGGGGTATCCGGTCATACGGGAAACCGCCTTACAGGTGCCACCTATCTTGGACATCACCAGAGGTTCTACGCCGTAGAAGGCGAGAAGGTCCATGGCGACCTCTTCCAGTGCTGCATTGCCGGCCCTCTCACCGAGTCCGTTCACACATACATGTGCTTGTTTCGCACCGCTACGGATGGCGGCTATACTATTGGCCACCGCCAGTCCGAGGTCATCGTGACAATGGACCGATATCGGTACTTTCGTGACTGTGAGAAGCTCGGATATCAGCATCTCCATGGCCTCCGGCGATATCACACCGACCGTGTCGGGGACGTTGATGACGTCCACCCCGGCGTCCTGGATTGCCATATGCATCTCTTTGAGGAAGCCGATCTCGGTCCGGGTCGCATCCTCACAGGAGAACTCCACTGTGACGCCGTGGGATTTGGCGTACTCCACAGCGGTGACGGCCTTTTCCATGACCTCCTCCCTGGTCATCTTGAGCTTGTACTTCAGGTGAATGTCGGAGGTTGCGAGGAAGGTGTGGATGTAATCGACATCGCAGCCGAGCGCCACATCTATGTCGGCAGGGTTCGATCTCGCCAGACCGCATATCGATGAGTCGAGGCCCAGGTCGGCTATGCCTTTGATGGCCTGCCTCTCACCTTCACTGGTGGCAGGGAAGCCGGCTTCTATGACGTGGACGCCAAGTTCGTCCAAGAGCTCCGCTATGCGCAGCTTCTCCTGCATGGAAAGAGCTACACCCGGCGTCTGCTCACCGTCGCGGAGGGGGGTATCGAATATCTTCACCTCCGCAACTTTGCGTCCTTTGAGCGCCTGCTGGTTGTACTGGCTGGTGTAGATGTTCCTACGGTCAGCCACTTCACGGGCGCTTTCACTACCGACTTGTCGTGTTTTCAAAAAACCACCTCAAGCCACTTTGATGAAGCAATCACGCTACGATGCTCATAGAAGCAAAATGTCGGGGACATCGTAGATAGTGACCATGGGTCTTCCTCTAAGTGGATAAGTTAGATATTTTCTAAGCGTATTTAATTCTTATCACACGGTCATCGATGACGTAGCAGGGTTGATCCTGCGTTTAAGCTGAGAGGTATTGTATCCTCCGTACTCGATCCCAAGCATGGATATCAGTAGGCGATAGGCCACAGAAAGACGTTGTCCATGGGGCGGATAAGGTGTTCGCAATGAGATACTGAAAGAGTATCTAAGGAAAACCTGGCGCGGGGCGGATCGGGCTGCGTTTTCGGAGGCATTGAATCGGCGGCTTCATCTTTTGCCCCGCGCCTATATGCGTCGAATGTCCGTCATGTACTTATAATTTAGGTAATCCTAAATTTATAGGGACATTGTAGCACAAGTTAATTTCGGGTTACAATGGAACTTATACTTAAATCTTGGTAATAATCAAATCATTTGATTATTTGTTTTTATAATGTTTATAAAAAAAACAAAACACCGTGTGCCTGGGTGACATGGAGTAATCTCAACCATTATCCTGGTTATCAAAGGTTGAACAGCCTCTTTCCCGCCGATCTTTCCCGTAATCTTAAAAAGGGGTTTCGCACTCTTCTATCTTTGATATCCATGTGAATTGGATATGGGGCGGATGCCTCAACGGAGAGTATGGATTATGGTCAACGATCACTGGAGAGATTTGCCCGCTGGACCTGATGTTCCCGACATCGTCTATGCGGTAATCGAGATACCTAAAGGCGGACGTAACAAGTTCGAATATTCTAAGGAGTTCGGTACCTATGTCCTGAACCGCGTCCTCCACAGTCCCATGCACTACCCGGGTGAATACGGGTTCATACCTCGCAGCTATTATGACGACCATGACCCCCTGGACATCATCGTGCTCATGGAGGAGAGGACTTTCCCGGGCTGTATCATCGCGGCTAGGCCCGTGGGCCTCCTCTTGATGGAGGACAGTGGCGAGGAGGATGACAAGATCCTCGCGGTCCCGGCCAACGACCACCGTTTCGATCATATAATCGATATCGAGGATGTGCCGGAGTACACCAAGACCGAGGTGCGTCATTTCTTCGCCACCTACAAGGACCTTGAGAAGGGCAAGTCCGTGACCGTCAAGGGATGGGAGGGGAGAGGCGCTGCTCTGGATGCGGTCAACAGGTCCATCCAGCTCTACAAGGAGAAGTTCCAGTAGTTCAGACGCCCGGTCTCCTTCCCCATATGATCTTATGCAGCTGGGGCAGGAGTCTCACATTGAGATTACGGTAGAGTATCTCTTCCGCCAGTGGCTCGAGGTCCATTCCACCGACCGGCGAGAATATCGATTCGCAAGGCGGTTTGTAACGGTCCATCACCTCGACAGCGAAATCCAAATCCTTACCGTCGAATATGATGAATTTCAATTGGTCCTTGGGCTTCAGCTTAGGGATGTTGTTGAAATCCATACGGTCATCCATTCCCGACGAGGGACACTTGATGTCCATACTGATCAGGACCTTGGGGTCATCGGGCAGGAGTGCCACATCCATCGACCCGTTTGTCTCGACGGTAATCTCCTTGCCCATCTCCAAAAGACTCTCCGTAAGTCCGCATATACCCTCCTGCAGCAATGGCTCGCCACCGGTGAGGCATATGCGATTGTAGGGGCGGCAGAGGTCCAATATCTCCTCCACCGTCATCTTTTCCCCTCTGTCGGCAGCATAACGGGTGTCGCACCAGCGACAGTTGAGGTTACAACCGCCGAAACGTACGAAATACGTTGGTAGTCCGATGTTCTTGCCCTCTCCTTGCAGGGAGTGGAAGGATTCCACCAGTTTCACTGTACCACCTCATATTCAACAGGATCCTTCAGGCCCGCATCCTCGAATCCTTTCAACCTCAATGCACATGAATCACATCTACCGCAGGCCTTGGTCTCTCCCCGATAACAGGACCAGGTCATTTCCAGAGGGGCTTCGAGTTCGATACCAAGACGGACTATCTCCTCCTTGCTGAGGAACAGTATCGGAGTCTCGATGGACAGGGGCTCGCCTTCCACTCCCGACCTGGTGCCCACCGAGAGCATGTCTTCGTAGGCCTGGAAGAACTCGGCGCGGCAATCCGGGTATCCGGAGTAATCCACCGAGTTGGCCCCGATGTAGACAGCTTCACCGCCGATGCTCTCGCACATACCTGCGGCTATGCTGAGAAGGATTATGTTGCGAGCGGGGACGTAGGTGCTGGGTATGTCCTGGCCCATCTCATCCTCGCTCCTTCCCTCGGGAAGCTCCTCGTCCTCGTGGACCAGTGAGCTGTTGAGGGCCGACAGGTCCAGATCCATGACCTTGTGCGGAACGCCGTAATGCGCGGCGATGGTTTGAGCGGATTCCAGTTCGCGGGAATGCCTCTGACCGTAACGGAAGCTGAGTGCCAACGGTTCACGTCCCTCCGCCAGCGCTCTTGCCAGGACCACGGTGGAATCCAATCCGCCGGATAGAAGGACGATGGAATCGGGCATCTAGACCCTCCTGTAAGCCCAGGCGGTCTGGCCCCTCTCCTCATCAAGACCCAGGTACAGGGCTTTGACGTTCTTCGGTGGGCTGACCTCCTGCAAAAGACCGTCCAACATCATGGCCACCATCTCCTCCGCGGTGGTGTGCTTGACATCCAGTATGGCGACGTCCTCGGCAGGGAACACATAGCGTTTACCCCTGCTGACCACGGTGATCTCATCACCGATATCGACCTGGGCATCCTCGGAATTGCCGGGGAGGAGTACACGGTGGTCATAACACTCCACCATGTTCCTCAGGGCCTTCTTGAGTATGACGAAGTCCATCACCATACCATCCTCTCCGATATCGCCCTCGACCGCCAGACGGACGATGTAGGAGTGTCCGTGCAGTCGGGCGCATTTCTCATGACCAGCTATGAAGTGACATGCTGAGAACCTTATTCCTGAATGTGCACCGTCTACCTCTATCTTCATAATCTTGCCTCCTTTATCAGTCTGTAAGCCAAGGCGATGGAGTCACAGTAATCCTCCTTCGCCCGTGATGTGTCTATGAACACCCTGTCGATGTTGACGACAGGAGCTCCCAGGGCTTTTGCGCCACCGAGGAAGTGCAGGGTCCTGAATATGATGTTGCCTATAATACCGTCGGGTGCGACTATCACGTCATGATCGTCCAGCGCCGATTCTATCGTTATCTGCACATGATCCGCTTCCAGCCCTTTCGAGCGAAGACTCTCGGTGATCGCCATGGCCTCCTCGATGCTCTTGTCCACCTGAGGATCCCTTCCGATGTCCGATTCCCTGCCTGCGGACATCATGCCGATCCTCCCTCGCCCGCCCAGACGCCTCATCAGCTCCGAGCCGGATATGGCCATCGCCTCTCGTTCATCAGGCCTCGTTCCCTCGTCGATGCCCACCGGTGCGAGTAGGAACACCCCTCCCCGCAAAGGTTCCAGGATGGCGACCCTTTGTGTCGTCCGGATATCGAAGGCCTCCTTCAAAGAGGACATCGCTTGGTCGGATGGCAGGTCACCGCGGACCGCAGCGTCGATCGCCCCGGAGCGCAGGTCCTTGCACATGGATCCGGCATCACGGTAAACGACGATTTCACCAAAACGCGAGGAAGCCCTGACACTTTTCATCACCTTTTCCTCGTCATGTGCCAATCCTATACCGATACGTAAAGAGGATTCGCCGTCGTGACTGATGATCGCATCCGAGCTCAGCATC
>PWJQ01000060.1 GCA_003560875.1 Methanomassiliicoccaceae archaeon
CCCACCCCCCGCACCACTTAACAACGGTTCCTATAGATTCCGATCCAATAAAACAGCTGATTACCGGGTCTGGATATCATTATTTACCTTGCCATGCCATCCACGACGGATGAGAGACGTCTCGGTGGCGATCGTCAACTTTCTCCCTGTGGCCGGGGATGTGGAGGTGAATCTGTCCAAAATCGACGCGTTCACCGCCCGTGCCAAACAGGACGGAGCCGACCTCGTATGTTTTCCAGAGGTGTCGTCCATCGGATACATGATGCCGGAATCTCTCCAATATGCGGAGAGTTCGGATGGCAGGATAGCCTCCCGTATCATAGAGATGAGTGATAGACATGGAATATGCGTCTCCGTCGGTTTCGTGGAGATATCCGAAGGCAAAAGTTACATATCACAGATGCTGGCAGAGTCCGGTCGATTGATCGGGATATACCGGAAAACGCATCTGGGCCATCATGAGAGGGAGTTCTTCCACGAGGGCGACGAGTTACCCGTGTTCGAGACCTCTTTCGGCACGGTCGGTATCAGCCTTTGCTGGGAATCCCGATTCCCGGAGGTCATCGGTGTGCTTGCATTGAACGGGGCGGAGATCATCCTGATGCCCTATGCATCCGGTCCTGGGGGATCTAAAAGAAAGAAGATTTGGCATCGATACCTCCCCACCAGGGCGGGGGACAATTCCGTCTACATTATCGCCTGTAACATGTTGAGGGACGATAACGGAAACGGTGGAGGCGGATTGATGGCGTTGGGATGCAAAGGAGAGGTTCTGGCAGAGGACTTCTCATACGATGAGAAGGCCCTCATGGTCGAGCTTAATGCCGAAGCGTCATCCAAGGCAAGGACAAGGGGAACCATGGGCGATAATTTTTTCCTTGCCGAAAGACGTCCCGGACTTTACTCCGACCTCGTATCTGATAGATTCTTCAAACGAATCGATGGTTGACGCCTCGATTCCCCCGTATTCCGAAACGGTCCTTGTCAGGTGTAATCGGCCTTTCCGTGTCAACCGACCTAAATCCCTCCTTCAGTTCATGTTCAGTGTTTGTTCTTATCAGAACCTTCAGTCACCAAGGCGTTTACGTTCGTCATCTCCGCGTTGCGGGTCCGACTCGAACCCAAGCGTATTGCAAGTGGTTTTTTCAATCAGGATAATGTTGGAGTTCAGGGTAACAGGAATGTCCAAAAAGTCAGTAGCTGAAAAGGATCAGAATAAAGATGAGATACTGAAGGACGCCATATCCGCCAAGTACGGCAAGATAGCCGTGGAGGGAGGTTCATGTTGCTCCAGTTGCGAAGACCACGACCCTCAGGCGATCAATAAATCGTTGGGATACTCCTACGATGAGATCTCCTTGTTCCCTGAGGCTGCCACTGGCCTAGGCTGCGGCAACCCCTTGGCGTTGGGTGAGATAAAAGAGGGTGAGACGGTCGTGGACCTCGGAAGCGGTGCGGGCATGGACTGTTTCCTGGCCCGACGCAAGGTCGGGGATGGTGGAAAGGTCATCGGCATCGACATGACCGAGGCGATGGTCGAGAAGGCAAGATCCAATGCCATCCTGCACAAGTTCGACAACGTGGAATTCATTCTCGGCGAAATCGAGGACATACCCCTTGATGATGCTTCGGCCGATGTGGTGATAAGCAACTGTGTCATCAACCTTTCACTGGACAAGGAACAGGTGTTCCGCGAGGTCCGTAGGATTCTCAAACCCGGCGGGCGGGTTTATCTTTCCGACATGGTCCTGACCCGTGAATTGGATGACGTGGATAAGGACGACGTGGAACTCCATGCCGGATGCGTGGCCGGGGCGGTTTTGGTCGATGATTACCTGCTTGCGGTGAGGTCTTCAGGCCTTGAGGTGTCGGATCATAGTCTGGACACGGGGATATCCGATCGACAGTACGACGGCAGGCCGGTTGCCAGCATCAAGCTCAAAGCCTACCGTGCACTGATGTGAAATACTTCTGAGTCGGCCTACAGGCGGTCCTGGATGAAATCATTCCACAGAGGTATGACGTTGGATACGGAGAAGTCTTTGACCCTCTCACCGCCCTTTGAGATATAACGGTTCCTCATCCCCTTGTCGGAAAGCATTTCAACAATGGTATCGGCCAGGATGCTTTCCTTTTCAATGTCGGACGCATCCTCCCTCCATGGCGGCACCAGTATGCCGTATTCGGTATACTCCACATCCTCGGAGACCGACGATGGGTCGGTGCTCGGGGACAGCAACTCCCTCGGCCCGGAGAGACAGTCGGTGCTGATTATTGGGACTCTGCAGGCCATGGCCTCCAACAAGGCATTGGGAAACCCTTCGTAATGTGATGAGAGTACGAACACATCGGATCTGGAGAGTAGGCGGTAAGGGTTTTCCTGGAAGCCGGCAAATATAACGTGGTCCCCGACACCAAGACTCCTTGCCAGATCCGCAATGTCCTTTTTCTTATCCCCCTCCCCTACCAATAGCAATCTGGCTTCAGGCAACTTCTCCCGGACCTTGCAGAAACATCTTATGAGGTGGTCGTGGCCTTTGGCATCTGTCAATCGGGCTACATTGACTATGACCGGTGCGTCTTCAGGGATGCGAAAGTCTGCAAAACCCTCATCCCGCATCTCTGTTATTCGGTCAACGTCCACGGGATTAGGGAGTACGGATACCTTTTCCGCTTCAGCGCCGAAGTTCTCGATAAGGTCGCGGCGGGACATCTCTGATGCCGCTATGGTGTGGTCAGTGAAACGGGTCACGAATCCGACTGCGACATTACCTAGGAAGCCCTTCCTTTTCCCGCTCATGTGGTTCCTGACCGAGACGATCCTTTGATGCCTCCCTAAGGTCAGAAGGTTGAGGAAGTTCGGTATCTCAAGGAAACTCAGGACCATTGAAAAATCGTTACGCTTGACCTCTCTGCGCAATGATACCGTCATCTGCAGTAACTGGATCGGATTGAACGGCAGCCCGTGATACGATTCCACCGGATGGTCTTGAGACCATAAACTGATCATCTGGTCACAATCCCGAAGACGGGAGGCATCGACATCCAGGAGCAACAAGATCAGTTCGCAGTCGCCACCGATGTGCCGACTGAGGTTGGATATGACACGCTCCGCCCCTCCTCCCTCTAAAGAATGGGTGAGGATGGCCACCCTTTTCTTACTCCTCCTATCGTCCAATCAACCATCCTCCAATTTCTAGACAAGGGCCTATCGTCGAATACTCGACCCGCTTGTTTGAAAACCGTTAGAAGGTATAAATATCAACTGCGCCCGACCTGTGAAGAGAGGATCAATCTTCCATATCCTCCAATAGGTCCTCGGCGTCAAGGAACATCGATTCCAGCCTGTTCCTCATGGCATCGTCCGCATCCCACATCCCGCGGTCGATCGCCTCGAGGAGTTTTCCGGACATGTGTCGCAGGGCATGGGGGTTGTTCTCCTGGACCCATTCCCTGTTCTCATCATTGAGAAGGAAGCTCTCGGCCATCGACTGGTACATCCACGGTTCCATGATCTCCGCCGTAGCATCCCAGGCGAAAGAGAAGTCTATGGCCGAGGCCAGCTCCTGGGCTCCTCTGTAACCGTGCCTCTTCAGCCCTTCCAGCCACTTGGGGTTGAGGACCCGGCTACGGAATATGAACATCCCCTCCTCGTTGGCCGTCCTAAGCCTGGTGTTGTCGGGGTCGGAGCTGTCACCGACGAAGGATTGGGGGCTCTCCCCCTTCGCAGACCTCACCGCAGCGATCATGCCCCCGTGATAGATGTAGTCGTCATCGTTGTCGAGCATGTCAAGCTCCCTGGAGCTATGGTTCTTGACGGTGACGTCGACCTTGGAGAGACGTTGGCGCAGCACATCCTTGACCTCCATCCCCTTGCGTCCTCCCCCGTAGGCGTAACCCCCCCAGGCCACGAAAGCCTCCGCCAGGTCGTCAACGCTCTCCCATGATGAAGACTCGATGAGTTCGCTGACGCCGCCCCCGTATGTGCCGGGAGGGCAGCCGAAGACCCTTATCAGGGCCCGGGAGCGTGACTCCTTCTCTCCCATGCCTTCCTTCAACGATTCCAGGATGTCCTCCTGTAGATGTTTGCATAGGTAGTTGTTCTCAGGGGACTCGTCCAAGGACGCGATGGTCTCCACACCGCGGTCTATGAGGTCCATCAGATTGGGGAAGGCGTCGCGGAACAGACCGCTCACCCTGAGCGTGACATCGATCCGGGGGTGTTGCAGTTCCTCCAACGGGATGACCTCTATGTCCGTCACCCTACCGCCGTCCTCGGCCCAAACCGGCCTAAGCCCCATCAACCAGAGTATGTAGGCGATGTCATCACCCCCGGTCTTCATGGTGTCGGTGGCGAAAACCACCATGCCCACGTTCTCAGGGTAGCAGCCGTTCTCATCGATATGGCGTTTCACCATCTGCTCCGCCATGCCTCTGCCGACCTCCCATGCCGCCGGCGTCGGTATCGCCCGCGGGTCGAGGGAATAGAAGTTCCTTCCACTGGGTAGCAGATGGGCATTTCCCCGGGAGGGTACGCCGCTGGGTCCGGGAGGGATGTAGGATCCGCTCAGGGCCTCGAGGGTGTTCCCCACCTCGTCGACAGCTTGGAGTATCGAAGGGGCCAATGTCGAGCAGATGAACTCTATCGCAGAGGCGACATCTTCACTGTCCAAACCGGTCTGGTGCAGGTGGCGGATGCAAAAGGCCTCATCATAATCCAGTGCTCTGAGTTCCGTGACCAATGACATACACTCCTTATCGACCTCCTCCACCAGCTCGCCGTTGAGCCTTCCGTCCCCACTCCATCCTGACGGGTCGGAAACGGCTTCCGCAAGGTCGATTCCCCGGGCAGTGGCGATGGAGTGCCGCAACGATGGCACCGGGCCGTTGGCCAGACGTGTCAAGGCGTAGACCATCTCATCCATCCTCTCCTCGGGGGGTGGTGCACCGAAGACATGCAGACCGTCCTTGATCAACGAGTCCTTCACCTCGCTGAGATAGTCATACAGTCGTTGCAGATGCCCCTCTAGTACATCGGCGGAGACGTCCTCGGGCAGTCCGAGGTCGCAGAGCAGGCCGGTATCCTTGACCATCTGGTATATCCGTGACAATAGTTGGCCGCCTTTTGACGTCGATCCGCCTTGGACTGCATGGAAGTATGATTGAAGCTCATCATCAAGGCGCTGCAGAGTGTCATATCCGCCCGCCCTCGTGAGGGCGGGGGGCAGATGGCCCACCAGAACCGCCCGGCTGCGTCTCTTGGCCTGCATCCCCTCGCCGGGGTTGCTCATCAGATAAGGGTAGATGTTGACCATGTCATCGAGCACTATGTCGGGATAGCACTCGCCGCTCAATGCCAAAGATTTTCCAGGAAGCCACTCCAGTGTGCCATGGGTTCCCATGTGTACCAAGGCGTCAGCCTTGAAAACATTACGCATCCAACGATAGTAGGCAAGATAGTTGTGGGGGATGACCAGGTCCTCGCTGTGATACATCTCCTCGGCCTTCTCCAACATCCCACGGGCCGGCTGTACCGCCAGGAACACGTTGCCGTTGACCATCCCGGGTATGACAAGATCGCCGTCCACCTCGAGTAGCGAGCCGGGCGCCTCCCCCCAGTCCCTGACCATCTCCTCGCGGTTACGTTCCGGTATACTCGAGAACCATCCCCTGTAAGCGTCACGGTCCACGATCCCGGCGGCCCTCTCCCTCATCTCCCGTGCCGAAAGCCAATCCTCGTCATTCGCCAATCCTGACAACATCCGGGTGATCAGGTCGTTGCCGTCGTCTGGCACCTCGTTCAAATCGTAGCCGTTGTCCTTCAATCCCTTGAGTATATTGACTATGCTCTGAGGAGTATCAAGCCCATATGCCCCTCCGAGACTGTCACGGCGGGGAGGGTTCTGGTAAAGGATTATCGCCACCCTCCTCTCGTGAACCGGTTTGCGGCTGAGTCGCGCCCATTTATTGGCGAACCTCGCCATGGCCTGCACCCTCTCCCCGATGGGTCGCAGTTCCTTGCCCTTCTGAGCGTCGCTCTCCATTGCCCCCACCGGCGACGCGATTATCTGACCGTCATATTCTGGCCAGATCACATTACCGGACATCTCGAAAGGACCTATGCCCTGCTGATTATCCATCCACTCCTGCTGTGAGGAATAGGTGAAACCTGCCTGTATCACCGGTATCCCCAGTTCGGTGAAGAAATTGAAATCGTCCCCGGGGGAACCGTCACCGGGGTCGGAGAGACGTATCTGGGAGAACCCCATGGTCATGATCACAAGGTCCACTATCGGACGGCCATCCCTCACCAGGTACTTCTCCATGGTGGCCCGGGCGCCCAGAGAACCAGACACCGGGTCCGGGGATGCGATGTAATAGACTGGTATCACATTGAGCCCCTGTCCCTGCAACGCCCCAACCATGGAGTCTATCGCTTCCAGGCTCCCGCTCAACCAGTGTCCCTGGTAGAACATCAAGGCAACTGTGGGCCTGTCGGCATCCAGGGTGTGGAGGCAATCATCCACCGTGAAGTCCTCGGGCCAGTCCGGATGATACAGTCCCTCGGTCCTCGGTCTTATCGGATCAGGGACCTCGACATCCCACCCTGCCAGATTCCTTCCCGCCCAGAGTATGATGCCCCTCTCATTGCCCTCTCCGCCCAGTTTCATGAATGATATCAACAGGCGGAACACTTCGTCCGGGAAACTTAACAGATGACGATAGTCCCCCATCTCCTCCGGAATCTCACTCTTCAGTATGACCTGCACACCCGTCGGCAACGAT
The DNA here is from genome assembly GCA_003560875.1 of Methanomassiliicoccaceae archaeon. Taxonomy (GTDB): domain Archaea; phylum Thermoplasmatota; class Thermoplasmata; order Methanomassiliicoccales; family Methanomethylophilaceae; genus PWHV01. Next base: position 6,787 of record PWJQ01000060.1, read on the forward strand.
TCCATGAAGCGTTCGAATTTTCGGAAATAAGGTATCCCTCCATGGAGTCTCAGTACGACGAGGTCCGCCTCGGCGGCGTGTCGCAGGGCCTCCTGAAAGGTACGTTCGTCTCCATCCATGGCCTCGGAGCTCAGCTCCATGCATTGCAAGGGGAGTCCCTGGTCCAGGACAGAACTGACGGCCCTTGACAGGGAGTCGCCCCCGCTGCCGCCGGAACATACATTCACGATTTTCAACGTCTCTTGGCGTCCATCGTATACTGACATGTGAACAACTCGCTGTAACGAAGATTTTTAGACCATCTATCCATGGACGGCCATCTTTATGGATCTGGCAAGACGTTCCGAGTTAAGGTCCTCGAGACGGAAGTAGGTGCCTCCGAGCGCCTTCGACAGCCTTTGAGCACGGTCGATCCGCGGATATCCGGAACCGGTGTCCACCACCACGAAACGTATGGGCAGTGATGACAACCTCTCCGCCATCAGCATCGCGTCCGCGAAGGCGTCACCATCCTCGAGGGGGACGTTCGCCTTACCGTCTGAGACTATCACCATGACAAGGTCGTCATCCTTGCTCATCTTGTCCGAACTCAGAAGGGATGCGGCCTTCGATAGTCCCAGTGCCAAAGGCGTCCTGCCGCCGGTGGGCATCTCCCGCAGACGGCCGTAGGCCAGGTCCACGCTCTTGGTGGGGGGCAGCATCAGTTCGGCGCCATCCTTGCGGAAGGCCATGAGGCCCACAGCATCCCTTTTCTGATACGCGTCCTTGAGCAAGGATAGTATGGTCCCCTTCACGGCGACCATCCTCTTCCTGGCACCCATAGAGCCGCTGGCATCGACGAGGAACAGCAATGTGGTGCCGTTCTTGCTCACACGGACCTTCTCACGGAAATCGGAACTCTCCAGCACAATGGCCATGTCCTGGCGGCGGCGTTGTATCTGATATGGTGCGGCCGCCCTGAGCGTCGGCACAAGCGCAATATCGGTGACATCCCCCCGCGGGATCCTGAAAGACGTGCAGCGTCCAGGATGCGCCGACTCTCCTGTGCTCCCTCTCTTCCCTCTTCTCCTACCAAGGTCCATCCTTCTCTCGGATGGCTTGAGATAATCTATGACCACGAAGGGGTCGCCGATGGAGAACACCTCCTCGCTCCCGCCACCGCCCTCCTCCCTCGGTGCTGATGGCGGTTCCCATTCGCTGCCCTCCGTCTGTTCAGGGACGTCACTGTCATCACGGGGGGGATCACTAGGTCCGGGTTCCTCCTTCTCATCATCAGGATCGCGACGGCGGTGCTGGAGGCAGAGCTTTGCCGCCTCATGCAGGTCATCGAGACAGACATGGTCCCTGCGGTCCAGGGCTGCCAAGGCTTTGGAGGTCCTTACCATCGCCAGGTCGCCACGATGTCCTTGGACTCCCAGTTCCATCGTCAACCGGGAGACGGTCTCGTACAAGCTGTCCGGAACCATGACCGTGGGAAGTCTTTCCCGTGCCTCCTTGATGTCCTCTATCAACTCGGCCATCTGGTTCCCGTGGGATGCCGCCAGCCCCTGAGGGTCGGCCTCATGGGTCAGCCTCCTCCGCAACACCTCCATCCTGGAATCGCGGTCCAGTATGTGGTCCATCTCCACGCAGATGTCGAAGCGGTCTAAAAGGTGGGACGAAAGAGCGCCTTCAGCAGGGTCCATCGTCCCCACCAGGGCGAAGCTGCATTCGTGGATTCCGGAGACGCCCTCCCTTTCGACACGGTTCTCCCCTCCCTCCATCACATCCAGGACGCGTTGCGTTATCCGGTCCTCGAAGAGGTTTATCTCATCCATGTACAACAGACCGCCATCGACCTCCTTGAGGATCCCCGGGTGGAATCTCTTCTCGCCGCACTTTATGGCATGGTCGACGTCTATGCCTCCGATCAAACGGTCCTCACTGACGTTGAGAGGCAGGTTCTTGATTCGCAATGAAGGGACGACGGAACGCAGAGAACGGACGACCGTAGACTTGGCCGTACCGGCGGGGCCGGTGATCAGGACGCCTCTCAACTCATCCGATATGGCGGCGCAGAGAAGTGCCCTCTTAACACGGTCCTGCCCGACCACGGCCGGGAAGGGATAAACTCCCCTTAGGAGCTGAATCGTTCCTGTAACCATTGGTCCAACTCCCTTATGTCCAACTTTGATTCCTCGAAAGGTTGACGTCTCATGCGGTGGGGGAGTGCCATCCTCGCCACCTTCAGGACGTCCTCGGTGCCTGCCTTCTCTTTACCGTTTAGCGCCGCCCATGCCATTGCCGCCTTGACTAGGGTAAGGTCTGCTCTGTGACCATCGACTCCCAGGTGGAGTGATATCTCCACCGCGGCCTCCAGTATTTCGGAGTTCACCTCCGAGTCGCCCATCCTGTCCCTGGCCTCAACCAGTTTCTCTCTGAACCGGTTCTGATCCTCTTCATACATCTCGAGGAAGGCATCGGGCCGGCTCTCAAAGTCTATCCTCCTCTTCACTACGTCCACACGGTTGACCGGATCCCTCTCGCCATGCACATCGACGACGAGGCCGAACCTGTCAAGTAGCTGCGGTCTCAGATCCCCCTCTTCAGGGTTCATCGTACCTATCAATATGAAATTGGCAGGATGTGAGAATGATACACCCTCCCGTTCAACGAAGTTCATACCCATCGCTGCGGCATCGAGCAGAAGGTCTACTATATGATCGTCCAGTAGATTGACCTCATCCACATAGAGGATATTGCCGTTGGCCTCCGCCAGGATCCCCGGTTCGAACTTTTTGGCGCCAGTATTGATCGCATGACTGATGTCCAGTGTCCCGGCGACACGGTCCTCTGTGGCACAGAGGGGAAGCTCCACGACCCTCATAGGGATGGTTTCCGTCTCCAGAGTTTCCCCCTTTGCCAAGGAATCCTGACAACTGGAACAGAGCCGGTCGTTATCGTTCCAGGAACAATGAAAGGGACATCCCTTGACGACCTCGCGGGCGGGCAGCAGCTCCGTCAATGCCCTCACCGCAGTTGATTTCGCGGTACCCTTCTCACCTCTTATCAGGACGCCGCCTATGGCGGGGTTGACCACGTTGAGCAGCAGGACGTCCTTCATGTCCTCCTGCCCCACTATCGCTGTGAAGGGATATACCGGGCGTCTGCTCACAATCCCAACCTCCCGGATATGGGATCTACAGGCGTCCACGCTGCCTCATCGTCATATCGTAAACTGAACTTCACCGGTCGTCCTGAACTACAAACAAACGACATGAAATGGAACGAAACATCCGACATCCTGCAATCTCCACTCATCAAAGCAAAAATTGTCGGTGGTGCATTAATAAAGGTATGTCGATTGATTTAATATATGATTGAAAATAATTGTTGTTTACAATGTATTTGGTCATTTGATGGCTCGAAGGGGTCCGGGTATAACGATTGTCAAAAAACAATGGTAAAATATATAATCTATAAGGGGTACACAAATTGTATTATTTACATTTTATAACCAATTTATGAGTATCAATTGCTAAAATTCCAGTTCATATTTAAACTGATTAACAATATAAACTGTCATTAACCAATCTCAGAATGGATTAATAATCCATCCAACCGACTCCTTATCTAGGCATATCGGCCGGCCCCGTGAAAGGGGATGCGTTTCGTATTAACGCCCTTTAAGATTAAATCCGTAGGTCAGTCGCTCCTCCGGCAACGAAACCATTACAATTCTGAAACGTATCTGACCTCTTTGAGTGGTATGTCAGGATTCATACTGAGGAGGGACGATTCCGTTCTGGTCATGGTGGATTTGCAGGAAAGGCTCCTCGCCGCCATGGATAAAAAGGAAGAGGTCGTCGGAGCCGCCAGCCGTTTGGCCAGAGGATGCTATCTGCTCGACGTCCCGATAATGGTCACGGAACAATACCCTAAAGGCCTCGGTCCAACCGTTTCCGTTTTGAAGGACATAGTCCCACCGGCGATGGAGAAGATAAGTTTCGATTGTTGCGGTGAGGACGGTTTCCTTTCAGAACTCAAACGTTCTTCAGGGAACCAGGTCTTACTGTGTGGCTCCGAGACACACATATGTGTGCTCCAGACATGCATCAGCCTCCTGGAGGAGGGTTATGATGTCCATGTGATCGCTGATGCCGTCTGCTCACGGGACGATGCTGACAGGGACAGGGCCTTGGCAACCATGAGGCAGGCGGGGGCGGTCATAAGCAGTGTGGAGACGGCACTGTTCCAATTGTTAGGCAGGGCGGGGACGCCTGAATTCAAGGAAATATCGGCGATCGTCAAGTGATTCCTCATACCACAAATGTTATACCAAAGAACAGTCGTCAAACACAGAGGGCCGGAGCGGGGGATATTATGGAGAAGTGGTCATCAAAACGGGCGTTCATCCTGGCAACCATCGGCTCCGCCGTCGGAATAGCCAACATCTGGAGGTTCTCCGCCATAGCCGGTGAGTACGGCGGTGGTGCGTTCATGTTACCCTTCGCCTTGGCGGTCATCTTCCTGGCAATGCCCTTGATGATGTTGGAGATGGCCGTCGGTCGCCATCTCGAGAGCGATGTAGTATCCGCATTCCGTGACCTCAGTGATAAATTCCTGCCTATCGGCTTAGCAATAGGTGTGGTGCTGGTGGTCCTTACCGCCGTATATCTGACCATCACCGGTTGGACATTGGCTTTCCTGACCTTCTCGCTAACTCCCATGGATATGGATTTCACAACCTTCTCCTCCTCTTACATGCCCGTCGTGTTCTTCCTTGTGTCATTGCTGTTGACGGTCTTCATCGTCTCCAAGGGCGTACGTCAGGGAATAGAGAGGGTCGTTACCCGACTGGTGCCGTTGCAGTTCCTTATATTAGGTATACTGGTCGCCTACGCGGTCACTACCGATGGTTTCGTTGACAGCCTGAGATACCTGTTCACACCTGATATGGAGATGATAACAGAGAGGGAAGTGTGGGTGGCCGCATTCGGCCAGGCGTTCTTCTCCCTGGCCGTGGGTTACGGACTGATACTCACCTATGCCAGCTATATGGGGCACGGCATAAGCATACCTCGGTCAGTGGGCATAATCACGATCGCCGATGTCGGAGCGGCCATATTATCCGGCACCGTGATATTCTCCGTCGTATTCTCTCAGGGCCTTGATCCTGCCATGGGGGCGGAATTGGCCTTCTCCACACTGCCCCTGGCTTTCGATGGCATCCCGGTGGGATGGTTACTGGCGATAATGTTCTTCGGATTACTCTTCGCCGCCGCCCTCACCTCCGCCGTATCCATGATGGAGGTGCCAGTGGCAGCGATTCTGAACAACACCAAACTCACACGTCCTAAAGCATCCTATGCAGTCGGTCTGATCCTTCTCGTCATCGGGATGCTGACTACTCTAAGCTACAGCGCCCTCGACCTCCGCATCGGCGGGGAGCGGGTGCTCGATTCCGTGGATTACATTTTCGGTACGCTGGGCATACCGGTGGCGGCCTTGTTGACGGCATTGGTCTTCTCCTGGTACATCAAGGACATCCAGCTGGTGTTGGAGATAGACCCCTTCTGGGGTAAGGTCATACTCCCTCTGGTGAGATATCTGGTGCCACCGGTCCTATTCGTGGTCTTACTGTTCCAATTCATATGATGAGGCATCATAGGTATATTGGTTAAGCTTAAATCTAGGTAGCGAAGTGAGTAAAGACTGATGGCTCCCATGTCTTCGTACACCAGCGCTGAGGCCAAGGCTCTGTTGAAGGCGGCCTATGCACTATTGGCCCACCATAATTTCGTCGACTCGGCCCGTGAGATCTTCGAACAATGCAAGAACCTACTGGGAGCCAGCGCAGGATACGTGGCCCTTCTCAGCGACGATGGCGCGGAGAACGAGGTTTTGTTCTTGGATGAGGGTCACTACGACTGCTCCGTCGACCCCGAGCTACCGATGCCGATACGCGGTTTCCGGTCCGATGTCTATCATCAGAGGGCGACATCATACGTCAACGACTTCATGGAGCGGGAGGAGTTCGTGAAATTCATGCCCCCCGGGCATGTGAGATTGGAGAACGTGCTTTTCGCCCCTCTCCTGATTGACGACAAACCGGTCGGCCTCCTCGGTCTTTCCAACAAGGAAGGCGGTTTCGATGACCAGGATGCGGTGATCGCAACCCGTTTCGCAAATCTGGCCGCAGTCGCTTTGTTCAATAGTAGGATGATCGACAAGCTGGAGGAGAGTGAGCAGACCCTCAGAGGTATCGCCTCGGGGGCCTTCGACAGCATAACGCTGCTGGACTCTGATGGAGCGATCCGTTTCATAAACGAAGCGGGCGGCAGAATACTCGGTTCGGACCCCGAAGATCTTATCGGAAAGAGTTTCACCGCTCAACTGGGAGTCTCCGGAATGGAATTGAAGGAGGGACTGAGCTCGTTCACTGTCGATCGTGCCGAGCGAAGGATGCATCTAGAGACCTCGGTGTCCCATGGCATCGGCCCTCTGAGCGGTATGTCGGTGGTCATAGTCCGTGACGTATCGGAACGCGTCCAAGAGAAGAGGGAGTTGGATATGGCGCGGAAGAAGTTGGAGATGATGGGAAAGGTCACGCGTCATGACGTCATGAACCATCTCACGGTCATTGAAGGTTTCACCAACCTGTTCTTCGATGAGGACATGCCTATGCGTCCTGAGCACGGGGAGATCATAAAAAAATCCCTGGCCAAGATGAGAGGGCTGTTCGAGTTGCAAAGGGGTTATGAGGAACTCGGAAACACGGAGCCCTATTGGAACAACCTCGCCGACATGATAGAGAAGAGCATGTCCCTGTTGCAGCAGAACGACAAAACGCTGACCATGAGGATCGAACCGTACATGGTCTATTGTGACGACCTGTTCGGTAAGGCGATATACAATATCGCCCACAACTCCATGGTGCATGCGACAGGGTCGGACGTCATCGTGATAGAGACTGGTGAAGAGAACGGAAAGCTGAAGATCATCCTCGAGGACAATGGTAAAGGGGTGCCTGCCGAGCACAAGAAGAGGATATTCGATATGAGGTTCGGTGAAGGCAGTGGGATGGGTTTGTTCATGGTGAAGGAGATCCTCGAGGCCAATGGTATGACCGTCATCGAGGACGGGGAACCGGGCCGAGGGGCCCGTTTCACCATCACCATCCCTGCTGATAAATGGCGTTATGGGGAGTGACGCCCAATGAACTCCGTCAGATGGCGGGCGTACTGCGCCGGCTTCAGTATATGGCCGGCACCGGGCACCCTCAACATCTCCGATCCGGTTATGGACTCCATCATCTCCTCGCCGAAACGTATGGGGACCATTATGTCGTCCTCGCCGTGGATTATCAAGGTCGGAACGTCAATGTCGCCTATCATTCCGTTGATGTCATAGTCGTCCAGCGCACTCTTCTGCATGGCCATCCCTTCGAGGTCATAGACCTGTCGGCCATTGCCGTTGACGCCACCCTCCCTCTTTCGAAAATAATCCTCGGACATACAGAGGGCGTTCATGAGGGACATCACCGCCTCGCTCCCCAGGGCCCTGCCGGCCTCGATTATCTGATCTATCGCGAAGCTGGAGCGTGATGGACGACGCATGTATGTGGATGCCAGGGTCAACGTCCTGACCATCCCGGGATGGCGGAGGGTGAACTCCTGGGCGATGTTACCGCCCATGGACCATCCCAATATGTGGGCGCTCCCCACGCCGAGGTGACGAAGAAGGGCGGCCACATCATCGGCCATGTCGCTCATCGAGAACCCTCCGGGCGGGTACGAGGTCTCACCGGCACCGCGGTTGTCGAAGGCTATGACGCTGAAACGTTCAGAGAGCTGAGCTATGGCCGACCTCCAGAACAACAGGTCGCCTCCCAGTCCAGTGATGAGCACCAGAGGCTCACCGTCCCCGCACCGTTGGTACCGGAGTCGCAGACCCCCATCCTCCATGAAGGACACGCCCGCCTCTAAGTTCATGGCCCTCGCATATTATCCCGGTACTAAAGGTTGACGTCAGGCATCCGGCCACATCTCGGCAGCCATCTCCCGCAGGCGGAACTTCTGTATCTTACCGGAGGCGGTCATGGGGTATTCCTCCACGAAGGCCACGAACTTCGGTATCTTGTAGAAGGCTATCTTCCCCCGACAGAAGTCAGTGATGTCCTCGGGCTTCAGGTCGGCGCCGTTGCGGCGTATGATGAACGCTCCCGGCTGTTCGCCGTACTTGACGCTGGGAACACCGACGACCTGGACGTCCTGGATCCCCTCCATCCTGTACAGGAAATCCTCGACCTCCTTGGGGTATATGTTCTCCCCGCCGCGGATGATCATGTCCTTCAGACGGCCGGTCACGCTGAAATAGCCCTCTTCGTCCATGATCCCGATGTCACCGGAGTGCAGCCAACCGTCGGCATCTATGGTCTTGGTGGTCGCTTCGGGCATGTTGTAGTAACCTTTCATCACATTATAGCCCCGACAGCAGAGCTCCCCGGCCTTGCCTGGTCCGAGATACTCACCGGTATCAGGGTCTATGACGGCGACCTCAACCCCGGGCATCGCCTTGCCCACGGTGGTGCATTTGCGCTCCAGGCTCGGTTCGTCGAAACGGGTCTGAGTCATGCCCGGTGAGGATTCGGTGAGGCCGTAGACGATCGTGACCTCGCCCATGTTCATCTTCTCCACGCAGTCCTCCATGGTCTTGACCGGACAGGGGGATCCGGCCATGATGCCGGTGCGCAGGCTGCTGAAATCGAACTTGTCGAACAGAGGGTGGTCCATGACCGCGATGAACATCGTGGGCACGCCGTAGAGGGCGGTGCAACGCTCCTTCTCGATGGACATCATCACCGTCAGCGGGTCGTACTTTTCGAGCACGACCATCGCGGCCCCGTGGTTCACACATGCCAGGACGCCGAGGACACAGCCGAAGCAGTGGAACAGCGGCACGGGGATGCACACCCTGTCCTCGGGGCCGAAGTTCTGGTTCAGTCCGATCCAGTAACCGTTGTTGCCGATGTTGTGATGTGTTAGCTGTACGCCCTTGGGGAAGCCGGTGGTGCCTGATGTGTACTGCATGTTGACGACTTCGTGGCAGTCCAGGGAGGATTGTCTCGCCTGATAGTCCTCCGCAGAGGTCTGTGAGGCCATGGCCATGATCTCGGGCATGGAGTACATGCCACGGTGCTTCTCCGGCCCCATGAACACCACCCGTTTCAGATGCGGGTAGTTCTCGGTGTTGAGACGGTCACGGGGCTGTTCCCGGAGTTCGGGGATCAGCTCGTAGAGGATGGAGACGTAGTCGCTGTCGCGGAACCCATCGATGATGAATATGTTCTCGCAATCGGACTGTTTCAGGATATAGTCTATCTCCGCGGACTTGTAATTGATGTTTATAGTTAACAGGACGGCTCCGATCTTGGCGGTGGCGAACTGCAGAGTCATCCAGTGAGGCACATTGGTGGCCCATACAGCGACCTTCTCACCCTTCTTGACACCCAAGGCCATCAGCCCTTTGGCAACACGGTCGACGGTGTCGGAGAATTCTTGCCAACTCAATCGGTAACCCCGGTCCACATAGACGATCGCATCGCCTTCCGGACAGGACCGGACGGAATTATCCAACAACTGACCCAGTGTAAGGTCCTCGGTTATGGTTTCCCTCTTCATTGTAACACCTAGAACGGCATGTAGATGGTGGCGAAGATCTCCGCCACATCGTCCTTGGCTCCGAGATGATGTGGCACCAGGGAGTTGTAGTACATCGTATCCCCCTCCTTGAGGAGATGGGTCTCGTTGCCGTAGATGAGTTCCACCTCTCCGGAGCTGACTATTATGAACTCCTCGCCCTCGTGGGAGGAGAGAACCTTCTCCTCACTCGGCTCGATGACGATGAAGAAAGGCTCCATATGGCGGTCACCCTTGCCCTTCCCCAATGGGAAATAACGGTAATGGCCGGAAATCTGGCATTTGTGACTGGTGATATCCTCGGAACGTTCGTTTACAGAGACGATCAGAGGGTCGTCCACCATCTGGTCGTCCATGAATGTCCCCAGCCTCTGGCCCAGGGAGCGTGAGAGCCTCACCATCACGTTGATGGCAGGGTATACTACGTCGGACTCTATGTCCTTCAGCAGCTCCAGGTCGATGCCGGCGTTCTTGGCCAGTTCCTCCTGTGATAGTTTCAACCGCTCACGGTAGTTGCACATCCTCGTTCCTAGCGTGTCCTTGTTAGCCATTTTAATCATCCCCCTGGGCCGCATGGCGGCAATCGTCAGGAAAGGGTTTCAAGGGTTTCAAGCGAGATTATCCCGGGCATACGCCCTGGCCGCCGCGAACACTTTCATGTTGCTATCCACCAGTTTCGGTTTGGCGGCGAAGCTCTTTCTCAAAGCGGCGGCGACATCCTCTTCAGGCATGTCCAGAAGGCCCATTTCGACCATGCATCCCAACAATGCGGTGTTGGCCGCTTTGGCCACACCGTTATCGCTGGCTATGTCTGATGCGGGGAAGGGGTAAACGGTCACCCCCTCAGGCACCTGCACCTCCAGGGGTACAGAAGATTCGTATATCAGCACCGAACCAGCCTGCATGGAGGGAAGGAAACGCTCCAGGGAGGGCTGGTTCATGGCCACCAGGATGTCAGGGTGGTCTATGGTCGGGGACCCTATCTCACGACCGCTGACCACCACGGAGCATGATGCCGAACCTCCGCGCTGCTCCGGTCCATAACTGGGGAACCATGAGACGTGTCTGCCGAGCTCACTTGCCGCATCAGCGATGACCAGTCCTAGACTCAGTATCCCCTGGCCTCCGAAGCCGGAGAACTTGTACTTCCTCTCTTTGATATCGGGCATATCGGCGATATCATCGCCCTCGTAATCGGCGGAGACGATGTCCTCCACGGTGCGGGGGGCGATGTCCATGCAACAGGGCGGCTCCTCATCGGAGCGGTCCCGCAAGCAGCCCAGCGGGAAGGTCTTTTCCATCTCATCCGTTACGAACTGCGCCGCTTTGACGGAATCGGCGCGCATGTTGGTGGGGCAGGGGGAGAGTATCTCCACGAAGGCATAGCCCTTGCCATCCTTCTGGATCTGCAAGGCCTTGCGGATGGCCTTACGGGCCTTCATGATACGTTTACTGTCCGCGACCGAAACCCTCTCGATGTACACTGGACGGTCCAGCTGATTGAATATCTCACAGACCTTCAACGGTTCACCCGTATTGACCACGTCCCTGCCGTAGGGGGACGTGGTGGTCTTCTGTCCCGGCAGGGAGGTCGGCGCCAGTTGCCCGCCGGTCATGGCATAGAGGGCGTTGTTGACGAAGAAATGGGCGAAACCGTCACCACGGTTCGCAGCCTGGAAGGCGTTGTTGAAACCTATCGCCCCCAGGTCGCCATCGCCCTGGTAGGCGATGACTATCTTATCCGGTATCGCTCTGACCAGGCCGCTGGCGACAGCCGCCGCCCGGCCATGCGGCCCGGCGACGTTACCGCAGTCCAGGTAGTAATAGCAGAATGCCGCGCAGCCCACGGGGCTGACGAAGACGGTGTCGTCCTGTATGTCCAGGTCCGCCATGGCCTCGGCGATGAGTTTCTGTATTATGCCGTGACCGCAGCCGGCGCAGTAATGCGTCGTCCTCTTACGGCCTGCCTTGCGATCGAACTCCTCGTAGAAACCCTTGGATCTGATTATCATTGTACGCCCTCCAAAATATCCCGGGCCTTTGCCTTGACCTCTTCCACACTTATCAGGTTCCCGCCCATGCGGTTGGCCAACCCTATCCTGGAATCGCAAGCTCGGAGATGTAGTCGGACATCATCGCGGTACTGGCCGTTGCTGAGCTCGACAACGAGCACATCCTTCGATCCAACGGAGTCGTTCAACTCCTCCTCTGGGAACGGGTACAATGAGACAGGCCTGAAGAGGCCCACCTTATATCCATCGGAACGCAGCGCGTCGACCGCTGAGCGGCATATCCTCGAGCAGCTGCCATATCCGGTAAGTATCAGATCGGCGTCCTCGCAGAGGTAGCTCTCCGACATGGTCTCACACTGCATAAGCGCATATTTCTCCTGCAGCATCCAGTTGTGATCCTCCTGCAGGTCCGGCTCCAGGTATATGGAGCAGACGAGGTTGTTCCTGGTCTCGGAATCGCCCCGTACCGACCAGGAAGTGAAGTCCTCCCGCGGCAACATGTCCTTGGGCACGGTGAGGGATTCCATCATCTGTCCGAGAACGGCGTCCGCCAGCAGAAGGGCGGGATTCCGGTAACGCATGGACAGTTCGAAGCATTTGATTGTCAGATCGCACATCTCCTGGACCGAGTTGGGTGCCAGGACTATGGTGCGGTAGTTGCCGTGGCCGCCTCCTTTGACGGCCTGGTTGTAATCCCCCTGCTCGGGGCCTATGTTGCCGAGACCGGGACCGGTACGCATCACATCGACGACAACCGCAGGTAGCTGGGCACCGGCCAGGTAGGACATCCCCTCCTGCATGAGGCTGACGCCTGGTCCGGAGGATGCGGTCATCGAAAGTTTCCCTGCCGAAGCGGCGCCGTACATCATGTTTATCGCGGCCGTCTCACATTCCGCCTGGAGGAACTCCTTGCCCAATGGCGGGAAGTATAGGGCCGCGGTGTGCGCAATCTCGCTGGCAGGGGTAATGGGGTATCCGAAATAGGCATCGCATCCAGCGTAGATGGCGCCGATGGTGACCGCGTCATTCCCTTTGATGAACTTCCTCATGCTCAGTCATCCTCCTTATGTACCTCGATTGCGTAGGGTTCCGGACAGTTGTAGAAACAGAAGGCACAACCGACGCACCCTTCACCGACATACTCCGCCACACGGTATCCCATCCCATTGACCGTGGCAGAGATGCGCAAAACCTCCTTGGGGCAGGCGGCCACACACCGCCCACATCCTTTGCATTCCTCATTGATGATGACGGGTCGTGGCAGTCCCGAACTGGCAGCGTTCATATTCTCGCCCGAACATGGTCCTGGATACTTATAATCAGCGATTATGTTTCAGCACAGGTTTTATATCGTTATGCGGTTTTGGAAGTCAAGGTGTTCTTCTGGCACGATGTGACTGCGATCTGACCCGATTGAGCGTACCCGATTCCGTCAAGGAGTCGTTGGAGAGAATAGGCGGCGCGGATTCGGTCCTGGAGAAACTACCCTCCGACGATCACATCGCCCGCGAGGTCGATTTCTACAAGGCGATATCCGATGCCAACAGGCTAAAGATACTGCATATTCTGGCACTAACGGAATGTTGCCCCTGCGTCCTCAAAAATATGATGGGCTTGGCTGACTCCAAGCTCTCCTATCATCTGGCCAAGCTGGAGGACAATGGATTGGTGGAATCATACCGTGAACAGAACTGGAGAATATACAGGATAACCGAACTCGGACGTTCCAGCCTCATATGAGGACGTCAGGAATCTCCGCCCTTATCCTATCAAGCAGCTCCCTTAGCCCCCGACGGCGGTCATCATCGTTGTCCGCCGAGGCTACGGGGTCGGGCAAAGGGAAACGGACCCTTGGTACGGGCACATTGAGGTGGACACATGAGTCGGCCTCCCCGCACACGAATATGACCATCTCTACCTCATCATCCAACGTCTCATCGATCCGCTTGGATCTCATTCCCGATATGTCGTAGCCCTCGGAACCCAGTAGTTCCAAGACAAGAGGGTTAGGACTGCGGGGGTCCGAACCGGCGCTGACCGCCTTCCAACCCTCCACATCACGGTTGACCACCGCCTCCGATATCTGAGACCGCACAGCATTGTGGGTACAGACGATAAGGACCTTTTTTTCATCTCCCATTTTAACCACCGTAATGTTCCCCGTGAATGTATTTCAATATAATTTGAAATTGTATCCCCGATGAGCTATATACTTGTTTTGGCAGCTCAGTCCGAGGAGAGTTCCCGATGCACCATGGGCATTAGCTCGGAGATCTTGATGTCCTGAGGACAACGCTCCTCACACTCCCCGCAGGAGATGCAGTTAACGGCCTTCTCATCCTGGGCGGTGGAGAAGTTGTACATGTTCCCACCCCAACTGTGCCCGGTCGATAAGACGTGGTTGTTGAACAGGGTGAACATCCGTGGTATCTGGACCCCTTGTGGGCAGGGGAGGCAGTAACCGCAGGCGGTGCATGGTATGTTGCAGGAACGGTCCAATGCCTCCTTGGCACGGTCCAGGATCCGGAGCTCATCGTCGCCGAGTGTACCCGGGCCGCTCTCATCGGCGACACGGCAGTTCTCGTCCACCTGTGCGTGGGCATTCATGCCGCTGAGCACCACCGACACCTCGGGATGGTCCCATATCCAGCGCAAAGACCACTCCGCCGGTGACCAATCGTGGTCCGATCCTGCGAAGGCCTCCATATAAGGCAGGTCATCCCTGGAGAGCATCCCTCCCTTCAAAGGTTCCATGACCACGACCTCCAGGCCCTTGCTCGCAGCATAGGACATGCCCTCAGCCCCGGCCTGTATTCCACGATCGGCATAATTGAACTGTATCTGACAGAAGTCCCAATCGTGGGAATCAACCAGCTCCATGAAGAAGTCCCTCTCCTCATGACTGGAGAAGCCGACCATCCCGATCTCTCCCCGGTCCCGGGCCCTCTCTATGAGGTCCAAGGCTCCGACGTCCTCGAAGAATCGCCAGCTGTCTTTGGTCACGTTGTGGAGTAGATACAGGTCTATATGGTCCGTCCTCAGACGTCCCAATTGCTCATGGATGAGGAGGCGACAGTCCTCTCTGCAGTCAACGACCTTCCTACTCATCTTCGTGGCTATGGACACCTTTTCCCGGTATCCGTCCTGCAAAGCCCGACCGATGAACCCCTCGCTCGTCCCATCGTGATAGGTGGGCGCGGTGTCAAGGTAGTTTATGCCCTTGTCTATGGCGTGCCTAAGTACCGACGTCGCCGCCCTATCGTCTATGGGCGAGTAACCGTCGCCGACCACGGGCATACGCATACATCCCATACCCAGTACTGAAAGGGGGATGCGGTTCGGTCCGAATTCACGGTATCTTATCAGAAACCCTCCTCAAAACTGTCTAACAACACGTCGACCCTCCTCATCATGGCGTCCATGCAACTTCTCAGATCATCCTTGAGCTGGGCTCGGCTCTTGGCACGGTAGAGATTGAACGACCCTCCTGCTTCTAGATTCTTAGTTTCCTTTATGACCATGCCGCAAGACACCATCTTCTGCAGGCCACGGTACACGCTGGACGGGTTCTTTCCCATCTCTTCCGCCAGCTGGTCGGAACGCAATGCTCCCATATCGCTCAAGGTACGGTAGATATCGACCTCGGCATCGCTGAGGTTGAATGCACATTTGAGCAGGTCCGTACATGTCGCATGGTCTGAAATCAGTTGCTGGAGGTTCAATATATCCCTTTTTCAGATGGATACAGGGGTTTTTAACATTGATGGAAATCCGCCTAGGCACTTTCGGAACATCTCAGTAAGGTCTATAAGAATGCAGAATAGGTATATTCTCACGGTGAGAAAAAGAATGTGAGACGGTTGACCGGTCATCCGTAACTGGCCGGTACCCAAGTCCGTCTCGGGGAAGAGGACTCTGATACCAAGGGCAGTTGATGGCGAGGCTCAATCCATCCCCCTAGAGGATTCCGTCCGGCCGCCTCCCTCGGCTGCGCCCTCTTCCCTTTAGATTCCTCGTTTGTGCAACTGTATTTATCCCCATTTTCCGATTACCATCCATGAAAGGCGGGGATCCCCTAGATGGACCGGATTATGTCAGCATGAACGATTGGAAGAGGACAAAAACGTTCATTGGAAACATGATAACAGAGGCCAGGGAGGCAGGCATGGATGACGCACAGACGATCCATATGACCAAATGTCTCATAGACAACCTCCTTTCGGTCTTCCCGCCCAACAACGAGGAGGAGAGTAGCCTCCGTAGCATCTGGTTCTATGAGGATGTGAGGGGTAAGGAGTCAATAATCAAGATACTATTCTCCATCTGCGACCCGCAGAACCCGTTGTCGAGGATCGAATGGGAGGAGCTGGCCCGCCTCATGTCCAAGAGCGTCACCCGCGTCCTCGGTTTCTTGGATGACCTACGGCCTTAGCTCTGCCGTATCATCACCAGCATCATCTTGAATGCCTCATCCGCCTTGAGAGCATGGGGGATGTCAGCGGGCATTATGACCATCTCGCCCGCGGACACCTTGTGGAGCTCACCGCCGATGTTTATCTCGGCACTCCCGTCGAGGATGGTGACCATCGCATCATAGGGGGCGCTGTGCTCACTGAGTCCCTGTCCTTTGTCGAATGAGAACAGCGTGACCGTCCCGACGTCCTTCTTGATGAGTGTGCGACTGACGACGGAACCGTCCTGGTATCCGACCATTTCCGTTAGCTTCTCGATGTCTGCCATTTGAACCACATAAACATCCTAGTGGACTCTATTTTTATGTTTTCCTGTCAAGTCCGGATATGATATCCAGCAGACCCTGCACATCCTTGGCCACTCGGTCCTTGAGAGGAACTGCCAGCATGGCGTTGTCCATTCCGTTAATAGAACTGCGGGAGTCCGTCTTTATCCCTACAAGGTCAATACCCGTGGCATAGGCGTACCCCATTTCGAAACAGGCCCCCTCGTCCGGAACGCGGCCATCGAGGACGAAAAGAAGCACATCGGCACGCCGCAGCATCTCCATATCCTTCTCGAAAACGATTTCCATCGCCTCCGGAGGGGACAGGCCTTGCGCGAGTATCTCCGAGAAGGGAGGGCAGGCGTCTTGAGGTAGCAACACTTCGTGACCCGCATCCCGCAAGGCCTCTGCCAGCTCACGGTTGTAAATCATTTCCGATACGGAGAACAACGGCCCCGCCACATAGATGATCCTCTGCTGTCCAGACATGGTTAGCGAGGAATGATTTAAGTACTTAAAAATATGTGATGCGGCAATCGGAGTAATTAATTTGAGTATAAACACCAAAAACTCTACCAGAAAGCCTCCCCGGAAATTCGGCGCTTCCAAACCAAAGAACAGGGACAGCAAGCGCCAATCCATGCTGAGCAACCGTCGTATCGGCCCGTTCAAGTATGATATAAAGGAGATACTGGAAAAGAGCTCTTTGGACCCATCGATACAATCATCATTCTTGGCAAGCCTTATCGCCAAGGCCTCGCGGACTTCGATCAAGGACGCAAAGATATACGTTAAGGAATTCGTTTCTGAAGAGGGACTCACTGATGAGGAGTACTCCCGCATAAGCCGCCTCTTGGACCGTTACAGCAAATACCGCTGAAGGAGCATTTATGAAATCCGCTTCCGGGACCGCGGGAAGGACCTTCGTTCTCCGCCTGGAGGACGGTGAGGTACTGCACGAGCAGATCGAAATTTTCGCGCTCGAGAACTCCATATCATCCGCCTCAGTGCTCGCTGTGGGCGGTGCCGATGACGGTTCACGCCTTATAGTCGGTCCAAAAGACGGGCGTTCATCTCCGGTGGAGCCGATGAGTCATGTCCTCGAGGGCGTCCACGAGCTGAGCGGCATCGGCACCATCTTCTCCGATGAGGATGGGAATCCCCTGTTGCACATGCATGCTTCATGCGGCAGGGACGGCAGGGCCGTCACAGGTTGCGTCAGGGCCGGGGTCAGAGTATGGCTCATAATGGAGGTGATGATCCATGAGGTCATTGACATCACCGCCGTCAGGGTACGGGACCCCGTCAATGGTTTCGCTCTTTTGCAACCGGGGGAATGAAATATGGCCGAACGCGACCTTGTCTCGGAGATCCAGAGAGTGGATGGCAAAGGCTACCGCTCCTACAAGGATCTCAAGGGCAGTTATAGATTGGATGATTGGACACTGTTCATAGATCATGTACAAGGGGACCCCTTCGCCGCCCCCAGCCGGTTGAGGTTGAGGATATCACAGAAAGAGGCCCAGTTCCCTGATTGGACCTATTGCAACCGTATCAGGGAGGTGGCTCTACGCGACCTCATAGCCAGACGTTTCTGGGAGTCGGGAAGGATGCGTGCCCGGGGCGGGATGGGGAGCGGTGGCAGCGGCAGGATATCGATCCCCCGTCCCGGACAGGAGATCCTGGAGAGGAGCTCCGTCGTGATAAACCAAAAGTTCATAGAGGTCAGGTTCACCGCCGGACTCCCGGCCCAAGGCAGGCGCATCGACGGCGAAAACGCCATTCAACTGCTCACAGAGCATCTGCCCGTCATAGCCCAGGAATCGATGCTCTTCCCATTCTACAAGGAGAAAAGGATCCAACAGCACATATGGTGTGCGGAGGACTCCCATGCCCTGAGGTCCATGTTGGATCAGAAAGGGCTCGTGGCCTTCGTCGCTGACGGTTCCGTCCTGCCGAGGAGGAGTGGCGTGGATCAATGGCCGTTATCCAAGGCCATCCCGTTCCGTTCACCGCCTAGACTCAAGGTCACTGTCGATCTGCCCAATATCGGCAAAGTCACCGGCATGGGGATACCCAAGGGACTCACACTGATCGTCGGAGGCGGATACCATGGGAAGTCCACTTTGTTGGAGGCGGTCAAGCATGGAGTCTATGATCACATGCCTGGTGACGGAAGGGAACTCGTGGTCACCGTGGCGGATGCTGTGAAGGTGGGTTCCGAGGACGGCCGGAGGGTGGAGAAGGTGGACATATCCCCTTTCATCTCCGACCTGCCCGGTGGTCTCAGCACCAAGGACTTCTCCACTGACAATGCCAGCGGCTCAACATCACAGGCCACGAACATCATGGAGGCCCTTGAGTTGGGGACCTCCCTCCTTCTGATAGATGAGGATTCATCGGCAAGCAATTTCATGACCCGGGACCGGAGGATGCAGATGCTGGTCAGCAAGGACAACGAACCCATCAAGCCCTTCGTTGACCGTGTGCGTCCCATGATGGAATCACAGGGATGCTCATGCATACTGGTCGTCGGCGGTTCCGGTGAGTTCCTGGACATCGCTGACACCGTGATCATGTTGTCCTCGTACAAGGCATCGGAGGCCACGAAGGCCGCCAAGGATGTCGCCGAATCATTCCCCAGCGACCGGGAGTCAGAGACGGACGAATCATTTTCATACAAATATGCCCGTGTGCCGCTATCTAAGAGTCTAGACCCCAGTCGTGGTGGCAAGGATGTAAAGGTCTCCGCCCGGGAGGTGGACCTGTTGACCTTCGGAAAGGAAGACCTAGACCTATCCTCTCTGGAACAGCTTGTGGATATATCGCAGACCCGCACCGTGGCCGACGCCATGGTACTGGCCTGGCAGATGATGGACGGGGAGACTTCCATGGCGCAGCTGTCGTCCAATATCATGGACCGCATCGAGGAGAAGAGCCTTGATTGCCTAGGGGAGGTCAATGGTGAGAGGGCGGCGTTCAGAAGGCATGAGCTGATAGGCGCCATCAACCGTCTCCGTACCCTTACGGTGTATCAGAAGGACAGGTCCAGGTAGATGGGGCAATGGTCCGAACCCATGACGTCCGCCATTATGCCCGCGGAAACCATATTGCTCCTGAGATCCTCGCTGACCAGGAAATAATCTATCCTCCAGCCGACATTCCTCTTCCGGGCCCCGGACCGCATTGACCACCAGGTGTATTGATGCGGTCTGTCATCGAAGGCCCTCAGGCTGTCTATGAAACCTATATCCAGGAACCTATCTATCCACTCCCTCTCCTCGGGGAGGAATCCAGATATGCTGGAGTTCTCCTTGGGCCGGGCGAGGTCCATCTCCTTGTGGGCGGTGTTCACATCACCGCAGACGACCAAACTCTCTCCCCGATCGAGGAGCTCCTTGCAGTACTCGAGGAATTCCTGGTAGAATTCCATCTTGTAGCGCAACCTTTCCTCAGAGGCCTTCCCGTTGGGGAAGTAGACGTTCAACAGGGTGAAACGATCGAACCGGGTGATGCAGACCCTCCCCTCATCATCGAATCGCGGGGAGAATCCGAAATGCGTGTCAAGGGCAGGGATGGAGGAATATGTCGCCACACCGGAATATCCCTTTCTCGCCGGACGTGAGATATGCAGTTCATACCCCTCGATTTCCCTGACATCCTCCCCAAGCTGTTCATCCCAGGCCTTTGTCTCTTGTAGACACAGGAATTCAGGCCTTTCCTTCAAGAACCAATCGACGAATCCTTTGTTCGCCACTGAACGCAGCCCGTTAACATTCCATGATATCAATCTCATCCTCGCCGTCCTCGGAAAAGGTTATGTCCCGGAAGAACATTAATTGTTCCTAACACGGGAGACGTAATTTTTATTGTTTCACGTTTCTTAGGTATAAAAAGTAGATTATTTGCAACATTGTTGCAAATTCATCATTATTTAACCTTATATAGGGGTTAATAGGGTCATTTTCTCTTTACCATGCAACAAAGTTGCGAACTTGACATGACAACGTATAAATACACTGATTAATGTAACATGGATAGGGATTGCAATGGGTTACGAAGAGCTGTTTCCAAAAAATGATCTCGACGGCTGGCATGCAAATGCTGGCAAGAGATTTGCAAGTCCCTTCGTAGACAACTTCCATGACAGAATCGATGTGGATCCGATTATCCTATCGCACGCTGCCGTGGCATGTGGTTTCACAATCAGGGACTTCTACGAGAAGCCTGAGCTGGGAATCCACTGTGTGGGCTACATCTCTGAAC
>PWJQ01000018.1 GCA_003560875.1 Methanomassiliicoccaceae archaeon
GCGGACGACAGTTCGAGTCGGATAGACGCCTGGCGCGAGGAGATGGTGGACGCACTGGTGCGCATGCTGCGCATACCCGCCCTGGGGCCGATGAACGCCGGCACCGGGGAGGGCGAGCGCGCCGATATGGTGCAGACCCTGTTGCAAGGCTTCGACTCCGTGCAGCGTTTCGATGCTGAGGATGAGTGCCCACGCCCCAACATCATCGCCCGCAAGGGCGCCGGCAGGGACGGCACGGTGTGGATAGTCTCCCATCTGGACACCGTCCCTCCCGGGGAGCTGTCCGCATGGGAGTCACCGCCCTGGGACCCGCGCGTTTCCGATGGAAAGGTCTTCGGCCTGGGGGCCGAGGACAACGGTCAGGCTATCATCGCATCCATCTACGCCGCCCGTGCGGTGGAGCTACCGGAATCACCGCGCCGCGGCATCGGTCTGGCGATAGTCTCCGACGAGGAGACCCTGAGCACCAAAGGCATCCAGCACCTCATAGACCTGGACGCGTTCACAGATAACGACATCTTCTTCGTCCCCGACTGGGGACTCCCCGACGGCAGCCTCATAGAAGTGGCCGAGAAGCATCTGGTGTGGTTGAGCCTCACCGTCCACGGCAAGCAGGTCCATGCCTCCAAGCCCGGCGACGGCCTCAACGCCTACCGCGTGGGCGCCCGCTTCCTCGTCGATCTATTGAAACGTCTTGAAGTCAGATACGGTGAGAGCGACGGGGTGTTCACTCCGCCGGTATCAACGTTCGAACCCACACGCCGCGACGCCACCGTGGACAACATAAACACCATCCCCTCCCGCGACCGTTTCTTCCTCGACATCCGCCTCCTGCCCCGCTACGAGCCGCAGGAGATGATAGATCTCGTCAAGGTTGTAGCCGACGAGCATCAGGATTCGAGCGGCGCCCGCATCGACGTGGAGGTGATACAGTTGACCGTCTCCGGCAGACCGTCGGACGTCAATGCGGAGGGATTCCACGCCCTGGCGGATTCCATAAGGGAGGTACACGGAGTGGAACCGCAGGCGGTGGGCATCGGCGGCGGCACCTGTGCCAACTTCTTCCGTCTGCAAGGTTGGAACGCCTATGTGTGGCAGTCATCGGAGGGCAGGGTCCATTGTCCCAACGAGTACTGTCTGGTGGACAACCTCAGCGATGACGCCAAGACCTTCGCCCTGACCATGCGTCGTCTCTGTTCCGATTAATCGGAGAAAAGGCGGTCGACCATCCAGTCGACCGAGAACTTCACTATCTGGTGGTATTCCTGCCCGTTGCTCACGAATGCTATGGGCTTGCCCACGGTGTGAGCGATGGAGAGCGCCGCACCGCCACGGGAGTCGGCGTCTATCTTGGTGAGCATCACGGCATCGATACCGACTGCCTCATCGAACACCCGTGCCTGTTCCACGGCATCGTTCCCGGCCAAGGAGTCACCCACGAACATGATCAAGTCCGGTTTCGCCACCTTCTTGATCTTCTTCATCTCATCGATGAGGTTGCTGTTGGTCTGCATCCTGCCGGCGGTGTCCAGCAGGACGACGTCCTTCCTCTTCGCCCGGGCGTGCTCGATCGCGTCGTAAGCCACCGCCGCCGGGTCGCCGCCGGACTGGTGCTTGATTATCTTCACGCCGAGCTTATCGGCATGCACCGACAGCTGCTCGATCGCTCCGGCGCGGAAAGTGTCGCCAGCGGCCATGATGACGGAGTACTGCCCATCGAGCAGACGCTTGGCGATCTTGCCGATGGCGGTCGTCTTACCGGTGCCGTTTATACCCACGAACATGATGGTCACGGGTTTGGGACGGCCTTTCAGCCACTCATCGAAATCGAACTCGTTCAAAGACAAAACGTTACGGACCGCGTCCTTGAGGGCGGTCTCCACGACATCATCCAATCCCAGGGAACGGTCGTGCTTCTTACCTACCAGGCCTTCGCGGACGCCGTCCTTGATGGCCTCCACGACGGGGAGGGCCACATCGGCCTCCATCAAAGCGATCTCCAACTCCCAGAGAAGTTCGTCAAGGGCCTTCTCCTTGATCTTCTTGCCCTTGTCCCCTACCAAGGGCTCCTCACGGCCGGCCTTCTTGCGCTCCTTGCGGCTGAGGCGCGGAGTCTCCGGCTCCTCGGCGGGAGTGGCGTTGATGCCCAACTCCTCGGGGGGAATGTCCTTGGCCTTACGGCGCAGACCGCTGAGCTTCTTCTTCAGGGAATCGAACATCTTCACTGACGCTCTTGGTAGGCCTTCTGGACCGATGCCGACAACTGCCGGGCGCGGGTCTCCAGATCGGCCATTGATTCGTTGGCCTTGGTCAAGGCCTCCTGGATCTCGGAGATGTTCTTCACCAGATAGGCGACGGCATCCTCGGTCTTCTTCTCCACGGAGAGCTTGTTGCCCACTCCGACGATGGCGTGATCGGCGTCAGCCAGCTTGGCGCGGACGAAGGAGGAGGCTCCGACGGGGACCAGGATCTCATCGCCCTCTTTGGCCTCATGAATGGCCTCCAGGGTGTCCTTGGCCTTACCGGCCTCCTCCAAAGACATCTGGAGGAGCTGGACCTGATTGCCCATCGATTCCAGCTGGTTGCGGTAGACATCCAGCATGGCCATGGCCTGACGGAGCTCCTCGTCGTTCATTTACTCTCCCTCGACGATGTACTTGACCACGTTGTTGGTTATCTGGTCGTTGGACAGCTCTTCCATCGAGTCCAGTTTGATCTCCCATCTCTTGACCTTGTGCCTGCTGCCCAGGGTGGAGATGGCTCTCTCTTTAGCGGCCTCGATGTCCTCTGCGGCGAACTGGATCTTGAAATCCTGCCAGTTGTGACCGGCCTTGTAAGAGCCTACGGCTTGGAATCCCTTCATGTCGATTACCTCTCATAGGAATTATAACCATTGAATAAACCTTTTGGTCTCTAAACGTTTCTAGAGGCTTAGATGAGGACCATCACCGCCAACTATCCTGGCCGCCGTTTCCCGGCGGTATCGGTCACCGGAAGCCAGTGCGGACTGGGCTGCGACCATTGCCGCGGGTCGTTCCTAAAGGGCATGATGGCCAGTGACCCGGCCTCCTTGGAGCGGGACCTGGGGACGATTGACGTGGACGGTGTGATGATAAGCGGCGGTTGCGACGCCGAGGGAAGGCTGGACCTCTCCGGCTGCACCGCAGCGATATCCAATCTCACAGCTAAAGGAATGAGGGTCGCGGTGCACGCCGTCCTACCGACCGCCGCGGAGTGCCGGGAGCTGGCGGAGGCCGGCGTCGAGGTGATATGCATGGACCTCCACGGCGATGAGGACGTGATACGTGACGTGCTCCATCTCAATGCGTCCGCGCAGGACTACCGGGAATCGCTCGTGGCCGCCCGCGACAGCGGTGCCCGCGTATTCCCGCATGTGACCGTGGGCCTCAGCCGTCAGGATTGGGAGGGCGCACTGCGCATGGCGGCGGGATGCGGCGTGAGGGAGCTGGCGATACTGGGACTGATGTCCGTTGCCGGGACTCCGCTGGAAGGTACGGAGGTCTCCGAGGAGGAGATGCTGGAGGCGTTCAGGACGGCTTTAAACGCGAACCTGGAACCGACCTTGGGATGCATGCGGCCACGCTCACTCCGCCACTTGGAGAGGAAACTTCTGCACATGGGGGTGAGGAATTTCGCCTCGCCCTCCCGCTCCACGGTCGTTGCCGCGGAGGAAGAGGGTATGACGGTGGTCGAGACCGCCACCTGCTGCTGCATCAGCTGTACATCGCCTCGCGGTTGAAACGGATGCGCTTGGGGGTCAACCAAGCGGCGTATCCGACGTATCCCAGAGCGTAGATCAACGCGAACACCGGGATGTAGGTCGTCATGTAAGGATCGACCTTGGTGTTCAAAGCCAGGTCGGCGACGGTGAAGCTCTCGTCCGCCATGATGATGACGTACATGTTCTCCCTCTGGTACGGTGGCAGCGCTATCTCCACCTCACCGTCGGCCGGGCCCACTTGGAACAAGGTGTTCAACTTGTTGGCCTGGAGCTGCGTCTTGGTCAACTGTATGTTGGTGTACACCTGCTCAGTGATGATATACACCTCGACGTTCTCGCTACTGGAGATGGTTATCGACTCCACCACGGAGACGCCGAGCACGTCCTTGTTGTAGAACGCATACACCGTCACGGCCTCCTCCTCCGACGACATCAAACCCTCCGCCGCGCCGATCACGCCCGGGGTTATCAGGAGAGCAAGCACCGCCACGGATAACAAGGCCTTACCCACCGTTCTTTTCTGTGCCTTGCGGACCATGAAGTGTTTGGCCGTTTGGCTGCGGGAGAGAGTCATCTCCAGGTAGTTGAAGACGAAGGTCTGCACCGAGAACAGCAGACCCATGACCAGTAGGAAGTACACGAAGCTCTCCAATGGCACGTACAGAGGCGTCAGTTGAAAACCGCCGCTGGTGAACAGGAGCAGGAAGGAGAAGACGAAGGCGACCACGAATTGGATACGGAACAGCTTGGTCCTCAGTTTGCGGATGGCGAGGAGCCTGCCGTCCTTCTCCATGCTGGCGACGTCCAAGGTACTACTCATGTCTGGGAATTATAGGTGATGTGCATTTAAATCCTTGTCGTCACTTGTTGGTCACGAGGTCCGCCATCCTCCTACCGAGAAGATAGACGGCCAGGTAGGACGGTACAGACTCCTGGCCGCTCAACTTGAAACGCTCTCCGCGGAGGTCCACGTCGGCATCGAAGCGCATCTCCACCCGCACGTCGTCATCACCGTGCGTCGACGGCACGCCGTCGCGCAACGCGTCGAAATCCACAAGCTCGCGATAACTCAAGGGAACGACGCGCAGACCGGACTTGCCGTGCAGCGAGCCCGGCAGGCGTATCAGACGCTTGACGTCGGTGGTCACCGGCTCGTCCACCTCCCCGGCGACGCGGGGCTGGACGTCCTTCTCCATCACCTTCACGATGATCTCCTGCGACTTCTTGCTCAAGCCGGCCATCATTCCCGAGGAGATCATGTTGTCCCTCCCCCGGGCTCCGCCTTGGGAGGAGAACAGCTCGTCCAGGACCTTGGCGATCGCCTTGTCGGTGTTGTCCTTCAGTGAGGGGTATAGTTGTTTCAGCTCCTTCGGGCTGTGACCCTCCATCACATCCAGCATCTCCAGGAGCCCCTCGCGCATCCTCTTCCTCCATCCTCCGGAGTCATCACCGGGTATGGTGCGGTCCTTGTACTCCTTGGAGTAATTCCCCTTAGCCAGCACGGTACGGTTGAACGGGAAGGCCCATTCGTTCTGCAGGCCGTTGCCGGTTATGTAGTCGACGATCTCCCTCCGCTCCGGACTGCCCAGGGATAGGACCGCCTCCTTGCGGACATGCGCATGGTAGCCACGCCCACCGGAGAAGACGATGTGCACCTCCTCCTCGGAGAAGCCGAGGTCGCCGAACAGATAATCGTCGAGAAGACGCAGCATCTCCTTCTTCACCGCCTCCAGCATCTCGGCGTAGCTCATGCCTTCGGCGCCGTGCAGGTGGTCGGCATCGAGGTCGAAGATGAGGTCGGCCCCCATCCAGCTCTTCTCCTCCATCGTCGCTGCGCCCGGCGTCTGGTAATAGGCGGTGGAGTGATAGCAATGCGCTGGAACCTTGGACATCAAAAAGGAGTGCATCTCCTCCCCGCGGGGGAATGCGGTGTGACGTTGCATGTAGTCGCGGTCGAAGAACATGAATCCGAACTCCCTCCTGCCGAAACGGTGCGGCAGCGGTGGCGGGTTCTCCCGGTAGTAACGCCGGAAGGATTTCACCAGGAATCGGGAGTTGGCGTCCATCGGACTTCAGAGGGCCACGCAAGTATAATTAGCTTGTTCGTTGCTGGTCACGGCATGGCCGTCCCCGTCTATGACAACCACATCCACCTCCGCCCCGACGGCGAGGGCATAGCGGCCCTGAAGAGGTTCCAGAAGGCCGGCGGGACCGGTCTGACGTTGGTGAACCTCCCTTATCCGCACATCGAGGTCAAGGACGTTGAGGGGTTCCGCGAGGGATACGGGTTGACCATCAGGACGGCGGAGAAGGCCCGTGAGGAGACCGAGCTCACGGTGAACGTGGCCATCGGCCCCTACCCCGTGACCTTCCTCCATCTGCGGGAGGCCATCGGCGTTGAGAGAGCGTACGAAGAGATGATCAAGGCCGTGGACATCGCCGCCGGATTGGTGCAAGAAGGTATGGCACAGGCGATAGGTGAGGTCGGTAGACCACACTTCCCTTGCGACGAGGAGGCGATGGAATTCTCCAACGAGATACTCCTTCATGCCATGCGCTCCGCCGCCGAGTGCTCGTGCCCGGTGATCATACACAGCGAGAGCGCCACCGTGGGGACCATGGAAGGCTTCGCCAGGATGGCCGACGCCGCCGGGTTGGAACGCGGCATGGTCGTCAAGCACCTCGCCCCACCGTTGACCACGAGGGAGGAGTCCTTCGGCCTGATCCCATCGTTGCCCGCATCGCGCTCCGGCATCCGCCAGGCCTTGCAGAAGGGAGGGGAGTTCCTCATCGAGACGGACTTCATCGACGATCCGCAGCGACCCGGCGCGGCCATGGACGTGGTGTCAGTGCCCAAGAGGGTCAAGGGACTGATGCAATCCGGCGAGTTCAGCGAGGAGCAGGCATACTCCTGCGGCCAGGAACTGCCTGCCAGGCTTTACGGTAAGGCGTGAACGTTTTTCTATGCGGATGCGCTACCGAGTTCGATGGCTGCGATAAGCGTTCTCAACGTCTACGACAACGGCGCCCTGCCAGGCACTGACCTGATAGGCGCCAAGGGACAGGCCTTCGTGATCGACATCGATGGCGAGAGGACGCTTTTCGACACCGGGATGCGCGGACGTTACCTGATGCACAACCTCGGCATCCTGAAGATAGACCCGCAGAGCATCGACAGGGTGGTCATATCCCACGGTCACCACGACCACGCCGGCGGACTGCCGGAATTCCTGGATGCGCGGGAGGAGCCGGTGGAGGTCATCGTGCACCCCCTCTTCCACCGTAAGAGGGCGCGAGGGTTCAAGGGACTGCCTTACAAGATGATCGGCCCACCGAAGCTTCTCGATGAGCAGCGGGAGAGGATGGTGTGGAAGGAGGTGTCCGATTGGACGCCACTCAGCGATCACATGCTGCTGGTCACCGCCCCGCCGCGGAAGCACAAGGACGCCATCGGCGACCGGCTGCTGGTGAAGGACGACGAGGGATGGCGTCAGGACGACATGGAGGACGAGCTCAGCCTCGTCCTATCGTCCGATCAGGGCCTGGTGATAATCACCGGTTGCTGCCACCGCGGACTCCTCAATCTATTGGACGCTGTGAAGGAGCGTCTCGACATACCCGTGGCGGCGGTGATCGGCGGTCTGCACATGTCATCGTTCACTGACCGAGAGATAGACAACGTCGTGCGGAGGCTGCGCAAGGACCACGGTCTGCCGCAGCTCCACCTCAACCACTGCACCGGTGAGGACACCATGACCCGGATGCGCGAAGCGTTGGGCTTGGA
>PWJQ01000013.1 GCA_003560875.1 Methanomassiliicoccaceae archaeon
AACATCGCCCGCCTGATAGGGGTCGAATGTGTGCCCGTCGCCTCCAAGGGCATCAAGAAGGTGTGGAGATGGGCATACCGCTGCAAGGGCTGCGGCAAGATGTATACTGAGGCCAAGGCGGAATGTGGCGTCTGTGGGCACGGATTGAAAAGCGTCCGTAGGCGCTAGGGGAAGGGGAAGCGGCAACGGAGCATCTTCGCCATCCTTCTCCTGCCCAGTATCCGCATGCAGATATCGGTGCGGAAATCGGAGCCGAAGGCGAAAAGATCGGCCATCTGCTTGGTGCGGGCGGCGCTCTTCAGAGGGGGGAACAGGATTCTGCGACAGTCCTCCTCATAAACCGACAAGGGCGCATTGTTGCGTATGTGTCCCACTATGGCATCGGCGGCCAACCTTCCCCCGATCATCGCCAAAGGAACGCCCCCGCCGTTGACGGCCATGACGTGGCCGGCGGCGTCGCCGACGGTCAGGTGGTCCTCGCCGGTTATCCGGTTCAAAGGTCCTTGGGCAGGTACGTGCTTGCCGCTCAACCGGGTCTGGACCTGGAAACCGTGCTTCTCGGAGAATATTCGGAAATACTCGGCAGGAGTTCGGTCTGCTAGTTTCGGTGAATAACCGACACCGACATTGGCGGAGCCGTCCTTGGGGATTATCCATCCGTATGCTCCAGGGGCTATTCCTCCGAAGTACATCTCCAGGACCGGCTCGAAATCGCCCTTGGCCTGGGCAGTGACGGCGGGATATGCGTTGCGGGGGAGTGGTAAGCCCATCTCCTGTGCCACACGGGAACCGGGGCCGTCCGCTCCGACTATCACCTTGGCCTTTATCGTGCCCTCGGAGGTGACGTATCTGTCTTCATCGATGGTCTGGAACGCGCAACCGGTTATCAGTTGGGCGCCGGCGGACACCGCCTCCGATGCCAGATGCTGGTCGAAACGGTCGCGGTCAGTGCTGTATCCGTAGAAAGGAAGTTCATAAGACCTGGTGCTGGGAGTCACCAGCCGGATGGCCTCCAGTTCACGGCGTACCAATGATGACGGGAGGTCGAAGAGCTCCTTGAGGCCCTCCGATCCCGGGAACATGGCCGTGATCTCGTCGACGCAGGGCATGAACTCCCCGCAACGGACAGGTACCCCCACTTTGCTGCGTCTTTCTATGAGTGTGACGTCAAGACCGTTTTCCGCCGCATAGCGGGCGACGGTGCTACCGGCGGGGCCGGCCCCCACGACTAGTACATCGGTCACGATGCTGTCTGTCATGGTATCACCTAGAGGTTCCTCTCGACCACATAATCCGCCAGGATGATGAGTGAGTCACGGTATTTCGAATCGGGTATACCCACAAGGAAGTCCTTGGCCTCGTGAGCGTAATCGCGGGCGTACTGCTTGCATCTCTGCAGCACGTCGCGGGAACGGATGAGTTCCAAGGCCTCTTGGACCTCATCATCGGTCTTGACCCTGAGGGAGAAAATCTCACTTATACGGGAGCCTATGACCTCATCCTCCATAGCCATTATCAAGGGTAGTGTGGGCTTTCCCTCGTGGATGTCTATCCCGGGAGCCTTCCCCGTGGATTCCTCCTCACCCTCCACGTCGAGTATGTCGTCGGCTATCTGGAAGGCCAGGCCGATATTCAGGCCGTATTCGCCCAGGGCCTCTATGATGTATGAATCCCCATCGGCGAGATATGCTCCCACCCTCGCTCCGGCGGCTATCGGCATGGCGGTCTTGCCCTCTATGATCTTACGGTAAACATCGATCGGCGTTCCTGCCTTGCGCTCATGGTCGGATTGGATGAACTCCCCCTCCGCCATGGCGTTGCAGGCGTCGGCGATCGAATTGACTATGGCCTCGTCCATGGTGCCGCCGAGGCGGAATCCCTGCACGAAGAGATAGTCACCGGCGATTATGGCCTTGGGGACTGTGAACTTGCGGTGAGCGGTCATCCTTCCACGGCGCAGCTGACTGTCATCGTTGATATCATCGTGGATGAGTGTGGCGCTGTGTATGAGCTCGAAGGCGGCGGCCATCTTGATGGCTTTCTCCGAATCTACACCCCCGGATGCCAAGAATGAGAGTATGCATATGCCGGGGCGCATACGTTTGCCCCCGGAATCCAGAATGTGCCTGCATATCTCAGTCAACTCGGCCTGGTTAGAAGCGATGCTCGACTCCATCGTTTCGTTCACACGGAGAAGCTGTTCCTTGATGACCGAATCCCAGGTCTGCCCCATCGGGCGCTGATATTGGTATAGTCTACTTAAGACTTATTGGACTAAGCGAAAAATAGGGAAAAAATTGGGTTTGTTGAAAGGGTTTGGGCTCAACCGAGCAGGGCAGCGGCGGCGGCCTCACAGAGCTTGATGACAGGCTCAGGGTAGAGACCGATGGCGATGACAGCGACGAGACATATCCCTATGGCGGCCATGAAAGGCATGGGCACCGTTATGCGCTCCTCGCTCTCGCCCTCGTCGACGTACATGAACTTCACCACACGGGCGTAGTAGTACAACGAGATGGCGCTGTTGATCACCGCTATGAAGACCAGCCATATCCACTGTCCGGCCATCTCCGCACCGGGCGAACCGACGGCACTGGAGAACAGCACGAACTTGCTGACGAAACCTGCCAATGGTGGGATACCCGCCAAGGCAAACAGGAATATCAGCATGGAGAAAGCTAGTACAGGCGCCCTCTTGGCCAATCCCTTGTAGTCGCTGAGCTTCTCGCCCATCGACAGGTAGCACAGTGCGGCCACGATGATGAAAGCCCCGCCCTTCATGAACACATGGGTGATCATGTGGAACAGACCGCCGATCACCGCGTATTCGGTGGCGATCGCCAAGACCATCATCAGGTAGCCCGCCTGGGCTATGCTCGAGTATGCCAGCAGCCTCTTCATGTTGGTCTGCGAGAGAGCCACCACGTTGCCGACGGTCATGGTTATGGCCGCCAGCACCGCGAAGAGGTACTGCATGTCGCTGACCACGGTGGCCTGGGCGGCTATGAAACCGACCAGGAATATCTTGAAGAGAGCCACGAATCCCATCTTCTTGGAGCCCACGGCGAGGAAGGTGGCGACCGGTGCGGTCGCTCCCTCGTACACATCAGGGGCCCACATGTGGAAGGGCACGGTGGTTATCTTGAAGCCCAGACCGGCTATGATGAGCGCCATGGACACGTAGAGGGCGGCACTGGGTGCTGCCCCTATGGCCAGGGCGATCTCCGCCAGGTTGGTGGACTGCGTCACACCGTACAGCAGGGAGAAGCCGTAGAGGGTCAGGGCGGTCGAGAGACCGCCTATCACCAGGTACTTCACCGCGGCCTCCGCGGCACGGGGGTCGTTCTTGCGGAACGCCACCAACGCGTAGGAGGATATGCTTGTGAGCTCCACACCCACGAATATGCCTATCAGGTCCTGGGCGCAGGCCACGAACATCATACCGGCGGTGGCGGCGAGGATGAGGGCGTAATACTCGCCGTGATGGCGATCCCTCTCCACGCTGTTGAGTGATGCCAACAGCACCAGCAGCGCCACCATCAGGAACAGTCCGGTCAGGAGCAGGGAGAAGGCGTCCACGGCGTAAACACCGAGGAAGCTACCCTCGACACCTTCGAGGATCATCCATCCCAGATAGAGGCCGGCGGCCACTATAGCCGCGATGGACACCATTCCCACCAGCTTGTCGTTCCGGGTCAGGATGTGCAGTCCGGGTACCAGCAGCGCCGCCAGCAGCACGATTATCTGCGGGGCGATCAGTGTGAAATCAGGTAACGTCATTTCAGATCACCCCCCATACTGCGGCGAGCCCTTCAGCGACCGGGAAAATCAAGTCCCAGGCGAAGGCAGGCCATATGCCGAACAGTGCTATCAGTCCGCAGAGCACGGCCAACGAGACGCCTTCGTAGACGCTCACATCGTGGACCTTGCTGACATCGACCTTGTCCGTGACCGGACCGAATATGGACCTCTGCATCGCCCACAGGTAGTAACCGGCGGTAAGCAACAGAGACGCCAATCCGATGATGATCACCCATGCCATTCCCTCAGCGTTACCCCAATTGTAGAACGCGGCGAGTATGTTGAACTCGGCCACGAAGCCCACCAGACCAGGGAGGCCCAGGGAGGCCATGAAGCCGAACATCATGAACGCCGCATAGTTGGGCATCTTCTCAGCCAGGCCACCGAGCAGAGGTATCTGCCTGGTGCCGACGTTGTGACCGACTATGCCGCACACCATGAAGAGGACGGCGGTGATCAGGCCATGGGCGAACATCTGGAACGCACCGGCGGCTATGCCGATATCGCTCAAGGTCGCTATGCCCAGAAGCACCATTCCCATATGGCTGATGGACGAGAAGGCCACCATCTTCTTGAGGTCGCGCTGCGCGATGCACGCCAAGGCACCATAGACTATGGCGACCAAGGCTATCACGATCATCGGTATCTGCCAGGCGACGGCCCCATCGGGGAGAACATCGAGACAGATCCTGATGATACCATAGGAACCCATCTTCAGCATGACACCCGCCAGCAGGACACTGCCTGCGGTAGGGGCCTCGACGTGCGCATCGGGCAACCAAGTGTGGAAGGGAACGACAGGCATCTTCACGGCGAAGCCGAAGAAGAGCAGACCGAACACCAGTACCTGGAACCCGCTTGCGAACATCACATTGGATATATCAGCGAAGGCGAAGCTTAGCTGGGTCCACCCCTCTATGTTCGCGGCCTGGAAGGCCAGAGCGAATATTCCGATGAGCATGACCAGGCTCGACACATGGGTGTATATGAAGAACTTGATCGCCGCGTAGTGCCTACGCGGACCTCCCCACAGGTTGATGAGGAAGTACATCGGGATCAGTGCGACCTCCCAGAAGATGAAGAACAGGAAGTAGTCCGCGGCCATGAACACCCCCAGCAAACCGGTCTGCATCCCCAGGATGAGAGCGAAGAAGAAGTTAGGCCTCTCCTTCTCCTCCCAGGAGAACAACACTACCAGGAACACCAAGAGTGTGGTCAGCAATACCATGACCATACTTAGGCCGTCGATATACAGCAGGTACTGTATCTTCAACGATGCGGTCTCGATCCATGCAAAGCTTGAACTGAAGGGACCATCACTGTTGAAGGTCGCCAACAATAGAAGCGATATGCCCAGAGGTATGGCGCTGAACACCAGTGCCACCCAACGGGCGTATTTGAGTTTGTCCCCTGTCATGAACAGGGCTATAACGGCTCCCACCAGAGGGGCGAAGAGCATCATTGACAACAGATAGTCAGTCATGTCTCACAGCCCCCCTAGGTAACCGACAAGGTATATCGCAACGAACATCAGGATCAAACCTCCCAGCACGTAGGCGGCATAGGTCTGCACATATCCTGTCTGGATACGGCGCAGCATCTGTGAACCTCCGGTGAGGGAGTTGGCTATCCCGTCCACCGTCCCGTCGACGGCCTTCCTGTCGACCTCCTCCACGGCCAGGGCCACGGGGTAGGTCAACTTGAGGGCTATCGCGTCATAGAACTGCGGGAAGTAGTACCTCCTCTGCAGCAGCTTGTACAGCGCGGACTCCCCGTCCTTGTTGAAGCGTCCGGGGTCGACGTCCTTGACGTTGTACATGCGGTAGGCGGCATAGAAACCGGCGGCCGCAACGACTATCGCCAGGTAGGCGAAGGGACTGGTGAATATCTTCTCTAGCACATCCAGCATCGCGTATCCTCCGCCTCCGATTACGAAGTCGGTACCCGGTCCGTCCCAGTTGAAGGTCAGGGCCTGGTTGAATCCGAAGAGGATCAGGAAACCGGAGAGCGCAGCGAACGCGGACAGCACGATGAGCGGATAGGCCATCACCTTCTCGGCCTCGCCGTGACAGTGCTTGCTGGCCTCACCTTCCTCACCGCCGAACGTCATGTACCACAGACGGAACATGTAGAACGCGGTCATGAAGGCCGTGGCCATAGCGAGGATGTACAGCAACATGAATATCATCGCTGCCGCACCGCTGCCCTCAGCCACCACCATGACGGCCTCAAGGACGAAATCCTTGGACCAGAATCCGGCGAATATCGGGATACCGGCTATGGATAACGTACCTATCAGCATCGTGATAGATGTGATTCCCATGCGCTTCCTCAATCCGCCCATCTTGCGCATGTCCTCGGTGCCGACGGCGTGTATGACGGCGCCGGCGCCCAGGAAGAGCAGGGCCTTGAAGAAGGCATGGTTCATCATGTGGAACACACCAGCGGTGTAACCAAAGGCCTTGCTGCCTGTGATCGGAGTTCCGTCCGCCACACCCATCGCGATCAGGTAACCACCGGCTCCGAGAGCAAGGATCATGAATCCAAGCTGGGAGAGGGTGGAGTACGCGAGGACCCTCTTGATGTTCATGTTGTTGAGGGCCATGGTGGCGGCGTAGAACGCCGTGACACCACCGATAATGGCTATGAACAGCATCACATCGGTGCTCTGCACGAATATGGGGAAGGAGCGGGCGGTGAGGTAAACACCGGCCTTGACCATGGTCGCCGCGTGTATGAGTGCGGAGACAGTGGTCGGACCTTCCATCGCATCGGGCAACCAGTCATGCAGCGGGAACTGCGCGCTCTTACCGATGACGCCGCCGAATATCAGCAGCGATCCGAGGGCCAGTGTGGACTGGTCGACCAGCGCTATGTTGGCGGGGTCGAACAGGGTCACGTAGTCCAGACTGCTGAAGGCGTTCAGCAGCACGAACAGACCGGCGAGCAAAGCGACATCCCCCATCCGGGTCACGAGGAAGGCCTTCTTGGCCGCCGAAGCGGCGGCGACGGAGGCCTTATCGCCCTTGGGATGCTTGAATCCCCAGAAACCGATGAGCAGGTAGGAGCAGAGACCGACTATCTCCCAGAAGATGAACATCTGCAGGAAGTTGCTGGCCATGACGAGACCGAGCATGGCTGTCAGGAACAGGGACACTTTGGTGTAATACCTCTTCTTCCTTTCGCCCTGGTCATGCATGTAGCCGATGGAGTAGACGAATATCAGCATGCTGATGAAGGATGCGAAGATCATCATCAGCACCGCCAGGTTATCCAGGTACAGTCCGAAATTGAGGACCACGCCGTTGGATATCGTCAGCCACGGTATGGAGTTCTCATAGTAGGCTCCATGTGTTCCTGAGAGGATCTCATACCCCACCAAGGCCGACATTATGAAGGCGAGTGCGGCGGCGCCCACGGCGACGTAGCCTCCTCCCTCCGGAGTCCTGTCACCGAAGAAACCGATGAACAGGAAGGCGGCCAACGGTATCAGGGGTATGAGCCATGCGAATTCTACGAAGTACATGTCTTTACCACCTCAGGATGTTGATCTCTTCAAGGTCGGTCGTTCCGCTGGTCTTGTAAAGGTTCAGCAGAATAGCAATTCCGACGGCCACCTCGGCGGCCGCCACGGCTATGGCCATGATAAC
>PWJQ01000016.1 GCA_003560875.1 Methanomassiliicoccaceae archaeon
AGACCCTCAGGGTCGGTGGCGTCTATGCCGCCTTGGAAGGTTACCCGCGGATCCCTGCGGAGGGCGGGGTTGATCACGTCCGTGGCTATGTCCACGGCAATCACTGTGCTGACACCGTTACGCAGAAGGCAGTCGGTGAAGCCTCCCTCCGAGCATCCGATGTCCAAAGCCCTGAGTCCGTTGCAATCGATACGGAAATCGTCCAAAGCGGCCTGGAGCTTATATCCGCCGCGGCTGACGTATAAGAAGGGTTCCAGATCCACAACGTCCCCTGGTTTGATGCTTCGGGACTGTTTGCTCACCACCTCTCCGTTGACCCTCACCGCGCCGGTGCGGATCAGATGGGCGGCCTTGGAGCGGGATGGCACCAGGCCCTCATTGACAAGATATGTGTCAAGCCGGGAGAACATCGTATGTATATGTGATAGGGTTTAGATAATTATACTCGAAAACAAGAAATATGCTCAGACTGAATGACACCACGATACCATGGTACGGCATGTGATGGAAGCATTAGGCAAGGCGAAGGTCGTCGTAGAGGACGGTAAGGTCGTCGAGGTCGGTAAGCCGGTCGTCGAATACTGCCCACTTTTCAAAAAGTACCGTGGTATCGACAAGTTCGATGAGGACAGTATCCGCGAGAACATAGAGTTCCGCATCCGTGATTTCGGGATGTGTACTTCCTCACGGTCCATGTACATGGATGATTTCCTCAGCTTCGGCATATCGGAGATGCTGTGCCTTGCGGTCGGCGAAGGACTGCTCGATGCGGCGGTCATAGCCAGCGACGGTGCGGGGACCTGCGTGGTCGACGACCCGCGCATGATACAGGGTATCGGCGGCCGCATATCGGGGCTGGTCTCCGTTGAAGTCGTCCCCGAGGTCGTGGAGAGCATCGGTGCCGATAGGACGCTGGCAGGCGAAATAGACCAGGTCCGGGGCGTCGAACTGGCCCGAGAACTGGGTTTCAACAGGTTGGGCGTCACCCTCACTGGCGGCGACGATGCAGCGGAGCTACGCCGACGTTACGGAGACGGGGTGATGCTGTTCGCGGTGCACACCACGGGAGTGGACGAGGATTGTGCTGTCAAGCTCTTCGAGAACTGTGACATCGTCACCGGCTGCGCCTCCCTTCACATCCGCGGTCTTGCCAAGGACAAGGCCCTTCTACAAGCAGGGGACAAGGTGCCAGTCTACGCTGCCAGCTTGAAAGGCAAGGAGCTGATGGAGATGAAGCTCAAACAGGCCGGTAAGGAGCCGAGCACCAAGGACAGCGAGGATATACCCCGCCCTCTGGTCTAGTACTCCTCGAGAATGGCGTGGGTTCCGGACCGCAGGTAGACGATAGGGATCTTGAGCGCCCGGAGACGTGAACGCAGTTCCTTGTCGTTGGTGACGACGAAGGCGTTCAGTTTCCTGGCCAACTCGATTATGGCCTCATCACCGTCGTTGTCGGTGTGTATAATCTCGTATTTACGGGCCAAGGCCAGTGCGGCCTTGGAGTGTTTGGCGCCGCAACGTTTCAGCTCCCCCACCATCGGACCGGGGACCACCACACGGGTGTCCCCTAGAAGACGTCGAAGTTCGAGGTCCAGGTTGAGCTTGACCTCGAAGGGCATCAGAAGAGCATTGGTGTCCAGGACTACGGCGCGCATCTCACTCTATGATGCCGTAGCCTATCAATCTCCACTTGCTCGAGATGCGGCGGGAGATGGCGACCCTCTGCCCGGCCTCGGCGCATACCGGTATCTTCAATGCCACCTGGGCCGAGTTACCGCGAGCGCTGCTCACCACACCCACGGTGGTGGCGGTACCGATGCTGAGCATCAGGGGTTCGTTCGTCTTGATGGAATCGACCTTCAGGTCCGCAGCGGTGCCCACCACCCTCTCCAGGAGGTTGACCTGCATGTTTAAGGATTGGACCACCGGAGGCAGTGTGCCGGGCTTGCCGACCATACGGCCGGTCAGTGAATCGGATTTGGTCAATGAGGGGTCCAGCTTGGTACCGATGGCGATAAGGCCGCCGGAGTTGGCGACGTCTATCAGCTTTCCACCCGAGTACAGCGACTCCACGGTCGTGTACACGGTCTCGTAGCTGTACTTGCCTGCGACCTCGGTCTTCTTGCCGGGCTCTATCTGCAGTTCGTCACCGACCTTGAGCTGCCCCTGTATCAGGGACCCGCCGATGACGCCGCCGCGCAGAGCCTCGGGGTCGATACCGGGGTTGTTGATGTCGAAAGACCGGGCCACGTACATACGCGACGAGGCCTCGTTGTCACGGCTGACCTCGGCCACGATATAGGTCTCGATGGCCTCGATCAGCTTGTCGATGTTGACGTCGTGGTGGGCGGAGACCGGTATGATGGGGGCGTCCTCGGCGATGGTGCCTTTGACGAACTCCTTGATCTGCCGGTAATTGTCCACAGCCTCGTCGTGTGTGACGAGGTCCACCTTGTTCTGGACGATGATTATCTTCTCGATGCCAACGATGCTGAGTGCCATCAGATGCTCTTTGGTCTGTGGCTGGGGGCACTTCTCGTTGGCGGCGACCAGTAGCAGGGCGCCGTCCATGAGGGCGGCACCGGATAGCATGGTTGCCATAAGGGTCTCGTGACCAGGGGAGTCCACGAAAGAAACGGCGCGCAGGAATTCGGACTTCCCGCCACAGTTCTGACACTCCTCCTTGGTGGTGAACCCTAGGTCTCCCTCACAGGAGGGACAGCGATAGAACGCTACGTCGGCGTACCCGAGCCTTATGGAGATGCCTCTCTTGATCTCCTCGGAGTGCCTGTCGGTCCACTCACCGCTCAGAGCCTTTGTCAGAGTGGTCTTACCGTGGTCGACATGCCCGATCATGCCTATGTTAAGCTCGGGTTGCCTAGGAACCTTCATCCAGTCTCCTCAGTTGGATTGAGGCTCTCCTCTATGGATTTCGCCCCGTACTGGTCGACTTTCATGTTGACTTGGACGATGTCGGGGGATATCACGCGGCCGCATATCGCCTTGCGCCTCCGCTCTCCGCCGTAAACGGGGTGGAATCCCTTGCTCTCGGAAAGGAGTATCTTTCTGCGGCGGTTGCCGGGCAGGTCCACCCTCATGGGTGTACCGCTCTTGTCACTTCCCCCGGTTATCTGTAACTTGTAGCCCGGGAGCCCGACGAAGATGCCGTCAACTACCTCTCCGATGCTCTTGCCGATGAGCGAGTTGGCATGGTGACCGGATACATTCACGTTGTGGGACCGGCCAGCCTTCGCATCGTTGATGACAGCTTTGAACTCAGCCATAATTTAACACCTATAGGTACCGCCTTAATGAGGTTTACAATAAATAACTTTTGGTGGTCCAGCCCTACCCTGGATAGAGGCCAGACCGGTGAGCCGCAGTCCGTAGAGAGGAGCGCGGTTCACGACGTCCGCCGTATCACGCTTCTTTCTTGGCGGCCTTACGGGCCGCCTTCTCCTCGGCATGTCTGGCCAGAGCGGCGCGCAGACGGTCCTTCAAGGACATTATCGACTTTACCGGGGAGGGGTCCACCTGATTCAGGTAGGCGAGGTACAGGGACGTGAAATCTCCGAACATGATGGAGAACAGGTTCTTCTCCAGGATGCTGCTGCCGTCGATCTCCACCACCTCCACCTCATGTCCGCCCTCATTCATGGCGTCCAGGGATGCGTTCATCATGTGCATCAGCAGCTCGGGCGCCTGAGGGTCGTAAAGGAAGATGGGTATGCAGGGCTTCTCGGACCCTCCCTCTATCCAACCGACGATCTCGTTGTGATTGAACTCCGGGATGGTCCCGTGGAAGGATATCATCTTGGAGTTCTCGTTGAATTGGTTCTTCCAGCGCAGGGCGGAGGATGTCATGTAGGGGTAGGCGTAGATGACCGGTATCTTGTCCACCAAGCGCAATGCCAAAGAACGGGCGGGGTTCTCCTCGCTGTCCTGTATCAGCATGTCGCGCTTGAGCTTCAACGCCGGCAGGATGCTGCGTATCTCACTGCGACAGGGGGATATGCCCAGGGACTCCATCAGGTTCCCCAGGTAACCGAGAAGGTATCCCAGGGCGCTGCGGGGCTGTATGCCCCCCGGCACCTTCACATGGAACACGCCGTCCGTTTTGCACATCTCCTCTAGCTGGCCGCCGGAACTGAGACCGACGACATGACACCCTTGTTCCAACGCCTGGGTGTATAGTTCCAGGGTCTCCTTGGTGTTGCCGGAGTAACTGGTGATGACCACCAACGTCTCCTCCGAGGCCCAGGTGGGCATCTGCACACCGCGGACGACTATTATGGGGACCTCCGACAATTCGAACGAGTAGTCGGCGAGGATGTCGCCGCTTATGCCGGAACCGCCCATACCGCAAATGACCAGACGCTTGAAGTCCAAGGAGATGTCGATGGGTTCAGTGGTGGCGTGCTCTAGCTGGTCCACGAAGGACATGATGTGCTTGGCCATGTTAGAAGGGTCCAAGACGTGGTTCTCGTTCTCGGTCATATCACATACCCCAGAAAGGCGTATCCTTGCGCTTTATACGGATGAGCTCCTCGAGCGTCATGCGTTCGTCATCGTTTATATCCATGGACTGCAGCTGCTTGGCGGCCGACTCCAGGAGGTCCACGTAAAGGATGTCCTCCACATCGGCCTGCCTGCCGACGGTCACCGCATCGAGGGCGATGGCGACCTCGTCCCCCTGCTTGGCCTCCTTGGTGGTGTCCTCACCGGAACGGATGCTCTTGATGCGACCGATCTCCCGACCGTCGGATGTCACCACCTTCTGACCGGTGCGTATCCTCCCGGCGAGCACACGGACACCGACGATGGCCGGTTTGCTGACCCGGAACACGCAGTTGGGAAGTATGCGGAATTTCCCGGGGAAGGCGAACTCCGCCCTCTTCTCCGCCTCCAAGGCACGCTTCTGCGCGGCGGTCCACTCCTGGTACTCCTCTATTAGGCGGTAGACCACCTGATTGGAGAAGAGGTTCATATCCGCACTCTTCATCGCCTCTTTGGCGTCCGCGGTGGTGTTGACGTTGAACCCCAGTATGACCCGGTTCAACTTGTTGTTGCTGGCCGAGGCCTCCACTATGTCCCGGCGGGAGATGTCGCCGACGCCGTACTTACGGATGGGGATGCCGGCGGCATTGGCCTCGTACGCCAATGCCTCGAGGGAACCGATGGCGTCGGCCTTGACGCTGACTCCCTCCTCCTGCGCCTCGATCTTGATCTCGGTCTCAGCGCTGAGCTCCTCGAGCACCTCGTCCTCGTTACCCTTGATGATCCGGAGCGGTGCACCGGAAACGACGCCGTCCAGATTTTGGCATGATAGTTTAACACCCGCGGCGGCGGACACCGAGTCCACCGACCTGAAGCGGTCACGGGGGTCGCGTATCTCGTCCAATGGCTTGGGCTTCAATATGGCCTTGACCTTGGTGACCACCGGCTCGCCGCGGGTCCCCATGGCCAGCCTGTCGCCTTTACGGATCGTCCCGGAATAGAGGATGACGTCCACTGTCTGTCCGAGGCCGCGCTCCTCCTTGACCTCCAATATGGTCCCCTTACCCGGACCCTCCTCCGCCTCCAGGCTCTTCTCCAGGAAACGCTGGGCCAGTCCTATGAGGACTAACAGCAGGTCGGGGACGCCTTCGCCCGTGGCGGCGCTGACGGGCACCATGGCGATGGTCTTGCGGAAGTCGTCTATGCGGTCGTACCTCTCCGCGAACAGACCCTCCTCGGCGAGTTTGGCTATGTTGCGGTAGAGCCTCTGGTTGAGGTCGTCGGCCGATTCCGGGTTCTGTGCCCTCTCGGAAAGGACGAAGGGACGGTTGTTGACTGACTTCCATCCCGGTATGACGTCGATCTTGTTGAGGGCGATGATGAAGGGTGTCTTGAATTGTTTGAGTATGCGTATGGACTCTATGGTCTGAGGCTTGATACCTTCTTTAACGTCTATGACCAGCACCGCCAGGTCGGCCAATGAGCCGCCGCGGGCGCGCAGGGTGATGAATGAATGGTGTCCGGGGGTGTCTATGAACAGCAGACCGGGCACGTTGAAGTCCTTGCCGGCCATCAAGGGACCGCAGACCTCGTTGATATGCTCGATGGGCACCTCGGTGGCCCCGATGTGTTGGGTGATGAGGCCGGCCTCGCCGGCCACGACGGATGTGCCGCGCAC
The DNA here is from genome assembly GCA_003560875.1 of Methanomassiliicoccaceae archaeon. Lineage (GTDB taxonomy): Archaea > Thermoplasmatota > Thermoplasmata > Methanomassiliicoccales > Methanomethylophilaceae > PWHV01. The sequence goes on from PWJQ01000016.1 coordinate 6,176, forward strand.
GCAGTCTAAGAGACGGGTCTTTCCGTGGTCTACATGACCCAGGACGCTGACTATTGGTTGTCTTATGGACATCGCAACGACCTCCAGGGATGAAAAGGTGTTAAGGGGTTTATACTCACTCGTAGACCCAAGCGTCGATGCTACGACCGTAGTCCATAAGTTCCTCGGGGCTGAAGAAGATGCTTATCTCCCTCGCCGCGGACTCCGGGGAGTCGGAACCATGGATCATGTTCCTGCCCATGTCCACCGCATAGTCACCACGGATGGTGCCGGGAGCGGCTTCCTGGGGGTTGGTCTTTCCCATCATCTGGCGGCATACGGAGATGGCGTTGTCGCCCTCCCATACCATCGCCAGCACTGGGCCGCATGTGATGTAGTCGATCAGTCCGGGGTAGAAGGGCTTGCCCTTGTGCTCACCGTAGTGGTTCTCACAGATCTCGCGCGGGATGGTGGTGAACTTCATGGCCACCGGCTTGAGTCCCTTGCGCTCCAGACGGGAGACGATCTCCCCCATCAGACCGCGCTGGACGGCATCCGGCTTGACCATGAGATATGTCCTCTCCATTGCCATCCGCTTATTCCCCCTTCTTCTCCATGGACTTCAAACGGGCCTCCTTCTCCACCGCGAACTGCTGTGTCCAGGCGGTGGTACGGGGCACCCTCTTCAGTCCTATCATGTTCTTGTTGCACTTCTTGGTGCAGAAGTTGAACACGCTACCGTCCTTCTTGACGTACATGGATCCAGAGCCGGGCTCTATCTCCACGCCGCAGAAATTGCATTTCCTCGTCTCGACCATGGCATTCACCTCAGGCTTAGCTTCCTGGCCTCTCTCGAGGTCTCCCTGAGCATGAGTATGTCGCCCATCCTCACAGGACCCATTATGTTACGGGTGATTATCCTTCCCTTGTCCCTTCCGTCGAGGACGCGGACCTTCACCTGTGTCGCCTCTCCGGTCATACCGGTGCGACCGATGATCTCCACGACCTCCGAGGGTATGCTTGTGACATCGACCATTGAAGTCACCTCACTGCTTCAGTGCGGCGAGGGCCTTCACGATCTCATCGTACAGGGGCTTTCCCTTGCCAACGTCGGTGATGGCTATGGAAGCGGTGGGCTTCTCCAACCCGGTGGCGTTCCCGAGCTCGGCCTTGCTGGGCACGTAGGCGTAGGCGACCTTTCTCTCCTCGCAGAGCATGGGCATGTGAGCCAGTATCTCCGGGGGATCGAC
>PWJQ01000039.1 GCA_003560875.1 Methanomassiliicoccaceae archaeon
GTTCCCTGCCCTCTTCGACCAAGGCGGCCATGGTCTCCGGAGGGATTGCCTCGCTCATGACGAGCCCGGCGGCGGTGTATTTCTGGCTGGGAGTCAACGAGTCATCGCTCCACAGCCCCAGTATGGCATCCTTGAGCTCACCCCCGTAACTGAGCTCCTCCCCCATGACCGAGCGGAGGAGGGAGTCATATGACAATGGGTCCTTGACTGCACTCTCACCGGCAACGAGGCCGCACATGTAGGCGGGAATTATCCCCTCTCCGACGAAAGCCAGTGTCTGACCGGCGGAATCTCCGGTGAATAGGACGTTACCTATCGACGGTCCGCCCTGGAACCCAGGGACGGGGGCATCACCGGTCTTGACCTCGATTATACTGTCCATGTCGAAGTAGGAACTTACGACCGGGTTGCCTTCGATCCAATCCCGCACACTGTCACGGGTGTGTCCGCGGACACCGACCTCAGCCAATCCGACGTTGGCCCTGGAACGGCTTTTGGGGATTATCCATCCGTAACCGAAGCCCACCTCCTCCTCGAGGAATATCTGCATGCAACGGGGCAGAGGTCGTTTCGCCACCATCTCGAACTCGCCACCGTGGGCGACCATATCTGGCGTGTTCCAGCATACACCGGTCATCTTGGCCACCGGAGAGTGTACACCATCGGCGGCGATCACCACCTTGGGCCGGACCACCTTCTCCACCCCCCGGAACCTGACTGTGGCCGACTTCACGTTTTCACCGTCCATCTCCAGAGACAGCAGGGTGCTGTCAGCTTGGACCATCGCACCGGAGGAGGCCGCCTCCGCGGCGAGGATCTTGTCCAATATCTTCCTCTCAACCGTCACGCTGGCCCATTGTGGGCCGTGATTGCTTATGTCCAGGGAACGGTCCACGATGAATCGGGTGTGCGTCTGTTTGGATGCCACCGCCTGCGGTGGCAATCTGAGGCCTGACCTCTTCAGCAGCGACCTGCCTATGACCTCACCACATTGCACCGGGGTGCCTATCTCCCGTTTCCGGTCGATGGCCAGTACTCTGGCGCCCGCCTCCGCCGCCGCTTTGGCCGCACCGCTTCCGGCGGGGCCGAGACCCACTACGAGAACATCACAATCCATTGATTCACCATCCGTATCTGAACGATTGCATGAAGGCTTTGGCGACCATCCTACCCTCGCCGCCCCTCAACATCGCTTTCGCCAAGCCTGATATACCGTACCCGCCACGGAAATCCTCCATGAAGCGGGTCATCCTTTGATCGTCCCATCCTTTCGAGACCATGTATGCGTCCCAGAATGATCCGTTGTTGAAACCGCTACCATTCCACCATCTCCGATAGAGGGACGTGTCACCGTCCGCTATCGCCTGCGCCGCCTTCTGGGCGGAAAGCATGGCCACCCTTATCCCTCCGAATGACAGTGGGTTGACCATCGCCGCCGCGTCCCCGAGGAGCAGCACATCGCTCATAGGAAGTGGATCGACATGCCCTATCGGTATGTAACGGGCGTTCTCCTCCACCACATTCGCGGGTGTGTCACCACAGCCGCGGGGGAATCCGAGATTGGACATCCCTCCGCAGGGGAATCTCCAGCTGTAACCACCATCGTAACGCTGGCCGTATGTGAACTCTATCACCCCCTCCTCCGATGGTTCGTCGACGACGAACTGCTTCACGGCGATCGTCCGCCGCGGGCGTTGGGATGATAAGTGCTTGCGTACCGTGGAGAAGGCCCCATCGGCACCGATGACCTTGGAGCAACGGATGGCCCCTGATGAGGTGTCGGCGATAATGGCAGCACCTTCCTTTCGCAAAGAATGCAGGGAGGATTGTTCGAAATCGACCTTTCCATCAATGTCATCATGCAGGGAATGCAGGAAGGCAGGGCGGTCTAATATGTACCCTTCGGCCTTCTCCTCGATCACGATGTCACCAGGCCATTTCTCCCGGGCCCTGACGATACGGTTCCTCACATTACGCGGCTCCATCGACAGTTCCTTGAATGCCCTGTCACTGACGGCCTCACCGCAAATGCGGTGGTAGCGGTCGAACCTTCCGTCAGCCAATCTGTCCACCAGTAGGATATCCAGATTCGGATCGAGCCTGGAAAGCTCCCGGGCGAACATACTGCCGGAAAGACCCGCCCCCACCACCAGAATGTTGACCGACCTCAACGGCAACCCTCCATCTCCTCGGATACGCTGTCCACAAGCCCGTAACCGAGATCGAAGCTGAGGAACATGAAAAGGTAGGCGAATGATGGGAAGATACCGACCACGCAGAGCGATAGGACGGCTATCTTCAGTAAAGGTCTCTGATAAAGGATGCGGTCCAGGAGTGTCCTGCGTCCCTCGACGCGTTCCATGTCGTTCACCTTCTCATCCACTATCGTGGCCAAAATGACGATGACCAGACCTCCCAAGGCGAGTTGGAGACTACCCTCCCAGTATCCGATGGCGGCGATCGTGATCGATATCGCGAAACCCACTATGAAACCGCGGTTGTCGTACTTCCCTGCCGCCAACAGGCCGAGCAGCATGCCGACCCCTATGGTGGCGGTGGATGGGTCGTGGATCATCATATATCCCAGCCAAATTCCGCAGGGGATGGCCAGGACCAAGGCCTTCCTCTTGTCGAAGCAACCGACATCATAGGCTTGGTCCCCATATTTTATGAGCATCCCCAACAGCAGATAGGATAAAGGGAGTGACAGTAGGAACGTAGAGTCCAAACCGTCGAGGAGAAGGAAAACGTAGGCGAGGGCGACCGAGGTGACGGAGAGTATACTGAACAGCATCGTCCTGGTTATCGGGTAATTCATACGCTGTACCTCCCTCGCCCTTCTGGACGTTCTTGTTAAAGCAACAAGATATTTTATCATGCGCTTCGTCCATCAACGTTTTCTATCAGTAATCAGAATGACATACCGTGTACCGCGATTCCGTTCTAGTCTCATTCAGTCCCGTGACCGGCGACCCCGTCGGCGAAGTGCCGGTCCATGACCCATCGTCGCTGGGGCAGGTCATCAAGTCCGCCCGTAAAGCTCAGATCGAGTGGTCAGTATTGCACAAGAAGAAGAGGCTGGCCTTGTTGCAGAATCTTTTGTCGTTGATGACCGAACGGGCCGAAGACCTGTGCGCCCTGGTCTCCAAGGAGACCGGCAAACCACTCGTGGAGGCCATGAACACCGATGTCATGGCATCGCTCACCACCATCGATTACTGCATCGGATGGTTGAAGCGCCATCCTGATGAGATGGAGATCCATCTGGGCGGATTCCACACCATGATGCGCTACTTGGGTAGGAGGTCTTATGTCAGATACCGCCCCCTGGGAGTCATCGGTGTCATCGCCCCTTTCAACTTCCCTTTGGCGATACCTTTCAGCCAGACCATCATGGCGGTCACGAGCGGTAACGCGGTGGTTGTGAAACCATCCGCGAACACCCCTGTCATCGGCCATATGATAGAGACGCTCTTTAAGGACGCTGGATTCCCCGGCGGGCTGGTCAGGGCGGTCTCCGGCAAGGGGATCGGTAAGGCTCTGGGGGCGTCGCCTGTCGACCGTATCGTATTCACAGGCAGCACCGAGGCCGGCCGCAATGTGATGATATCGGCGGCGCAGAGACTGACGCCTGTGACCCTCGAACTGGGAGGGAAGGACCCGATGATAGTGTTGGAGGACGCCGACATAGAGAGGGCGGCCTCCGGTGCGATGTGGGGTTCCTTTGTGAATTCCGGCCAGGTTTGTGTCGGAGTCAAGCGGATACTCGTCCACAAGGAGGTGTACTCCCATTTCCTGGATGTCCTGTTGTATAAGACGGAGAGCTTGAAGCAGGGCGATGGCCTTGAGGATCCTGATGTCAGCGTGGGGGCCATGATAGATGACGAGGCCGTGGCGAATATGGAGGATCAGGTGAGAAGAGCGCAGGAGCAGGGCGGCAAGGTCATGGCGGGCGGTAAGCGGACACCGGGCCTATCGGGATCGTTTTTCATGCCGACCGTGATCACCGGCCTGTCCACAACCAGCGACCTATGGAAGGAGGAGACCTTCGGTCCTGTGGTGATGGTCACCGCATTCGAGGATGAGTTGGAGGCCGTCAGGATGGCCAATGACTCGCCTTTCGCCCTCAGTGCTTCGGTGTGGACCAAGAACACCGACAAGGGCAAGATCATAGCGTCAGCCATAAGGTCGGGTACGGTGGTCGTCAACAACTGCCTCTACACCTATGGACTTCCTTCCACCCCTTGGGGGGGCAGCGGCGAGAGTGGCTTCGGCAGGACCCACGGCCAGTGGGGCATGATGGAGCTTATGGAACCCCATCATGTGCATGTGGACAGCGGTAAGTTCCCCCGCGACATATGGTGGACGCCCTATGACAAGGGTTCTTTGGACGCCAACCGCAAACTGATCGACGGACTTTTCCGCAAGAAGGGCCTCGGAAAAGCATTGTCATTGCTCGATATCAGGAAGTATCTGAAGGGCGGGGGATCAGATTGAACGGATATAACTGACCATCCGATCGAGGAGTTCGTCGGCCAAATCGTCTCTGAGACCTCTGTAGTGTCCGAAGTTCAGATTGAGCTCTCCAGCATGACTGCTGCAGACCACGCCCAAGGTGGGCGGGCATATTCCAGGATAAGCTATGTAGGCCTTGGTGGGATTCAGGGACTCCAATACGGAGGGGCTCCATACTATGTCTCCTATATTGGTAACGAAATAGAGGGCCTTGTCAAGATCATCGATGCTGTACAAGGATTCGATAACCCTGTCCATCTGCTCCAACTTCCCTATCCGACGGAACATCTCCAGGTCTTCAACGCCCAGGTATTCCGTATTCTTCAGTCTGTCCATCTCCTCATTGACCGTCCTGACGACTTGTTGCATATCAGCATCGCTCAGATTCCCGAGGTTGATCGCATAGTTGCTGGAGAAGTTCGCTATCTCAGGGACGGGGTGGGTGGCATATCGTCTGAGGTCCGCGGTCGCTGACGACATGGCATTGTCCGATTGTCCTGTCATGTCCCTCAGGGTGAGTGCCAAGGATGCTAGCAGTATATCATTGACCGTTGCACCGGTGGCCGATTTCCAGCCTTGCCTGACTGCGGTGAACTCCTGGGCCGTGAGGGTCCTCTCGACCAATCTCGCCCCCTCCATCGCATAGCTCTCATATAGGGATGGCCAAGCAGCGGATGGTCCGTTCATGAAAAAGGACTCGCCGATGGCCGCTTGCGGTCTGGCGACCTGGTCGAGACTGCGTTCCGGCATACTGGTGGCCCGGGATGGTGCGGGATCCCCCGCATACACTGACAGAAGAAGGTCGGAGAGATACATCAATGCCCGGCCGTCACCGAGGGCATGGGACAGGGATATGGCGATGGTGTCCTCCTCACCATGGGCGAGGTTCACCTCCCAAAGCGGCGGTGAGTGGAGGCCCAGGGCTCCGAAGCAGAATCGGCCATCATCGCCGTCATGGACGTCATGCTCATTCACTATGCTTGACGCCGTAATGTCAGCATCATGATGCCAGGACATCCAATCCCCTTCGTGATGGAGGTATGACCTCAATATGGGCTCGGCATCCATAACCACGTTCACAGCTTCGCTGAGAGCCAGAGCTTCGACACAGCCTGGAACCCTGACGATCATAGTCAACTTAATCTCCGATTTCTGAGCAAGATGATGACTGAATACATCTGTAGCCGTTGCCGGTACGGGTTCCATCATCCGTATATATGGCAGGATGATAAAAACGCTTTTCGTGTCCTGAGAGAATCAATCCTGGAAACTGGTCACTAGGTCCATGCCCTCGACGGTCATGACCATGATGGCAGTATCAGCATCCTCGGCGAAACGAAACTGATCGGGATTCCGTTCCAGGAAGACCTGGCGCAACGTCTCCGCCTCCTTTCCCACGGCCTCCCTGACGGCGCCAGTCAACATAACCGAGCTCCCCTCTTTGAGGTCCGCCGATGGTTTGTTAGTTCTATCATCCAGCATCAAGGCCGCCCTCGCGTCCTGCATGATGTTACGGTACTTGCGGGTTTTCCGTGATGTGATGAAGACGACCGACGCGTTGTTCTCTGACGACCAGAATGAGACCAGGCTCGTATGGGGATATTCGCCTTTCGTCGCCAACACTGCGAAGGGTTGGCTCCGCAAGAGCTTATTTATCTTCTCCGAGCGGGATGGGTCGTCCGTCAATTACTAGCAACTCCTACCGTACACCGGACAATGGGCGTACGGTTTTAGATTGTTTCCCCGATCAGGGGGCGAAAGACCCCTCTGATTTGCTGAACTGCAACTCCGCGACGACCTCACCATCGACCTTTACTGTGAACTTTGCCCACTTGTTTCCTTTGATGTATAGGGTCTTCTGTTTGACCTCCACGAGCTTACCGTCTATTTCGGTCCTGAAGGAACCGAATGGCAGGACGAAGCCCATCCTCTTGAGTTTGGTGTCATTCAAGGATATGTCCAAACTATATCCGAAAACACCGGCCTGTTGAAGTTTTAACTTCTTATCGGCACTGATTTCGATGACCGTACCTCCCCTCCGACCATAACGGTCGATGTATGAATCCTTCTCAACGGACATGGTATCGGGTAATATTGAGTCTAACAGTGTTTAACAATTTTGATTGAAAATGAAAAGGTTTCATAGGCGGTCGTTTCTTCAAATCCTGTATACGAATCACTGGGTGATGAGACTCTCTTTCACCACTTCGCCGTTGACCTTGACAACCAGTTTAATGTGGCCCGTACCTCTCATCCGCTGATGATCCATCCTCACCAGGTTACCGGCGATCTCCTTCTCGAACTTCCCCTTACTCAATAAGAAGACAAGCTTGCCAACGGGTTCACCGTTGTGTAACACTTTGAGATAGGCCCTCAGAGGGCCTCCTTTCAATTCCAGCGTGTTACCCTCGTCCAATTGAATCTCAGCATTGTAAGCCATAATCACACCTCACTGAAGATAATAGAGTTTTCATTGTTAAATAAAGACTAGTGTCATCGGAACGAAAAATGGTGTGAGAATGGTGCAGGGGATGGGATTCGAACCCACGGACCTCTACAGGACAAGGCCCTCAACCTTGCGCCGTTGGCCAGGCTTGGCTACCCCTGCTTGAAATGGGAGAATAGGGCGGTTGTTATTAAGTTTTCCTATACGTTGGGAATAAATACGTAATTATTACTAAGGTCTAATGTCAGGAGAGGGAGGGCGACCGACGGCAGGACTTGATCCGGCTGAGGAAGGTCCCTCCTCCAATGGGCAGGTGGGTCGGGAAATCCGACCTGGTGAGAACCTGGGCAAGGGCTCAGAAACGACACAGCCTCCAGCTAAGGATGATTCGTTCGGCGATGACGTTCCTGGAGGATTTGGTGAAACGGCGACCCCCCACCGGAGCAAGCCCGAACAGCCGGGATGATGGCCCAAGGACCGGCGGGTAGGGTGCGTAGTTGAATGTCGCTTGAAACAGAAGGGGGCCTACTACCCTCACCTGACACCTCAAACAATTTTTTATACCCAAAAAGGGGGTTTAACAATTATGAAGGACGAGGTCGCTAAACTCTTGGACAAGGTACGGAAAAACGATGGTTCGGCTTTCACCATCGTCGAGTTCGTCCTTGATGACATCGTCTCCATGGCGAGAAGCCGAAAGATGTCGAGCGAGAAATGGGAGGAGCTTGCATTGGGACTCCTTTCTGCCAAGGGTAGGATGGCGCCCCTATACAACATATCCAACTTGATACTCTTGAATCTGAAAGAGGACGATTTTCAGAATGTCCTCATGAAAAAATTCGATGAGCTGCATAAGTCGCATACCGATTCCGAGAGCCTCATCAGCAAGGCCTTCATAAACAAATTCAGACCCAACATCATAATGGTCAACTCTTACTCCTCCACAGTGATGGAATGTATCACGGCCCTTTCCAAGGTGGTCGATATCAAGGTAGTGGTCACCGAATCAAGGCCCATGGGTGAAGGCGTCATGTTCGCTGAAGCTCTGGCAGGTCGTAAGATAAACACGACGATAATCACCGACAGTATGACATACGAGTGGATGAGGAGGGTGGATATGTTCCTCTGTGGTGCTGATGCCGTCGAACCGGGGAAGATATTTAACAAGGTTGGCTCCGAATGCTTAGCCCATGCGGCCAAGCAAGAGGGCAAGGAGGTCGTCGTGGTCTGCGATTCGCTCAAGCTCTCACCTGTGGAGATCAGGGATTCAGTGAGCAAGTGCGTGGAAATCGCTCCTCGGCTCAAGAGATGCACCAGCCTGTTCGAGAGTTTCGACTCAACCATGGTAGACATGTTGATCACCGAGAGATGGAGCTGTAGCGGTGACGAACTGCCAGAGAGGTTCCGCGATTGGCAGATTTCTCCCTTACTTGATAAGGGTCGGTGAAATGATTATAGCGGAGGCCTACCGGCGAGGAAACCGTCTCTGGTTGATCCTCGGCAACAATAATGAGTTGTGTCGTTCCCCGGACGGATCCGAGGATTTGACCGTAGAGGATCTTTTGATCAAAGCATCGGAAAGAAGAGTGGACACGGTCTCGATAAGAGCAGACCCCTCAGAGGATGAGTCGGAGGGCCTCTTGGAGCTCCTCTCGGGACTGAAACGTATGGGTAAGAGTGTCGAACTTTCTGTGTCGCCTCTGCGTTCTGATCTAATCGGGAAGACCTTGGACATGGTCAGGAAGTACATGTTGGAGTGTAATCCAGAAGGAAGTGAGGAGGATTTCCTTAGTGATCCTGAGTTACATCGCAGTCTCGCCACACTGATGGGTAGAAATGTGACCCTCAGGAAGGCCATAGGATCCAGTGAACCGTCATTGGAGGATGTGGTCCGTCTCGGAGAGTCGGCGGCCAGTGTTGCGAAGACAGCGATCCTTCATCAGCAAGGTATGGGCTCGGTTCATGGTATCGCATCCTCGACGATACCCAGTGATATCGCCGGCGAGGATCGGCTGTTGAAGTTGGGTAGGGCTCTCTCTCATCATGTCCCCCATGTGATACTACGCGGAGAGGGATTCCGGGTGGAGCTCAATCGTGATTGATATTGTATAATATTGTGCATCAATGAACAATATGTTCATATATATGCTCACTTTTCTTGGGAATATGACCAAAGTAAACGACCTACGTGTCACTCTTGGTTTGGAAGACATTCCAAAGAAATGGTACAATCTCGCCGCTGACCTGCCGGCGCCTGTTCCACCGCCCCTCAATCCGATCACCAAGGAGCCCGCCAAACCGGAGGATCTCCTCGCCATTTTCCCACCTTCTATCCTGAAGCAGGAGATGAGCACCGAGCGCTACATAGACATACCTGACGAAGTCAGGGAGAAGTACATCATGATCAACCGTCCCTCGCCATTACAGAGGGCGAAGAGGTTGGAGGAGATGCTCAAGACCCCTGCTAAGATCTACTTCAAGCGCGAGGACCTGAGCCCGGTGGGAAGTCACAAGACAAACAGTGCCATCCCGCAGGCCTACTACAACATGAAGGACGGATTCACCAACCTGACCACCGAGACAGGGGCGGGACAATGGGGATCGGCCCTCTGTCTGGCCACCAGCATATTCGACATGGACTGTACGGTGTTCATGGTCCGCATAAGCTATGATCAGAAGCCCTACCGCCGTACCGTCATGCAGACATACGGAGGTAAGGTGCACGCCTCCCCCAGCCCTCTGACCGAATACGGGAAGAAGATGATGAAGGAGAATCCTGACACCCCTGGATCACTGGGTATAGCCATATCCGAGGCCATCGAAATGGCTGTCAAGGACCCGAACACCAACTATTCACTCGGCAGTGTCCTCAACCATGTGATGCTGCATCAGACCGTCATAGGTCAAGAAACGATGATGCAGCTGGACCTCATAGACACCGAGGCCGACTACATGGTGGGCTGCGCAGGAGGAGGGTCCAACTTTGCTGGTTTCACTTTCCCGATGATCGGTGAGAGGATCAAGGGTAAGAACAACACGAAGTTCATAGCCGCCGAGCCGGCTGCGACGCCATCGATAACTAAGGGCAAGTACGAGTACGACTTCGGCGACTCTGCAGGTATGACCCCGCTGCTGAAGATGTACACGATGGGACATGATTTCATGCCTAGCCCCATACACGCCGGAGGACTTCGTTACCACGGCATGTCACCAATGGTGAGTATGGCTGCAGACCTGGACTTCGTACAGGCCGTCTCCTACGATCAGATTGAGACTTTCAAAGCCGGTATGATGTTCGCCCGCGCTGAAGGCATAATCCCCGCACCGGAGAGCACCCACGCCATCCTGGGAGCCATCGATCTGGCGATGAAGGCCAAGGAGGCCAACGAGGAGAAGGTCATCGTCTTCAACCTCTCCGGTCACGGACTCCTGGATCTGGTCGGGTACGAGAAGTACATCAACGGCACCATGGAGTCATCGGTCAAAAAGGCCTAATCAAAACTTCTTTACCAACCCTTTTATCCTTTTTCCCCTATGGTCGGAACATGACCCTGGACATCAGTGCGTTCAAAGCCGTGGTCTTCGATATGGACGGTACCCTGTTGGACACCAGGATAGATTACGGCCGCATGACCGAATTGGTTTTTGCGGAGATGCGGACTATCGGCGTCCCCGAGGAGGCCCTCGACGGTAGCGGTTCCACGAAGTTCAACATCGAGAGCGGGGTCAGATACCTGATGGAGCAGGGGAGGAAACATGAGCTCTATGAGCTCGAAGGCCGCATCAACGGCAGGGCTAAGGACCTGGAGATGGAGAATGCTGATGAGGCCCTCCCGATCCCCGGTTCGTTGAGGCTGATCGACCTTCTCAAGGAGAGAGGACATCTCATCGGCGTGCTGACCCGTGGCAGCAGGGAGTATGCGGAATACGTGCTGACCCTCTGCGGAGCCATCGACCTTTTGGACGTGCTGGTATGTCGCGACGACCACCCCGAGGAGGATGCCAAACCCTCGCCCCGGGCCATGGAGCACGTCGCCGATGAGTTGGGCATCGCCACGGAGGACATCCTCTATGTGGGTGATCACAGTTACGACCAACAGTGCGCCCGTGATTCAGGGGCGAAGTTCATCGCCGTGCTTACCGGCACCTATGACCAGGAAGATTGGTTAAGGACAGGGGAGGACATCCCTGTCCTGGGCTCGGTCGCCGACATGATCTCCATGTTCGACCTCGCCTAAGAAAAGTTGAAAAAGGGTTTTGGCTCATTCGAGCTTGACTTGTCTGGTCTTCTCCTTCTCGTGCTCCATCTCATCGAAATGGAAACGCTCGATGTTCTTCTCGAAGGTCTTGTCCTTGGGAGCGATCTTCTTGACGGTCTCCAACATCTTGAAGGAAAGGGTCATCATGTTCTTGCCCAAGGCGATACCGAACCGGGTCTTGCCGTGAACCAGGTGACCAGGGTTCATGACGTCGCGGGAGTCCATGCAGGTCTTGAGGTCCTTCATCAGCTCGTAAGCCCCTGCGTCCCTGACCTTGGGGAGATTGGCGGCGAAGAAGACGCCCATGCCGAGAGCACGGCCACCGTACTTCTCAGCGACATCGCCCATGTAGGTGTTGTAAGCGAAACCGGTCATTCCGACGATGGTCTCGTTGTTCATGAAGTAGTAGGGCATGAACATGGCGGTACTGCGGTCAGCGATCATACCGATGACGCCTCCGGAATCCATCTTCAGTTCCTTGAATCCCTTGTAGCACTCCTCGGCGAAGTCCGACCAGTCGGCAACGGGAACGACGACCTCGGCGGGAATCGCACCGACACCGACCTGACGGGCACGGAACTCGTAGCAGCGCTCATCCCACTCGTGGGATGCTATCTCGTAGCTGATCTTCTTTCCCCCGGCGGCCTCGACTATCTCATCGATGACCTTCTCCTCGAGTGCCATGAACTCATCGTCGCCCTGGAGCGTGACCAGGAAAAGGTTCTTGACATCGGGGGCGTGTAGACCGGCCTTGCGCTGGTTATCGAAGTGAACCTCGTCGGACCATGCGATGTGCAAGGGTTTGACACTGGGATGTTTGACTATCTCGTTGATGGGGCCGCCCATCTGGGTGAGTTTGTCGAACTCGTATGCCAAAGGCTTGATGGCGCCCATTGGGAAGAGCCTCATGGTCACTGTGCCGATGACACCGAGGGTGCCCTCGGCTCCGGTGAACAGTTGGTTGAGGTTGTAACCGGCCATGTTGTCCGAAAGGGCATCATATCCGGTGGAGATCACTGTTCCATCGGACAGGATGACCTCCATGTTGCGTATGGTGTCGCGGGCGGCGCCGTACTTGTAACCGCCGATACCGATACCGCCGGTGGAAACCCATCCTCCGACGGTGGCGCTGGGGAAGCTGCTGGGGTAGCAACCGAGCAACAGGCCCTTCTTGGCGCAGGCGTCGTATACGTTCTTCCAGGTGCAGCCGGAACCGACCTTGACGTACATGTCCCTCTCGTTGATCTCGATGATCTCGTTCATTCCCGAGGAGAGGTCTATCAAGATCCCTCCGAAGACGGGCATCGATCCGCCCAGTCCCCATGTGGATGCTCCGCGGGGAGTGATTGCCACACCGTACTTGTGGGCGATCATGACCACCTTGGACAGGTCCTTGACGCTCTTCGGCCTGACGACCACGTCAGGTATGTTCTTGAAAGCCAGACCGGCCTCTTTGGGCAGAGGTGCCAGATCGTGGCTGTAAAGAAGTCTTTCCATTTCGCTGGTGTTCACGTTCTCCTTGCCGATAGCTGCCTCGAGACTTGAGATCACATCGGGCGTGACTGTACGGGATAGGTTTTCTCCCCCTTTCATTTTCATCTGAAATGTCCTCCTTGGAAATGAATTTACGAAATGTCCAGTTAATCATTTCACTGTATATTAAGGATTTGCAAATTTTTTAATCTGTCCCTGCCCCCCTATTAGCTGGACGAGGATGTCTTCAACATATCTGCCGGGGATTCATGAAAGGGTTCATCATAAGTGGAAGCTCGCATCATCGCAGCGTATGACGCCGTCATTGGGGACGGTGAGCAGAGTGTTGAGCGAATCATCGTCCAATGCGAAGAGATGTGTCCGACAACGGCAGTCCGAGGACCCGAATCCGCGGTGGCAGGGTTCGGCACCGATGGATGCCAATAGGGTTCCGAGCTCACATTCCGAAGGACCGCCATGCTTCCAGACCAATGCGGACCGCTCGCAGCATGATGCGTTGAGGCTGTCCACATGCCATCGTCGTTTGGAAGGGACGGATAGGTGCCTACCCACCCTCTGTGACAGGCCGTTACCGGCACTGCCCACGTAAGCGTACCATCCCGCTTCGAATTCCAGTTCACCGAGGGCGCCTACGTTGATGGAACAGGCTGCGGAGAGACGTAGAAGCAGTACGTAACTGCCTTTGACCACGCTCATTTCGAATCTTGGTACTCGACCTCGGAACGGGTCATGATGCGGATGATGGTACTGCTGTTGCTTATCCGTGAAGATGAGATCCTCGCAACATCTCCCAATTTTCTGCCCAAGACCTCGATAGATTCCAGTTCGTCACGGTTTTCCTCGTAGGGGATCTTGACCCGTATACCGTCGAGATGCAACACGATAGGTGCTGGACGCAGGCTCTCCTTGACGGAAGCCATATCCTCCAGCCTCTCCTTGACCTCGGCGGGATGTATGAATAGAGGATCCTCCTCTAATTCGATACGCCTCTGCGTGATTATGTCCGATGTCATGTCGGCTATCTCCACCAGTTTCTCTATCTCATCGGCACGACGCATCCTCTCCGATTTGCGACCCACACCGCAGATAATTCCTTCACAGTCCTCGTCCAATCCCTCGGGCATGGGTCCGGAGACTAGGATTACCGGTATGCTCACGTCATCGAAGAGGTGTTTCTTCTCCTCGACACATTTCTTGAAGTTTCCCAGAACGTAGATGGCGGCATCATACTCCTCTATGATTGCCCGCTCATCAGCGGATATCTGAGCAGTCTCCTTGCCCCGTCCACGGGCCAGGCCCATGACGACCGTTATGGCGCCGTACTGACGCAGTTGCTCGGCGATGTCGCATATGGGATGGGGCATGTGGTGCCTTCCCAGGGTGGGACCTACGACGGCTATCTCCGTCCCTGCCAACGGTACGGCCTTGATCTCCCCACCCAACTCCTTGGAAAAGGCCTCGATCGCAGGACGGTCCTCGGCCGGTACGGCCATGGTGATAAGCATCATCTGGGCCATGCGGTTCTTCTGTACCACGACGCCGCCCAGATCCTCTATCATGTCCACAAGCTCATCGGAACGGTACACGCCGCCGTCATACATCATGACCTCATACATCGGGATCAGCCTCCATCTCGGCGTGCAGTCTACGCGCCTCCTCCTTCATCTCCGGTTGCAGTATCCCCTCGGTGGCCAGGATCGTGACCGTCTGCGGACTGCTGACATGATAGCGGGACTTCATCCCTTCCGGGAGTGTCCTCCACAGGGCGTCGATCATCTCATTCTTGACCTTGTCTCCGGACACGACCTCGATATTGTCCAACTCTTCGGTGTCAGCGCCCTTGACAATCATCTCGAAACGGGTTCTCTGATCGACGCTGTCACGCCCGTAAAGTGTCCAGAGTTTGCTCAGGATCGAGGGGGCATAGCGCTCATCGGATATCGACAGGTGGACGTCGTTGCCCTCCTCCCGGTACTCGGATACGTCCTTCATCATAAGGCGTTCAGGACGGGCTCTCAAACGAACGGAATAGATGAACAATGGCTCATCAGGACGTAGCACCAGACGGGCGTGCTCTATAGCCCGGGATTTGCCCATGTCCGCCAGGATACGGCGGAAAAGCTCCTCGTAGGCGGCGGTGCCGTAATCGTCCGTGCCCTCCACAGTGAGTCTCATTCTCAACCCTCTAGGAATCCGGATGAGAGTAGGGCCCCGCCAACCGCTCCTATGAATTGGGAGTTCGGAGGGACGATGGGTGCCTTTCCGAGGATCTCACCGACGGCATAGACCATGCCGGAGATGAGGGATGTCCCGCCGACCTGTATCACAGGGTCGCGGACGTCTATCTCCTGCAACTGCTGCTCATATATCTGCTCGGCCACACTGTGACACGCGGCGGCGGCCACATCGGAACGGGTGTTGCCCTCAGCCAAAGAGGTGACCAGGTCCTGTATCCCGAACACGGAACAGTAGGAGTTCATGTTAACTTTGCGCCAGTCCCCATCGTCGGCCAGTGCTCCGAGTTCAGTGACCTCCACTTTCAACCTACGGGAGACGATCTCCAGGAAACGGCCGGAGGCACCAGCGCATATCCCGCCCATGGTGAAGTTGTCAGGTATGCCATCCCTGACGGTTATGGCCTTGTTGTCCATACCGCCTATGTCCAGGATGGTGGCCTCCCCCTTCTGGCGACCGGCCAGCCACACCGCTCCCTTGGAGTTGGTGGTGAGCTCCTCCTGCACCAGTTTGGCGTTCATGTGCTTACCGACCGTATAACGACCGTAGCCAGTGGTCCCCAGGGCCTCGAGGTCCGATAATTTCAGGCCCGCTTCCGCCAATGCGTCATTGAGGGTCTGCGTGGCGGATTCCAGGACCTCCCCTGACCCCGTCCATGCCTTCCCGACGATCTTGTTGTCCACCATTACAACCGCCTTGGTGGTGGTTGAACCGGAGTCGATGCCCGCGGTGATGCCTATCTGCCTCTCACGGGCCAGGAGTTCCTTGCGTGACACTATCGTGACCAAAGCCTCCATCCTCGTCAGAAGCTGGTTGGCCTTCATCCTCTCCGTGAAGGAGTAGGTGACCACCGGTAGGTTGGTGTGCTCCTGTATGTAGCGGCGGAGTTCGTTCCTCACCAAAGCCCCTTCGGCGCAGCGGAAGCAGGTGGCTATGAACACCGCATCGGCGTCGTAGCGACCCTCGGCCAAATGCACGGCGCGGGCGATCATGAGCTTAAGTTGCGGTGATACGGGGTTGAAACCGAACTCCCGCACGGAACGGTCTATCTGGGAAGCCTCGACGTCAGGATGCACCATCTTCGCACCCACGGCGCGGGCGGCCTTCTCTATCTCATGCTGCACACCGCTGTACTCCGTACCGCAGGATAATTGCGCTATCTTTATCATTCCAGGCCCTCCAAGAACTCCTTTACACGGATGACCATGTTGCGGGCATCCTCCTCGGTGCGTGGATAGTCTATCTCGATCGTCGGCAGTTTGCGCTTACGAACCAGAAAGTCCACCAGTAGATTGGTGCGATGGCATCCCACACAGCCGAAGCTGTAAGGGGCGTCCTCCATGATTATCGCCGCCTCCGCATTATCGATGAGCGGACCCCATACGGCCAGTCTCCCCCGGATGCCGGATGGCACCTCGATACCGGCGTAGTCGAGGCCTTTCTTTACGTCATCCAATGTGACGTTCATAGGAGGCATGTCTATCTCCAGGTTGTCCACCCTCTCTTGGATGGTCGCCATCACACTGAGCGGTTCATGTCCGAACCTCTCCACCAGATCGAACAATATCAGGCTGTTGGGGGGGTCAATAAAAATCTTCAATCACTCCACCTCCTCGCAGAACCTCTGCAGGTCCTTGACCGGAATCCTGTCCGGTACATCTTTTGTCTCCGCCTTCTCACCGCGCATGGCGCATTCCAAGCCTTTCTCGACCAGCGACAGAGACTGCCACTCCGTCTGCAACTGTGAGAAGCCAGGTCTTGAGCCGTGCTGTGCACGGCATCTTTTCGGATCTCCCAACGGGAAACCGCGTATCTTGGAGTAAATGCCCAAGGGATCTAAGGCCCTGAGCTCATCCATCACTTTGCTCACCGTCTCCGGAGGGCCTTCCAGAACCGCTCCGTAACAGGTCTCCTTCACCGTGACCTCGTAACCCAAGGAGTGAACCTTACGGGTTATCTGGTCCGGGGTTATCTCCGAGAGAGGAGATATCACTATCAGCCGGGTCTCCCTAACCATCGATCTCCTCCTCCTTGACGTAAACTTTGTGACCCTCCTCCAGGCCTTCCAACAGGCGCTCCAGGTCGTCGACGAATGTCCCGACGATGTTCGTACCGTAGGGCTCCTCCCCGGTGGGTCCGTACTCCTCACTGCCCTCCAACCTTATACCGATTAGGCCGGCGTGCGGGCGTACCTGGTTGGTGATTCCTATCTGGGCCTTCTCAGAGGCTTTGAACTCGTTCTCGGGATAAAGCGACTTCCCACCCTCGGTGTCGCCATCGAAGGTGACCATCGGCAGCCCGGGATATGTGAAATGGACCTTGAGTATGCCCACCGGCTTGTGGTCCAGACCCGTCACCCTTTCCAGGTAACGGACGGTACGCAGGGCGTTCTCACGGTCCATATGCAATGAGAATATGCGTTCAGACCTCACCGCCTTAGTGACCACCTTTCCTTCAGAGAGCGCCTCCAAGGTCATCTCCGGCTCCTGCTCGACGATTATCGCGTCATCGTCTGTTTCGCCGGTACGTTCCTGCTCGATACCACGTTGGGAAAGGAACTCCATCCCCTCCGCTTGGGTCATCCCCACGGCCAGGGCTCTATCGGGTACCGTCTTCACGGTCAGATGCTGCCCCTCTCCGACAAGATTGAGCAGGTTCATCCCCTCCACGACCTTGCCCACCAGAGTATGATGTTCGGAAAGCTGGCGCCTTTTCTTGAAGATGTATATTCTCCCAGTACCCTTGCCGGATGTCCGGGCGGTGACGTTGAATTCCTGCCGCACGTCGACCTCACCGGGTATGAGATGGTCGATGAGGTTCTCAGAGCAGGAGATGAATGATTCGGCCTTATGGTTGATCGGCAGTGTGCCGTCACGCAAACTAACGAGCAGATGCTCGGCGGCCATGGGCGAGTTCTCATCCAATTCGATGGTCAGGTGACTTTCCACGGCCATTCCGTCCTCCAGGACCATGTCCATGTCCTCTGTGATTATGGAGTTGGCACTAGAGGTCTCCTTGACGATGGGGCGTATCTCCCTAACGGTGTCCGCCTCCCTGATCTCATCAAGCATGTGCCTTCCTTTGGTGACCTTACCTACCCTCCCGCCGCCGGCACCGTAACGCCCGCGGTGGTCATGCTTGGAGAACATCAGGTAAGTGGTGGAGCTGTCAAAGCCTCCCAGTGAGAAGAACACATCGTAGCGTTTGCGCATGTGCAGACTCTTGTCGACCTCAATCTCGGTGGGAAAAGAACCGAGGGCCAGGACCTTACTGGTGTTCCATCTGACGTTGTTGTCGACCAGCTCCTCGGATATCCCTCGCCATATCTCGGCATCCTCAGAGTCATCGAGACGTATGTTGAACGACCCTCTGTCAAAGACCAACTGATACTCGTCGGTCTTCTGACGGGTAAGGTCGGTGGATATCAGAACCGAGACCGCGGAACCAGGGCCGTGCATCTCACCTTTCAGGGCCTGTCCCAAGGTGGTGCCTTCCGGGAACTCCTTATCATCTCCGTTAATCCTGACCTTCAAAACATCACCTTCCCAGATTATCGCTCAGGCATCATCGACTGGATCTTGGAGACGATCTCATCCAGTTTATCCTGGCTACAGGTAACCCCGCGCACCACGCCGGTCACTATCTCTTTTATCTCGCCCTTGGTGGCGATATCCTCTTCACGTGGCATGACAACCCTGGTCTTTATGCCGATGGCGGCGAAATCCTCGAAATCCACCGGGCATTGCGCCACTATTATGGCCGGTATGTCCACGTTGCGCAGTATGAGCCTGGCCTTGTATATTATGTGTTTCCGGACATTGCCCAGATGTATCAGTGCCACCCTGAACTGCTGTATGCGGGCGGCCTCGATGGGATCCAATCCGAAATACGAGCCGGTGCTGACATCAGGAGCGTCCGCGGGGACACCGGAACCGGCATTGATTACCAGGACGCTGGTGTCTATCCCCTCCTCCCGGAGGGCATAGGTTATCTCGCAGACCGGCTTGGTTATGTGCCTCCGCCCCGGCCCCATGGCTATGGCGACCACATCGCGACCGCTCTCCGATATCGTGGCACGGGCGGCCAATCCGCCGCCTGTGCCCAGCCCACGGGATTCCCGGCATTCAACGAAACTTAAATGTCTTCCAATACGCTGTTTCAAGCTGAGCCACCATCTTTGAACAGTTCCAGACTGTCATGCTCAGTGAGATAGCCAACTATCTCCTCGGGCGTTCCGAGGGCGACCACCTTACCGCCCTCCATCAGGGCGGCCCTATCACAACAATTCAGGACGAAGTCCATATCGTGGCTAACAACTATAAAAGTTTCACCTAGGTCGCGACGGGAATCAACGACCGCTTGGGCGACCGCCATCTTGGTTATAGGGTCCATGGTGCCTGTGGGCTCGTCGAGGATGATTATCCGAGGCTCCTTTATAAGCACCTGAGCAAAAGCTATCCTCTGCTTCTCACCGGTGGAAAGCTGCTCGGGATAGGAATAGAGGATCCTATCCATGTTCTTGTCCGGGAACCCGGCGCTTTTCAGGACCTGGATGGCCTTCACCTTGGCCAATTCAGCCGGCATCCTCATGCCTATGCAGGTGGTCAGATTCCTCAGAATGGTGTCAAAGGGATACAGTGTGTACTCCTGGTGCAACATACCGATGTATGGGGTGGCCCTCCCTTTGCCCTCCTCACCGGTGACTGACATGTCCACGAAATCTTCGCCTATGAGTATCTCGACCTTCCCATCGGTCGCTGGGGATATACCAGCTATCATACGGGATGTCGTGGTCTTGCCCGCCCCGCTCAATCCCACCAAGGCGAAAATCTCCTTCTCCTTGATCTCAAGGTCAACTCCGTCAACGGCCTTGACCACGCCGCGGACGACTGAGAAGAAATACTTCTTGGCGTTGTTGAGTCTGATGAGGGGTTGTCCTACCTCCACATCCTCACTGCGCACGAAGTCGTATTCCTGCATGAACTCCTCGATGATGGTGCCCGGGTCGCCGATATCCTTGACCACGCCGGCATCCAGCCATATGGCCTCATCCGACATCCTTTCTATGGCTTCGGGCCAATGCGAGGTGACCACCAATGCCATGTTGTCCTCCTTGACCCTGTTGACCAGGGTGTCGTGCACCATGTCTGCGGTCTGAGGATCCAATGTCCCTGTGGGCTCGTCTGCCAGGAGTATCAAGGGGTCCTTGGCCAGCTGTCTGGCGAGAACTATCCTCTGCTTCTCACCTCCGGACAGGTCCCGGGCTATGTGGGTGGTCCGGTGGGTCATGTTCACCAGCTCCAACAGCTCGATGGACTTCTTCACCTTCTTATTCTCATCCATACCCTCACCGAGGGCATCGAAGAGGTTCTCGATGACCGTCTTGTCACCGAAGAGGGCGAAGGTCCTCTGCAACATGATGGCTATACGGTCCCTGATGGCCAAACGTACAGGGTCCCTCTCATCGAGGGACCAGAAGTCTACCTCTTTGAGATCGGTCTCGTTACCACACTTCCCACAGGGGGTCCCTTCGATCGGAAGTTCCGCCCTCTGGCAATGTTCGCAGTAGTTGATGCGGTAGGTTATCGTTCCCTCGTCGGGGAAGTAGTCCTTTGAACCGCGCAGCATGTGGATGAACACAGATTTCCCCGCGGCGCTCTTACCGATCAAACCCAAGGGCTTACCGGACATTATGTCGATGGTGATATTATCAAGGACCTTGTTGCCGTCGAAGGATTTGCTCACGCCATTAACGATAATTAAAGGCACTGGCTCTTGAGTCATGATGATTCATTAACGCCTGGTCTGATTATAAAAGTTGCCTAATCAAGTGTTTAGTGGTTGCATACAGATTTTATACGTTGGATGATATGTACAACCATATGGCCCTTTCCCTATATAAGACGGAAAAGCCAGGTGGGCCCATTCCGAAATTCTCTGATTATCATGTTTGGAAATGCCTCAAGATCATAGGTAAATCCGGCCCCGTGGGGAGGAAGAGTCTGTCCATCGACCTTGGAATAGGGGAAGGCAGCACAAGGACCATCCTCGATAGACTGGTCGAAGAGAGGTTGATCGACATAAACCGTAGCGGAGCGGTACTGGCAAGGCGTGGACGGGAGATTCTGAAAAACTCATTGATAGAAGTGAGGGACATAGAGGACATCGGCATAACCATCGATGTCTGCAACACTGCCGTCAGAATACCTAATACCGCCCATCGGATAACATTCGGATGTGAGCAGAGGGACACCGCCATAAAGGCAGGGGCAAAGGGTGCGACAACTTTGTTCTGCCATGAGGGGAGTATATACTTCCCAGGTGACAAGGAGCATGTTCATGTCGAGGTCGACCAGTGTTTGAGGAGACACTTCAAGATAAAAGATGGGGACGTAATAATCATAGGCACCGCCGGTGATTACGAGCGGTCAGAGGAGGGTGCAGTCACCGCCGCCTTGGAACTCACCGGCGAGATGAGGAACAGGAACACCCTCAGCGACCTGCTCTCTTCCTCGGGAGAGTCGCAGGAACTTGTCAGTTTAGCCATGGCGATCCATGAGCTTCTGGGCCGTCTCCCCTTATGCGCCCGTAGCAGGGACAAACTCGGAGTCAGGATAGAGGATGGGAAAGTCATCGATCACGCTTATACCGGCCCGATATTGGAAGAGGTCCTCCGCCAAGGTGTGAGCATCAGGATGAAGTCCCCTTCGGGACCTTACAGTGGCATACCGATAATAGCCGTTCCTGTGGAGGTGGACGAGCGTGTCATCGCCGTTATAGGAGTGGTCGACATAACCAAAGGCGCCATATTCGAGATCATAGAAAGGATGAGAAAGGGGATGAAATGAGCGTTACCATCGATGTCGATCCCGGTGCCTGCAGAATGTGCAGCAGGATAACTGCGGTTCAGGACGGGGACAGGGTCATACTTGAGATAGAGAGCGAGTGTCCCATGGTCAATGACCTGGCCGAGAATCTCAAGGAATTGGACATGATGGATTGCTTGGTCACCCCGATAACGGAGAATCCAGTGATGGTGGCCGCCGGAGAGTCAATAAAACACGCCTCCTGCCCCGTGCCGTTGGCCATAATAAAGGCCGCTGAGGCCTGTTGCGATATGGCAGTCAAGAAGGATGTTAATCTGACCTACTCCGAATCCTCGATATAATGGTCTATCATCTCCGACCATATCACCGCTGAGGGGCCCACCAGATACATGGCCACCTCGAAGGCCTCCATTATCTCCTTTTTCGTTGCTCCCGCCTCCAAGGCCGCGTCAGCATGGAACTCCAGGCACTTCTCGCACTTGAGGGTCGCCGATATCGCCGCAGCGATAAGTTCCTTCTCCCGTACCGTCAATTCACCTTCCTTGAATATCTCCTTCTTATAACGATGTAGGGCCTTCATAACGGAAGGGTCTTTCTTGCCTAGCAGGAGTAAGCTCATGCCAGCGGATTGGCGTCATGTCTTTTATATCTTATTTCCATTCCGGGGACATGGTCGATAAGGACAGGGCTCTGGAGATTATTGGCTCCATGTCAGGGGTTGAGAAGGCGTTCTTCCTGGATCGGGACATCCTTGAGAAACTCCGCGAGGAGGAGAGGAACGTCAAGGCCATATTGGACATCACCGTACGCAACGACGGATTCGATGCAGTCCTGGAGAGGGAAGAAATCATCTGCATCATTAAGAACACGCGTTTCAGGCCCCCTCCCGAACCCACCGTCATCCTGGAGGGTGACGACGGTTGCCTTATGGGGATAGAGGTTTTCCCCCACTCCCGTGGCGAGTACGACGAGAGGGAGGACGTCATATGGTTGTCCGAGGACTTCGTCGTATTCCCTGACGTTACCACCATGGGAAGGGAGTTCTTCGTCATGCCGCCGGTGTCATTCCCAGAGTTGAATCCGGACAACGGGTTCTGTGACGTTGTATCCTGTAGCCCGTCACCGACGAGCGACAAAAAGATCAAAGACCGCTACGGACTTGAGGACGATCCGAAACTCGCCAGTATACTGGTAGGGTTCAACGGCCCTCATTCGTAGACGGCCACTTCCTTCTTGAGCTCCTCGAGCGTCCGGGACATGAAGGCCATATCGCCGACCACATTGACATCCAGGGTCTTCACGTTAATGGCAGGGGGCCTTCCGAAAAGGCTCTTCTTGAGTCCGAGGGTATCGACCATCGTCTTATCGACCCTGACCTTCATACCGGTGACGAGCCAGTTCTCATCGAGGTCGATCGTCAGTGTTTCCACCTTCCCCACGTTCACATTCTCCGATGTGACCACCTTCTTGCCGATAAGGCTGGAGAGCAACGGTATGTTGTCGCTGTCTGGGATGACGACATCCTTGACGCAACCAGTGTTGCATGTCAATAGGACGACCTCTGATGCCCGGTCGACAGAATCTATGGGAATGAGCAGTTTAGCGAAATGACCACGGAACTTACCGGTGGCCATCTCCCGCTCCAGACCTTTGGCCAGGTTCACACGGAAGTGACTGACGTTCCAGTTCTTATGATCGTACCTAACATCGGCGATTGTGCCCAGGATACGGGCGTCCGCGGTTATGACCTGCATGTTGTTGAGGTCCTCTGATTGGATTATGTACATCTTTATCTCCCTATAAGAGAATATGAATTGCAGAGAATATAAAAAAATTGATTGGGTAAGTGGTTTGCTTGGCTATCCGCCGCCTGAAGGGGTGTAGTCACTGACGTCCACGTCCCTCAGGGCCTTCTGGAGTTCCTCGATGGAACGCAGATTGGACTGTTCGTCCGACCTGCGATCCTTGTAGGAGGATTTCCGGTACTCGCCCTCCTCGGCCGGTTCCAGATAGCTGACGTCATAGAACAGCTTGGTGTAGTCCAGTAATGCCCAGACCTTTCCCTGCTCTTCCCTGACATCCTCTACCTTTCCCACGGTCCCGGTGGGTCTGTAACGGTATATCTCTCCTACTTTCACGGAACGATTCACTCCATTATGACTGCGGTTCTCTCGCCAGCCGGCTTGAACTCCCTCAGACCGCCACGGCCGAACTCCTTGGTGACGTTCGCGAAGTCGAACACCAGGGCGGGGTCGGCGAAGGCCACTCTGATCAAGGGGTTCACGGTGAAGGCGTCTCCACGGGCAGCGTGAGCTGCCTTGGGGATGCCAGTGTAACCCGACAGGTGACCGACGTTCATAGCGTAGTTGGGGTAGTTCGGGCCCCTGAGCTCCATCGGCAGACCCTCATCGGACCTGTAGGCCAGAGAGTTAGCGGAACCACACTGGTCCTGCAAGTCGTAGCCGTAGAAGCCGAGCCTACCGGTCCTCTCCTTGTGCTGGAGCATGGACAGGTACCACAGGTTGACACCACAGTCAGCGACACCGGTCGCCATCGAACCGGCTATACCGGTAGCGGCAGCGGCCACGGTCGCCCTCTGGGATCCACCGAAGTGAGCCTCCATGGCGGCCGGGTACCTCTCGTACATCTCGAGGGCGTAGGTGTTGACCTCGTCACCGAGCTCCATCAACTTGTCGAAGTCGTTGGGGTCCACATTGCAGAATCCACCGTACTTGTCGTTGATGTGGTCGATGGCGAAATAGGTGTAGTCCTCGAGGATGTTGTCGGTGTAGGCGGCAGTGGAGTACTGGGTGAAACCAACACCACCGGACATGTATCCGCCCAGGTATATCTGGTCGAACACAACGGCTCCGAGGGCGA
>PWJQ01000050.1 GCA_003560875.1 Methanomassiliicoccaceae archaeon
ACTACCATGTTGATGTGGGGCTTCTCTGCTGCCATTTGTATTTCCTCCTACTAGTATACCTCAAATGGGTTCCTTGGATTCTTTTTCACCATAATATCTTTTGTATTTAAGCTTACCTTCAAGCTGAATAGTATCCGGCATCGTATGGCTCTGGGTTCAGACCCTTCCTCTGGCGGATATCTTTCACTACATCTTTTTGCAGCTCGTGGGGCACCGTCACGAATCCGGCGTTCTCAGTGGACCAGATGGCCCTTCCCTGAGTTGCGCCACGGATCGCGCTTGCGAAACCGAACATCTCGGCAACGGGGGTGACGGCTACTACTATGGCGTTGATGCCCTCCTGACCCATGTCGTCGATGGTGCCACGACGGGATTGTACCTCGCGCACGGCATCGCCCATGAAATCCTGGGGCACGTTTATGAACACCTTCTGGACCGGTTCGGTGAGAACCCTGCCCGCTTGGCACATGGCACCGTATATTCCGGATCGGACCGCAGGGATGACCTGGGCGGGACCGCGGTGGATGGTGTCCTCGTGCAATTTGGCGTCCATTAATCTTATTTTGACACCGCTGACCTTCTCATTCGACAATGGTCCCAAGGTCATGGCCTCCTCGAAGGACTGCTTGATGAGCTCCATTGTCTCGTGAAGGTACTGGATACCTTTGGTGTTGTCGAAGAGGGCGTTGTCGTCCTTGAACATGATTATGCCCTTGGCCTCTTCCTTGTCCATCCCCATCTCCACCAGTTGGCGGGCGATGGCCTTGGGGTCCTTGAGTTTCCCTTGCGGGAGTTCGTTGGTCTTGATGGCCTTCCTGATGTCCTCCTCCAGCGGCTCTACGACGATGTAGAACTTGTTGTGCTTGTTGGGGGACTTGCCCTCGAAGGGGCCGGCCTTCTTCGCCACCGATTCACGGTAGACGACGATGGGCGGGGATGCGAGTATCTCGATCCCCTGCTCTTTGCTGATACGGTACTCGGTGATCTCCAAGTGCAGTTCACCCATTCCCGATAGCAGGTGCTCACCGGTCTCGTTGTTGATCTCGATGTTCAACGAGGGGTCGGCCTTGGCCACTGACCTGAGGACCTCGACCAGCTTGGGGAGGTCCTTCATGTGCTTGGCCTCGATGGCCTTGGTGACCACGGGCTCGGAGTAATGGGTGATCTTCTCGAAGGGTTCCATCTCCTTGATGGTCGACACGGTCGAACCGGATATGGCGTCCTTGAGACCCGAAAGGGCCACGATGTTACCGGCACAGCAGGTCTCGACCGGGATACGGTCGGCACCAACTGCGAGGGCGACGGTCTGCACCCTCTGGGGATTGGGCATTCCCGCCACCCAGAGCTGCTGACCCTTCTTGACGGTACCGGAGAACAACCTACCGACAGCGACCTCACCGGCATGGGGGTCGACGATGATCTTGTTGACCATCATTGAAACGTCGCCGTTGGGGTCACAGGCATACATCTGGGTGCCAATCTTCGAATTGACGTCTCCCTTCCATATGACCGGTATCCTGATCTTCTGGGAGCTGACGGGGTCCTTTACGTGCGTGATGGCCATGTCGAGCACGACATCGTGCAACGGTGACCTCTTCGCCAATTCCTTCTGCTTGCCCTCGACACAAAGGTCGAAGACTTCCTTGAATGTGATTCCGCTCTTCTTCATGTAGGGGGCGGATATCGCCCAGTTGTGGTAGGCGGAGCCGAAGGCGACGGTGCCGTTCTCGACTTTGACCTGCCAATCCTTGTTGAGCGGGGCGGGCAGCTGGGTGGCGACCCTCTTGTTGAACTCGGTGATGATCTTGCCGAACTTCTCCATCATCGCCTCAGGAGTGACCTGGAGTTCGTTGATCATCCTGTCCACCTTGTTGATGAACAGCATGGGCTTCACCCTCTCCTTGAGGGCCTGCCTGATGACCGTCTCGGTCTGGGGCATGACCCCTTCCACGGCACAGGCAAGGATCAGAACGCCGTCCAGAGCACGCATCGCCCTGGTGACGTCTCCGCCGAAGTCTACGTGACCGGGAGTGTCTATCAGGTTGATCAGATACTCCTTGTCTCCGTACTTGTGGACCATCGAGGCGTTGGCGGCGTTGATGGTTATACCTCTGGCCTGCTCCTGCTCATCGAAGTCCATGAACCTCTGCTTACCGGCCAGTTCCTCGGACATCATGCCTGCGCCAGCGATGAGGTTGTCGCTCAATGTGGTCTTACCGTGATCTATGTGAGCCGCGGTCCCGATGTTACGGATGAACTCCGGCTTGTTCATCAGGAGCGTGGCCCTCTTTATGTTATCCTCTTTCCTGCCCATGGATATCACCTGTTGTATGCCCGCTCACCGTGCGGACTGGGCGACACGCTCTATCTCTTCCTTCTTGGAGACGCCGAAACTGTTCATCTCATTCTTGGAGGCGAGTATCAGCTCGTCTGCGATGCATGCCGAAATCGACTTCTTGTTCTTGATCGATGCCTTGACCGATCCCCTGCTTATGTTGCGCATGGCGATGTCCAACCGGCGGGAGGGCGAAACGTCCACCGCCTTGGGCACGGATATGCCACCGAACTGCAGCCTGGTGACCTCTTCACGAGGAGCGGCATTCTGCAATGCCTCCACCAACACCTGCACGGGGTTCTTCTTGGTCTTCTCAGCGATTATGTCGAAAGCTTCAGAAACGGCCTTGTAGGCCTTGGGCTTCTTGCCGGTGTAATCCTCGGTGCGCATCACGTTGTTGATGAGACGCTCCACGATGTTCACCTTGGCCTTGCCGAACCACTTGTTGGCGTGCTTGCCGCCAGAGTGGGGTATGTTAGTGGGTGTGAGGTCTATGTACTTGGCCAGGCCGCCATCCTCGACGTTGACCTCAGCGAGGTCGTATTTCCCGAAAACGAGAACATCACCGTATGTAATATCAGCCATTTAGAATCACCGTACCGGTTTCTCCTTGCGGCCCCTGACCATTTCGTTCAGGGACACGTTGTTGACCTTGATAACCTTGTAACGGACACCAGGTATGTCACCGTATGATCGGCCCATCCTACCGCCGATACCTTCCACGAGCACCTCGTCGTGCTCATCAATGAAGTTGATAGCACCGTCACCGACCGCGAAAGCGGTGATCTGACGGCCGTTCTTTATGAGTTGTACCTTGACACACTTACGGATAGCGGAGTTAGGCTGCTTTGCCTCTATACCTACCTTCTCGAGAACGATACCTCTAGCCTGAGCGGAACCCTCCAAGGGATCTGCCTTCTGCTTGGTCTTCTCCATCCTCTTCTTGTATGCCCTGTCCTTCCATCGGAATTTCTGGCGATCGCTCGCCAGTTTCCTTGCGGTGTGTAGACCTCTTCCCACAGTTTCACCTCTATCTGAAGCATTTTCGCGATTCGTATCGTTATATTAAAGGTTGATGGTATCTAAACCAGGATTCAACCCTGATGGTCTAACTTGAGATAGTATTAAAACCTTTGCCAACCCAGACAGCAACACTGGAATGTGTTATGAGTGTGCTTGACATACCCCTTGTTTCGACCCTTCTCACATCAGTTTGAGGTCCCCGGTGAGACGGTCGATGAGTACTTCATCGGCAGGACCGATACCGATGCATGTGACCGTCCCCGGTGCCACCTCGGTATGTCCGGCATCGCTTATGACGGATGTCACCACGCCCGCGGACTCCGCCCTGGACTTGAGTTCGAAAAGCTGCTGCAGGTCGGGGACCCTGACCGCCACCTTCTTCTGCCCTTCGTCGTGCCAGGCCTTGAACCTCTTCTTGTCGTTCTTGTTGGAGGCCATGGCGCAGTTGACCGATGCGTGTGCGACCTGTACGGCGGTCTTGCCTTTGGAGAGTTTGAGGTCATCACGCACCGCTATGACCATCTTGTAGCCGTAGGAACTCATTTGTTCAGTTGAGCACCACCCATGATAATAAATTATCGTAGCTAGCAACCTTTTTTTAATGCTCCTGAGGATTATAGCTCATGTTGGACATCGAGTACCGGAAGAAGGATTCATTGGATCACCCCTATGAGGAGAGCCGCAGGGATGTGGATGATTTCAGCGAGTACCTGAATGACCTGGTCAAGGAGATCAAGTTCTCAGGGATCAACATAAAGCTACTAGAGACCGACCTCCCCGCGGACTCAGAAGAGAACAACGTCCTGATAATAAACGGCAGGAGGGTCGATGAGATATTGGCGGGCCTGGAACTCGTCCTCCCCGGCTCCAAGAGCTGTGGCAACTGCAGCGGCGCCTGTGACACTGGTTCATGTGGAACCGATGACAGGGAGGAGCTGGACTGGAACGAGGCCATAATCGAGGACATACCGGACATCATCCTCAAGAACGCCATCTCCAAGGCCTTGGCGGATTCCCGCGGGAACTGAATTCCGACAAAAAAAACCCCCTTCCCGACTATCACAATTTATATACCGTAACCAATCGGGGAACCGATGTTCGAGATTATCAAGAGGGACGGTTTGGCAAGGATCGGAGTGCTGCACACCAGGCGTGGCAGACTGGACACTCCTGCCTTACTTCCGGTCGTGAACCCAAAATTGGCCACGGTGACACCGGCCGACATCTATTATCACTTCGGGTTCCAAGGACTCATAACCAACTCATACATAATCAAAAACAGCCAGGGATTGAAGGAGAAGGCATTGGACGAAGGCCTCCACAAATTGCTGGACTTCCCAGGGGTGATAATGACCGACTCCGGCACATTCCAATCCCACATGTACGGTGAGGTAGAGGTGAGCAATCAGGAGATCATCGATTTCCAGAAGGCCATCGGCAGCGACATAGGAACCGTTCTCGACATCTTCACCGAACCTTACTGGACAGAGGAGCAGACCCGTGATTCCATCGCTGTGACGCTGGAGAGGACCGTGGAGGCCGTGTCCTTGAAGGAGGACATGATGATAGCCGGAGTGGTCCAAGGCTCTGTTTTCCCTGATCTGCGCGAGGAATGCGCCCGCTCGATGGCCTCCATGGGCGTGGATGTGCATCCCATAGGCGGAGTGGTGCCGTTGATGGAACAGTACCGCTACCGCGAACTGGTCGAAGTTATAATATCCTCTAAGAAAGGACTCTCACCGGACCGTCCTGTTCATCTTTTCGGTGCCGGCCACCCGATGCTGATAGCATTGGCCACCCTATTGGGTTGTGACATGTTCGACTCCGCATCATATGCTAAGTTCGCCCGTGACGACCGCTTCATGTTCTTGGATGGCACGTCCCGTCTGCAGGACATGTATGGGCTGGAATGCGATTGCCCCGCCTGCCGGGATCATGACCTGGAAAGCCTCAAGGCCTTAGCGGACGAGGAGCGGATGGTCACCATCGCCCGCCACAACCTCTACGAGCTGAAGAAGGAGATGGGGCGTGTCCGCAGGGCCATTTTGGAGGGGAACCTATGGGAACTGGCTGAGACCCGCTGCCGCTCCCACCCCGCATTACTCGACGGGTTGAGATGTCTGAAGGAGCACGTCTCATATCTGGAGAGGTTCGAGCCGCTGAGCAGGGACTGTGCCATGTTCCACACCGGATCGGAGACGCTCTCCCGTCCTTCCTTCCACCGCTACGCCATGCGCTCCCAGGAACGCTATGTGAGCCCGACGGAAAGATGCATGTTCATGGAGGAGACGGGAAAACCGCACGGCCGTTACATGGGTAAAGAGTTCCGATCCTTGCTCTCAAAGGACGTACTCCCTCTGGTGAGGACCGCCTTCGGACCCGTGCCTCCGGACCTTGACGAGATATATCCAATGGCCCAATCCCTCTTCCCATCCATACGTGACGGGGAGACCGAGTGCCTGATGGACCGAGAGGAGAAGACGTTCATGGAGGTCCATGGCCTCCGAAACGTGACCGCTGATATCGATGAGGGTGAATTCGATATAAACCTGATGAGGGCTCTGTCTGTGGCCCGCTACCAATTCGGCAGGGAGGCCGCTGACATTCTGTTCGACGGTCCGGTCGAACTTGTGGTGTCCCGCAACACCGGAAAGATACGTAACGTCCTGGTCTCCGGTGAGCATATACTCTCCATGCGGGCGTCCGATGGTTTCTACACGCTCAGAGTGGAGGGTGCTAGGAAGTTAATCGCCCGCCTTCCTGCACCGACCATGCGCGTCACGGTCATCGACGATGCCATACCCTTCAACCGCGAGGGGAGGAACGTCTTCTGCAACTTCGTCTTCGACTGCGATCCAGACCTTCGTCCGATGGAGGAGGTCATGGTGGTCTCCAAGGAAGATGAGCTCCTTGCGGTGGGAAGGACGCTTCTGGTCAGAGAGGAGATGCTCAGTTTCAAGAAGGGGATAGCCGTGAAGGTGAGGGACGGGACACTGTCGCAGAAGATTTGAAAATAGGGTTTGATCCCGGATATCCATCCGCTTCAAGGACGTTGAACTTGAGAAGCGGGTTAGATAGGGATGTGGTTTAAAGCCGGGGATTCATGGATTCCGTAATAGAACGCCATCCGATCCCTTTCCATCTGAATAGATGGAACAGAATCCCGGAAATTCCGAACACGGTTTCGATCGGCGATCGTTTGATATCGGATAGAATTCCGATATCAACAATCACAACTCGGATCGCAACCACAAACTGGAATATCGCCTTCGTCCTTTATGGACTTCTAGGCGAAATCCATCATATTCTCATCGCCCTTGGAACTTATCGTGTTGGCGATTTTGAAGATCCTCTCCATATCCACTTCAGTTATGTCGGGGTTCTTTGCCTTTTCTATATGTACTCCCAAGCAGAGCTGACAGTGGTCGGCGACCGAGGCCGCAATGGCGGCGATTTCCTTCTCTCTTTCATTGAGCATTTTTCAACTCCTGTTTTTTATGAATTTGTCCGTTTCCTTTTTCAGTGGAGAGTGAACCGTATGATTCGCAGTTTTAATCGGCAATATCCGAATACGCATTATCAGACCTTTGAGGCTGGATTGCGACATATGGAATGGATGCGTCCGATCTCACGATCACTCATCAGAGGACTGTTTCATATCTTTAAAGTATTTCAATTATATTTGAAAAGACTACTGTGCCCCTGATAAAAAAGTTGATTGGCAGGGTTTTCGAGATCACAAATGATGAGAATTTGCTGTCATGACAGTTTCGAGATATCCTCCGCGACCTTCAGGCA
>PWJQ01000068.1 GCA_003560875.1 Methanomassiliicoccaceae archaeon
GCCAAGACCGTCGGCTACACCAACGCCGGGACGGTGGAGTTCCTATACGCCGATGGGAAGCACTACTTCATGGAGATGAACACCCGTCTGCAGGTGGAACACACCATAACCGAGATGATCACCGGCATCGACCTGGTGAAACAGCAACTGGCCATCGCCGCTGGTGAGCCACTCACTCTCAAACAGAAGGACATCAGCATCCGTGGTCACGCCATCGAGTGCCGTGTCAACGCCGAGGACCCGATGAACGACTTCAACGCCGATCCCGGAAAGATACTCCGTTATCGTTCGCCCGGTGGCCCGGGGATAAGGGTCGATTCCGGTGTGCACATGGGTTACACCATACCGGCACAGTATGATTCGATGATATCCAAGCTCTGCGCTTACGGTTCGGACCGCAACGAGGCGATCCAGAGGATGCGCCGTGCCATCTACGAGTACGTCATACTCGGCGTTAAGACCACGCTACCACTCCACTACGCCATCATGAACAACCGCGCCTTCATCAATGGTGACACCCACACCCATTTCCTGCAGGAGCAGGACATACTCAACAAGCTCCATGGATATATTGAGGACGAGGAGTCGCGCATGCAGACCTTGGCGGAGTCGTTCCGGCAGGGTCATGAGATCGCCGCCATAACCGCCGCGGTCGATGTATATGTGAAAAGTAACCAGCCCAAGGGATGATCTCCGCATAATCAGATGGCGATAATAAAATATGCAATCATGACGTTCCAGAAATAACGGCCGGGGGTGGTCATTCTGGGAATCAATGAGATCAAGGAGAGAGCCTCACAGAGCAAACATCGTGGGAACCCATTCGTGGAGAAGGTCTGGGACCTCATACACGATCCGAAGCTGTTCACCATGTCAGCCGATGAGCTGGCGGAGCTAAGGATACAACTGATGCGAGAGTCGCTGGCTTTTTTCCGCGACAATTCCGATTACTACGCGTCATTGTTCGAGAGGCTGGACATAGTCCCCGAGAAGGCGGAGAGGAAGGACCTGGTCAAACTGGTGGTGCCCGCCGACATGCTACGCGGCGGCGGACAGGAGCGCTTCGTAATCGATGAAGTGGACGAGGGCGGGGAGCACTTCCAATCCAGCGGTACCACCGGGAAGGCGCCGGTCAAGATCTACCGCAGTCCACTGGACCTGGCGATAATGGTCAAGGCCAATGCCGATCTGTTCGAGTACGTCTACGGTCACGAACTGGAGGAGAACAAGGGACTCGCCCTGTTCATGGCCGCTCCTGAGCTGAGGAACATGCTCAGTTTCGTGGCCTTCGTGGAGCTGGCGCTGGAATCCAAAGGTATCGAGCTATTGTACGGGATGAGTATGCGTGAGGCGGAGGAGGGTGAGACTGTATGGCAGCGCCTACAGCCGGATAAGAAGAACATCCTTCGTTTCCTCAAGAGCAAGGATGAGCCCAAGTTCTTCTTCACCGCTCCCGCGGGTGTCTATCTGATGTCCAAACGTTTCAATGAGATGTCCAATCTCAAGCGTGAGGTCTCCAAGATAATAACCCGTGCCCCGCCGGTGAACCTCGGTAAGGGCGGCGTGATAGTCACCGGTGGCGGTTCGAAAGGTTTCGTCGACCTTCCTCCTTATGCCGAGATGGCGGAAGGCGCCCGTAATTACTTCAAGGCACTCTCCCGCAGCGGTGATGGCGTTGAGGCGCCGTTCATGGACGTCCTGGGTATGACCGAGACCCTGACCGCTTTGATCGACAACCACGACCTCATGGGCAAGGTGCCGCACCCTCTTTCCGAGATCTTCCTGGTGGACCCTAAGACCTTCGAGCTCATAGACGAGCCGGGCAAGGAGGGACTGATATGCATATACAACCCGTTCGTGACGACCTGGTTGGAGGCATTCTTCCCCGGCGATATAATGTTGTATCATGCCTCCGACCGTTATTACGGAAAGGAGTTCGAGTTCGGGAGGAGACTGACCGTCAAGGAGGGCTGGGACCTCCAGCGTGCCTGCGGTGGCACTCTCGAGGAGTTGATGGAGGAATGACGATGAACCAACCTTACAGTCCCGCCCACCATTTCAGCATCAGCGAAGAACAGCGTATCCCGGAGATCGACCGCCCATCCATGGAGGCCATATTGGCCAAGGCGGACATTCTGCAGAGGGCCGCCGCCGCAATGCCATTGGAGAAACGTCTCAAGACCATTGAGGAGATGGGGTCGATATGGAGGTCGAGATGGGAGTCCGGGGAGCTCAACGGGATCGCGCAGCGACTGTCACAGAATACTGGCTATTCGCCGGAGGTTATCAAACTGGAGATGGCCTTCGTCGCCGAGGTGCTGGATCCCAACAAGATGCTCAAGAACCTGGACTCCACACTCCGCGGGGGCGCGGAATCCTTGGAGAGGATGGTGGAGATCGCCGGCGAGGAGCACATACGCAACCACCCCAGCGGTCCAGCGCTCATCATCAGCTCCGGCAATTCCCTGGTGCCGCCCTTCATACCAACTATCAGTTCCCTCGTCACCGGTAACCTGACGATATTGAAACCGTCCTTGGCGAACTACGAGGCCGTCGTCGCGGTGATAAGCACACTGGAGGAGGCGGTCAAGAGGACCGGTGCCACCGTGATGCTCGATCTCCTTGTGGTGAGTTATTTCGCACATGGGAGTCCGGTGCTCGATCATCTATTGAGCCATGCCCGTATCGGCGTGGTCAACTTCTGGGGGGGCGACCCTGCCCGCGGGGAGGTCTCCGCCAAGGTAGCCCGTAACCCTCACATGCCACGGTACTTCTCCAACGGGCCTCTGACCGGTTTCGGCGTGGTGGATGAGGAGAGTGCAGACGACGAGGCCGCTCATGGTTTGGCCCTCAACATGCTGCTCTACGACCAGCAACTGTGCTCCTCTCCCACGCAAGCGGCATTCTTGGGTTCGATGGATGCCGCCAAGGAATTTTGTGTCAAGGTTTCCAAGCATCTCGAGGAGATGGGTTCCCAGATGGCCATGGGGATGTCAGATGACGGGGCTTTCATACTGCAGTGCGCCAGGAAATACGCCCAGTTCGCCGGAGCGAAGATATTCTCCTCCGATGACATGGGGAACATGTGGACCATAAGCCTGTCGGAACGGGTGAGCGACCTGGATGAGGCCAGTCAGGCATACGGTCCTCTGGCCTTCCACAACCGTCGCCGTTTCCTGGAGATCATAAGGGTGGATGACGTCGAGAGGGTCATAGACCTCATAAGCGACCTTCCCATGAACAACGCCTACAGAGGTGCGGACAAGGTCCAGACGGTCGGTCTGGCCCTGGGGAAAATGAACCGGGAGGCCATAATGCCGTTGCTGCCCTCCACCGGCGCATACCGCATCGTGCCCATAGATGACATGTTCATGCGCAGTGCGCTTGAACCGTACGACGGCATGGACATGGCCAAACTGTTCACCTACGGCGTCTACATGCGTGACAGGTCGATGGGTCGTGAGGTGCTTCGTTGAAGGTATTGTTGACCGGCGCCACGGGTTTCCTCGGAGGCCACATGACCGAGGCCCTGCTGAATGAGGGGTACCAGGTCGCGGCGATGATAAGGAAGAGCAGTGACACCAGCCTGTTGGAGGATCTCGGGGTCGAGCTCCGTGAGGGATACCTCGACAGGCCGGAATCCCTGTTGGAGGCGGTACGCGGTGTGGACGCCGTCATCCATCTCGCTGCCTATTACACCTTCTCCGGGAAATGGGAGATGTACAAGAAGGTCAACATAGATGGCACCGAGGCGCTTCTGAGAGCCTCTATGGCCGAAGGCGTTCCACAATTCATATACTGCTCATCGACAGAGGCGATGGGGCCTGTCGATTCCATCCCTGCTGATGAGTACAGTCCTCTGAACCCCTCATTCGACTACGGTCGTTCAAAGATGTTGGCGGAAGAGGTTGTGCGCAGATACGCTGCGAATGGCATATCATCCACCATACTCAGGCCCTCTGGTATATACGGTCCGCGCAACGTAAACGATGTATCGTACTGGTTCATCACATCGTTCGCGAATTCGATAGCATCCCGGTTCATGATCGGGAACGGCAGCAGCCACGTCCAGTTCGTCCATGTGGATGACGTCGTTCAGGCGCATCTACTGGTCCTGAAGAAACCCGACGTGTCGTCTGGGGAGACCTATATCGTCAGCGAGGAAAGGTCGTACTCCTATGAGGACGTCTATCGCATGCTGGCGGAGATAATGGGCAAGAAGATGCCCAGGATCAAACTCCCACCGTTGCTGGCGAAGGTCATGATCGCTCCGGTGCAGGCCGCCAACGACCTTCTGAGGAGGGACAACTTCATGTGGCGCATCAGCACCGTGGATGCGGTGACAAGTGACCGCAGTTACTCCGTGGAGAAGATCAAAGAGGATCTGGGTTATTCCCCGCGGCATAAACTGAAGGACGGCCTGCGCGAGACGGTGGAATGGTACAGGGATAACGGGCACATCCGAAACTAGCTGAGATATCCCCTGTCATTCAGGGACTTGACGCCTAGTGAGATCAGGAAGAAGGCCGCTATAGTCAAAACGATAGAGGCTCCCGGCGGGATGTTGAACTCTATCGCGAAAACCAACCCCAATAGGGACAGGACCAGCGAGGAGACTATCGCCAACAACATTATCTGGCGAAGGTCGTTGCTGAACATACTGGCCATAGCCGCGGGTATGGTCAGTAAGGCAATGACCAGCACAATCCCCACGACGTTCATCACAAAGACGCATGTCAAGGCCACCAGTACGTAGAGTAGCGTGTTCATGAACGTCACGTTTATCCCCGTGATCCGGGCATGTATCTCATCGAAGGTGACTATCTGCAGGTCACGATAGAAGAAAGCAACGAGTGCCAACACTGCGACGATCATCACCATCATGAATTGCAGGTCTTGGGTGCTGACGAGGAGAACATTACCAAAGAGTATACTCTCATATGAGCGAACCAGGACCGCACTATGGTCGGTAAGGCTGATGAACAGAACACCGAGTGCCATACCGACCACCCAGAGCACACCTATGGTGGAATCCTCCCTCAGTCTTTTACTGATTCGTGGGGATCCTATTATCAAGGCCGCACCGACAGCAAAAACCATCGCGCCCAGCATCGGGTCGAACCAAGAGACGAGAAGCACGGACTGCGCGTAGTAGGCGAAGCCGACACCTCCAAACGTAGCATGGGCGATACCACCGCTGACGAACACGATCCTCTTGACCACAACATAGGTGCCTATTATGCCGCAGAGCACACTTGCCAGTATGGTGGCGTAGAACATGTTCTGTATGAGGCCGATGGAAAGAATCATGCCCCAATCAGTCATGGTCGTGTTCTCCCAGTGTGCGGTGTGGTATCCCATGGGCCAATAGCTCCACGGGGCAATGGTATCCCAGCTGCATCATATCCGGAGTTATCAGAGGCTCGTCGTGGACTATCACCTTCCTGTTCAGGCAGGCGATCCTCTTCACCTGTGACGATACCACTCCTATGTCATGGGTTACAATCAGTATCGAGACCTGGTCGTTCACCCTCTTCAGAGAATCATATATACAGTCTTTCATCTGGGGGTCAAGGCTGGCAGTAGGTTCGTCCAGAAGGAGGATATCAGGTTCGCCGGCCATCGCACGGGCGAGAAGCGCCCTTTGCAACTGTCCGCCGGAGAGTTCTGAAAGCGTGGTACTGGCGAAATCAGCGATGCCGACTTTCTCCATCGCCTCCACTGCCTTCTGTCTTTGCTCGGCGCTGTAACGAGGGCGATATCCTTTACCTCCCCTGGTACCCATAAGCACGACGTCGTAGACGGTTATCGGGAAACGATTGTCGAAGTTACCTTTCTGCGGTACATAACCTATGTGTTTCAATCCTTCCTCGACGCTCTTTCCGAAAATCTTAATGGATCCACTCTTAGGAGGGATTATGCCTAGTATGGCCTTTAGGAGGGTGGTCTTCCCACCCCCGTTCGGGCCTATTATGGCCAGGAAATCGTTGTGCTCGAGGTTCATGGTGACGTCCTCGAGCACAACGCTATGGCCATAGCCGGCTGTTAGGTTTTGTATCTCAATCGGTGGATTCTCTATCATGGGGCCTCAGACCTAAGCGGTCTCCCAGAAACCCTCTAATTCATAGATGAACTTTTCCAACTCATCCAACCAGTTGAGCGCGAGCGGGTTCATTATTACGACCTCGATCTCCTGATCGGCGAAAGCAGCATCGTTGACTGGGTCATGGGGCCTGACGTACATCCTGTCCAGGCCAGCATGGTTGTCGTCAATCCAGCTGGCTACCTTGCTCGGGGTGAGATCAGTTCCGAACTCGTTCTGAACCGCTACCTCTACAAGGTCATATTCGTTAGCAAGATATTGCCAGGCGGAATGGAACACCAGGAACTCGTTCCCGGCGGCGCCTCCCAGCTTCTCATCGGCCAATACCTTTATCTCATTGACCCTCTCGAAATAGCTCTCATATCCTTTCGTGTAGCTCGCTTCGTTCTCAGGGTCGATCTCGATGAGGGCGTTCTTAGTGTTGTTCGCCATTATCAGCAGATTGTCCGGAAGCGTCCATACATGGGAGTCATTGCCCGCTCCCCGAGGTATCAGGTCCACGCCCTCGGACATCTTGAACATCTTAAGGTCGGGAAGTTCAGCCTCGATGGTGCTTAGATGAGTCCTTTCCCAACTCATTCCAGCACCTATGTAGATATAGGCATCGGATTTTGCCGCAGCGATAACTTCAGCAGGGGTCATGCCCTCCGGGACATGAGGGTCCTGACCCGGTCTGACCATGTGTGTGGCCTTGACATTATCACCCCCGATCCACTCCACCATCTCCTTTTGCCATGCTAATGTGACTGTGATTTCCATGAAGTCATCGTCATCCTGCCCTGCGGTAAAGACGACGATTGCCCCGCCCATCACAAGGGCGCCGACAAGTATCAAGGCGATCAGCTGAATCTGCTGCATAATCCAATCA
>PWJQ01000038.1 GCA_003560875.1 Methanomassiliicoccaceae archaeon
ACGAGGAGATCGAGAAGGTGGGCGAGGAAATACGCGCCCTCTTCGAAAGGAAGAGCTGATCCATGAGCAGGGTCGAGGTCCGCACCCGCAGCGGCGTTTACCTGGCGGAGCTGGATGACAGCGACCTCAGCAACGACCTGTGGATGTCACTCCCCCGTGAGGCGACGGCCAACGTCTGGGGCAACGAGATATACTTCGAGATGCCCGGCGAGGTCACCGTCCAAGGGGATGCCACCGTCCTCGAGAAGGGGGACGTGGCCTATTGGCCACAGGGGAAGGCGATATGCCTTTTCTTCGGCCCCACGCCGCTCAGTGATGAGGACGGGCGACCGGTCGCCGCCTATCCGGTCAAGAGGATCGGTCGCCTGCTGGGCGACTACTCCGGACTGGAGGATGTGGGCGACCGCACCCGCGTGGTGCTGGAGCGGACCTTCTAAACCCCAACCAACCTCGCCCCGGCGAAACTGATGGGCGGTACGTCGCTTCTTGCTCCGCGAACATTCTCGGAGCCCACCGCCCTGACCATCTTCCAGGCGTTGAACATCTCACCGGCCAGGAGGGCGTTCTTGATCGTCGCCACCTTCTCGCCGTCACGTATCAGATGACCGCAGCGCAGTTCCAGACCGAAGCGGCCGCTGAGAGGGTCCACCTCAGGCCAAGCGAGGCGTTCGACCAGTATGCCGTTCCCCGTTTCGGCGATGATGTCATCCAAGGACATCCTTCCGGGCGTGATGCGCAGGTTGGCAGGGCCGATGCGCACCGGCAACCGGTACGAACCTTGAGGGTCGTTCGGTTCACGTCTCCAGCCGTTGCCGGTGGAGGCTCCGTTGTAGTTGTCGAACATGAAACCCTGCAGCTCACCATTTTGGACGAGGGTCTTGGTTCTGGTGGGGTTGCCCTCGTCGTCGTAGCGACCGGCGAGGAGGGACGGGGAGCCGGGGTCGTCGATGACTGTAAGACACTCACTGGCTACCTTCTCACCCTCTTTACCGCTCCAAGGGCTGCGGCCGAGCACCACGTTCTCACCGTTCAGAGCGGAACCGATGGACGACAGGGTCATGTCCTCCAGCTCGCTGGGCGGCAGTATCATGTCCAACTCCTCCTGACCCTTGAAGGATATGGCCTCCGCATGTGACCGAGCGCTTCCGAGCAGACGGGAGCCTATGATATCAGCATCCATGTCCAGATGGTTGGAGTGGATCGCCTGCACCCCTTCTCCAGGAGAGTTGCCCACCACCATGGATGTGAAATGACCGTATACCAGCGTGCTGCGTTGAGATACCTCGACGCCGTTGCTGTTGCTGACGGCGGTCTCCACGAGGGCAGCGCGTAGAAGGCCCCGCGGGACCTTGGCAGGGGATGCCGCCGACACGATCGCCTCAGCCATCTCCACCAGGTCGTCCGGTCCTTGATCGGCGATGCGTCTGTCGAGCACGTCGGGAGCGGGGACGATTGCCTCCTGGGGGACGCTGAAACCGCGCAATGCGGCATCGGTCGGGGACAATGATGCGGCCCGCAGGGCCCGCAGGGCGCATTCGCGGGGAGCGTCCTCGCCCATCGTGGATGCCGCCGAACCCATCTGTCCGCCGTCCATCACCCTGACGGACAACCCGGCGTCATCCTTGAACTCGATGTTGCTGATGCTGCTGTCGTCGACGTATACCGCGTAGGTGCGGCTACGAACCGAATAGGCCTCGGCCTCGTCGACCGTCCTGAGAGAACGCAGGGCGTCCTCGTTCATCCGTAGAAGGTCCATTCATCCACCTCCCACGATTATCCGGGAACGAAGGAACGGCCCGCCCGAGGAGACGTTCACCCAATCCTCGATGCCTTTGCCGCACATCCCTCCATCCAGCTCGAGACGGTCGCCGACCATGTCCACGGTCCGCAGTATCTCCAGCGCCTGACCGGTCAGTGTGAACGACCGTACCTGCCCCTGGACCTCGCCGTCCCTGATGATGAAGCCGCGGAGCACCTTGGCCTCGAAACCGCCTCCCACAGGGTCCTCCATGCCGTTGACCATCTTGTCGCAGAGTATCCCGTCACCGGTCTCGGATATGATCTCCTCCAATGATGGTTCGCCAGGCTCGATGAAGGTGTTGGTCATCCTTACCCATGTCCTTCTTCCGAAATCCTGGGCCCGCCCGTTGCCGCTGGGATCGACACCCATGGCGTTGGCGGTGACCAGGTCGTTTATGTATCCTGAATAGATGCCGTCGCGTATGATGTCCGTCCTACCTGAGGGGCTGCCCTCATCGTCGAAAGGCAACGAACCGTGCGCATAGGGCAGCGAACCGTCATCGGCGAGGGACACCAAGGGACTGGCGACCGCTTCGCCGACCTTGCCGCTGAGGAAGGACCTCCCCTTGACGACCTCATCGGCCTCGGCGGCGTGGCCTATCACCTCGTGGGCCAAGAGCCCGGTGACCATGGGGTCGGATATCACGGTGAGAAGGCCCGAGGGGGCGGTTACGGCCTTCAGGGCGGCCACTGCTTCCAGGGCGGTCATTCTTCCCAAGGCCTCGATGTCCGTCTCTTTCACCAGTTCGAAACCGCGGCATCCGTCCGGCCCGTCGTAGTACCTCTCGACGCGGGAACCGTCCGCCGCGACGCTCATGGCACGGAAGCGTGTCCTGACCTCGTTCCAACTGACATCGCTACCGGCAGAGTTCAGCAGTATGTTCCCCTTGGTCTCCTCACTGTAGGAGGCGATGCGGTTCAACACGCCCTCCATCTTCTGGGCGGCGTCGAGGTCCAGGACGGCGGCCACCTTCTCCTCCAACGGGACCTTGGTAGGCTCCACACCAACCCGCGCATGATGATCGCCCACACTCACCGGGGCGAGTATATCGATCGAGGGACGGTCGCCGCGGACGTTACGCATCGCCTCCTCGCAGCATCGGCGTAAGGATTCCTTGTCAACCTGCACGGACGAGGCGTAAGCCCAGCGACCGCCTTTCCATACCCGGACCCTGAGACCTTCGGCTGAGCGGTCGTCCAAATCCCGTAAACGACCGTTTATGGATCGTACCGTAGTGCCTTGCAGAGATTGCGATTGGATGTCGCAGAAATCCGCTCCTGCATCCATCAGCACGCCTATCGACGCCGCCATCTCGTCACGCATCATATCACCGTCAGGGAACGTTCGAATTCAGTGAGTCTCTCCGCGCCATCGGCTTTTATGTGCACCGTGTCCTCCACACGGATGCCGAAACTTCCGGGGATGTATATGCCGGGCTCCGCCGACATCACCATGTTCTCCAGGAGCAGATGGTGGGAGCGCTGGCTCATAACGCCTCCCTCGTGGACCGAGAGACCGATCTCGTGCCCGAAGGAGTGGATGAACCTGCCCTTGAAACCGGCCGCGGTGATGATGTCACGGGCGGACTTGTCCGGCTCACAGGCCTTCACACCAGCGGCCATGGCCCTCACTCCAGCCTCCTGAGCCTCGGCTACCGCCCGGTAGGCGTTCACGAACCTGTCGTCCGGTGTACCGCAGAACAGGGTGCGGCTGAGGTCGGAGCAGTAGCGGCCGTGGGTGGCACCGAAGTCGCAGAGGACGGCCATACCGTCACTCAGCACACGAGGTCCGGGACGATGGTGTGGATGGGCGGCATTGTCCCCGAATGCCACGATGGTGGCGAACGGCTCACCTTCCGAACCTCTTTCGCGTAACAGTGAATCAATCCTCGCGGCGGCCTGTTGCTCGGTCATGCCCCTGTATATTATCGAGGGCAGCTCCGCGGCCACTTTGGATGCGATCCCTGCCGCCCGCCGGATATTTTCTATCTCTCCCGGGTCTTTGATGCTGCGGCAACGCTTGAGTGAGGGCCCCGCGTCCTTGAAATCCGCTCCGTTTAGCAATGATTTCAAATGCTCGGCGGAGTGCAGGGTTATCGAGTCGTAGTTGAGTCCGATGCGTCCCGCATCCTGCAGGGAGGCCACGATCATCTCGTCCCTCTCCTTTGCCGACCCATAGACCTGCACGACGGCGTCCCCGGCCCGGGCGCTCTCCGCCTCCATCTCCGAGACTATGGCGCAGACCTCGTCATTTCGGAGCACGGCGAGGCCTGACTCGAACAAACCCCCCATGGCGCCGGTCACGTACCAGAAGTTGGGGTCCAAGAACGGTTCGCGGGAGTTGCATATGATGATTGCATCGACATCTTCCGCATCCGCGAGGATGCGTTGGGATCGTCCGGTCATGCCACTACATCCAGGGACGATGAGAAATAACTATCGCGCTAGATGCCCACCCACTCGTTGTACACCGCGCGACGCAGGGCCGCCACCGCCGACAAGGCAGCGAGGTAACTGGTGGCAGGGTTGT
Organism: Methanomassiliicoccaceae archaeon; assembly: GCA_003560875.1. Lineage (GTDB taxonomy): Archaea > Thermoplasmatota > Thermoplasmata > Methanomassiliicoccales > Methanomethylophilaceae > PWHV01. The sequence goes on from PWJQ01000038.1 coordinate 4,331, forward strand.
CAGGGAAGGGTACGTTACGGGTCTCGGCGAGCAGACTGCCGAAATCCCCCTCGGCCTCGAGGATGTGACGGTTCTCCTCGGTGTGAGGGTCGACGACTATGGTGACCGTGGTGTCATCGAATCCCAGGCCCAGGAGGCTGATGGTAGCGGAGACGTTCACGTTACGAGGGAAGTTGCGCACCGCCTCACGGGCGCTGCCCCGGAAGAGCACCGTGATGTCGTCGAACGAGTCCACATCCAGACCCATCTCGTCCAGATAATCGATGTTCCGCAGGCTGCGAGGGCCCTTGATGGTCGTCAGCTCGACCTTGCGCAGTCCCCCGGCAGCGGCGGAGTGCAGGCCGTCCGCACCGCTGATCGCACCGGAAGGCACCATGATGCGACCGCCGTGCTCCAATGACAGGTCGCGGCATCTCTCCCGGAAGGTGTCGTCGACGAAGGCACCCACGCTCATGACCATCACGTCCTTCCCCAGGGCAAGGGCCGCCGGGACCGCCGACCGGGCGGCCTCCTGACTGGCGGCCTCGACCACCAGGTCGGCTTCCGCCATGTGGTCCAGGGAGTCGGTGACACAGGCCTTGGTCAATGACGAGACGAAATCCATGACCCTCTCCGGGTACTTGTCGAAAATTATGGTCTCCTCCACCCTGTCCATGTCCTCGGCGGCTTTCGCCAACGTCTTGCCGATGGTTCCACATCCCAGTAGGAAGGCCTTCATATCAATCGGTTAAGGTAACGACAATATATTAATGATGTATCCATGGCCTGAGGTTAGCATGGCCGGAGGATATGAGACCATCGAGCACACCGCCGACGTACTGGTCAAATGCCATGGAGTCACACTCGAGGAGTGTTTCGAGACCGCCGCCAGGGCCCTGTTCGAGCAGATGGTGGACCTGGAGGACGTCAGCACCTCGGAGACCTGCATATTCCGCGTGGAGGGCGGTGACCGCGAGGAGCTCCTCTACGCCTTCCTGTCAGAGCTGATATTCCTCTTCGATGCCTACGGCATGGTCCTCAAGGAGTTCGACGTGGAGTTCGAGGATGGTTCGCTACGTTGCGAGGCCAGAGGGGAGAGGCTCGATCTGAGCAGACACACGGCCCTCGGCGCCGTGAAGGCCATAACATATCACATGTTGGATGTCGACCCTCAGGAACCGTCCGTCACGGTCCTGTTCGACGTCTGAAAACACTATATCCTAGGAGAAGGTTATTTGCCACAGGTGTCCTGAATGTTAAGGGTAGGATGGTTCTCAACCGGTCGCGGACCGGGATCGAGGGATCTGCTGCGCACAGTGATAGAGCGTAAGCTGGATGGAACGTTGGACATCGACGTCTCCTTCGTTTTCTGCAATTGGGACAACACGGAGGAGGACAATCCCCGCCGCGAGCAGAGGGAGTTGTTCTTCGACCTCGTACGCGGTTTCGGCATCCCTCTTATCACCCTGTCGTGGAAGAATTTCCAGCCCGGGCTGAGGGAGGAGGATGAGGCCGCTTGGCGCCTGGAATACGGACGGGAGATGAGACGCAGGATCGATGACCGTCTGTTCGACGTCGGGATGTTGGCCGGATACATGTTGTGGATGGACGACGAGACCTGTCGTGACTACCGTCTGTTGAATCTGCACCCCGCCCTTCCTGACGGCCCTAAGGGTACTTGGCAGGAGGTCATCTGGAAACTGATCGAGGAGCGGGCCGACGAACAGGGGTCCATGATACATGTCTGCACCGAGGAGTGGGACCGCGGACCAGCCCTCAGTTATTGCCGTTTCTCCCTGCGCGAAGGAGACTATCCACGCCTGTGGGGGGAGCTGGAGGCCAAGGTCAGTGACGATGGACTGGAGGCGGTGCGTCAGGAGGAGGGGGTTGATGAACCCCTGTTCCAGCGCATCCGCAGGGATGGTGCCAGGAGGGAGCTTCCTCTGATAGTGCACACCCTGAAATCGATCGCTGACGGCAGACTCGACCCGGAAACCTTGGACGGCCCTATGGACCTGTCTTACAAGATCGATGAGGAATTGGACAAGGAGGTTATCTGAATGGAGTTCGCCGCCATAGACGACCTGGGATTCACGGAGAACAAGCAGTTCATCTGCAACTGCCGCGGACTGGTTTGCAAGGAGGACAACGCCGAGCGTCTCTGCGCCCATTACGTGCCGGGAGGGGAACGCCTGTTCGCCGTCATATCGGCCTACGATGACATTCAATCCTATGTGCTCAACCGTGAGAACTACAAGACCGGCGATTCCCTGCGCCTGATACTGCCATTCATGAAAGCGGGCGGCGCCACCGACAGCGAGGTGCTGAAGGTCAGCCGTGAGAACCTGGATCTCCTGCCCGGTGCCGACAGGACCATGCGCTACCTCACAGACCTCATGCCCTCGTTCATCATATCCGCCTCCTACGACCATCACATGATGGCCCTGTGCGATGTGATCGATTTCCCCTACGCCAACGTGTACTGCACCAGCATGCAGCTGGACAACATAGAGGTCGATGATTCCGAGGCCAAGGAGATAATGGACATCGCCCGGGAGATC
>PWJQ01000030.1 GCA_003560875.1 Methanomassiliicoccaceae archaeon
CCCGAGTTGGGTTTCAGTGAGGCTGCTTCTAATTGTGGCGGTCGAACTGAGATTCAGCAAGGAGGGTTAAGTCGTAACAAGGTATCTGTAGGGGAACCTGCAGATGGATCACCTCCTACGCTGGGGATGCACAGCATCCCCGAGGGGGGCTTCGGCCCCCCTCACACAACCAGTATATGCAAGGAAGTCAAATGATTTCCCAACAATTCCCGTGCAGGGACACCAGGCACCAAAACATCATCGAACGTCACCTTCCCTAAATCCCTTAAACACTTCTCTACCATGACAATCTTTATCATGATTCCTCCGCATTGGAGGGAACATGAATGATGGACATTCCTCCGAATCCGATCTCGACCAGATAGACCGGAGGATATTGGATCTTCTGAATAGAAGGGCCGAGGCGATCCGGGATGTATCCGGCCAAGATCCCTTCGCAAGCGAGGATGTCATTCTGAAGTCCCTGATATCTCATAACCAGGGGCCACTCAGCGAGGGTCAGGTGGTATCGGTTTTCAGGGAGATATTGTCACAAGGCCGTATTTTAGCCGCTCCCGCATCAGTATCATATCTGGGTCCACCGGCATCATTCACCCACCAGGCAGCGCATAGGCGCTTCGGCACCAATGCCGAACTCGTCCCTAGCGAAAGCATATCTTCCGTGTTCAAAGACGTAGAGTCCGGGCGTTCCCGCTTCGGAGTCGTCCCCGTGGAGAACTCCACCGAGGGAGCGGTGACATACACCCTGGACCTTCTGGTCAATTCAACGGTCCAGATATGTGCAGAGGTCAATCTGAGGATCCACCACTGTCTGCTGTCGAATGGGCCGATAGAGGACATCGACCTCGTATACTCCCATCCGCAGGTGTTCGGTCAATGCCGCGAGTGGATAAAGGAGAGGATTCCCAGGGCGGAACTCAAGGAGGTCAAGAGCACCGCTGATGCCGCTCAGAGGTCTTTGCGGGACAACAAAGCCGCTATAGCCTCCCGTATGGCTTCCAAACTGTACGGAATACCGATATTGCAGGAGGCCATCGAGGACAATCCCAATAACAGCACCCGTTTTCTCGTTCTCTCCAACACATCACCGCCGCCTACCGGTGACGACAAGACCTCGATATGCTTCGCATTCAAGGACAGACCCGGTGCCCTTTACGATGTGCTCCATTCCTTCAAAAGGGAGGACATAAACCTCACCATGATACAGAGCCGTCCATCCAAGGTCAGGAACTGGGATTACGTGTTCTTCATGGATATGGAGGGACATGCCGATGACCCTCATGTCTCCGCCGCGCTCTCGGCATTGGAGGAGGAGTGCGTGTTCCTTCGCATCCTCGGAAGCTACCCGATGAACGATTCCATCCAGTGAATCCAATCAAGAACATTATATACAATCCAGGCCATCTTCTGACCCCGTGGGAAACATGAAGTTCATTTTCGTAACGGGAGGCGTCCTTTCCGGCCTTGGGAAAGGAATCACCGCTTCTTCTATCGGTAAGCTGCTGCAATGCCGTGGCTTAAAAGTCTCCGCAATCAAGATAGACCCCTATCTGAACATAGATGCCGGAACGATGAACCCCTTCGAGCACGGAGAGGTCTACGTGCTCGATGACGGTGGCGAGGTCGACCTCGACCTCGGCAACTACGAGAGGTTCCTGGACATAAGCATGACCAGTGGTAACAACATAACCACTGGTAAGGTCTATCAGACGGTGATTGACAAGGAACGCCGTGGTGATTACCTCGGCAAGACCGTCCAGATAATCCCTCATGTGACAAATGAGATCAAGGAAAGGATCACCAAGGTCGCCAGGGACAGCAACTCCGACGTCACGATCGTTGAGTTGGGAGGGACAGTCGGGGACATCGAGTCCATGCCCTTCCTGGAAGCGGTCCGGCAACTGTCGGTGGAGGTGGGCAGGGATGAGAACTGTACTTTCGTGCACACCACTCTGGTGCCCATACTCGGTTCGGTGGGTGAGCAGAAGACAAAGCCCACCCAGCACTCGGTCAAAGAGCTGATGGCCTTGGGAATCAAGCCCGACGTGATCGTCGGTCGTGCATCGGATTACCTTGATGAGGGCATCAAGGCCAAGATATCCATGTTCTGCGATGTCTCCAAGGATGCGGTCGTCTCCGCGCCTGATGCCCGCTCCATCTACGAAGTGCCGATCATACTCGAGCGACAGGGAGTCTCTGACCTTATAGTACGCAAGATGAGACTCAAACCTCTGACGAAGCAGATCGACCTGAGGACCTGGGAGGGCTTCTTGAAACGCATCATCGAACCCCGCGAACACGTCAACATCGCCATCGTGGGCAAGTACACGGACCTGGCCGATTCCTATCTGAGCCATCTTGAAGCGCTCAACCATGCCGGGGCCATGGAGGATTGTGGAGTCTGTTTCGTTTTCGTAGACAGCGATCGTCTCATAAACGAAGACCCCGCCAAAGTCATGGGTGATGTGCACGGTATCCTCGTACCCGGTGGCTTTGGTATACGCGGAGTGGAGGGGAAGATCGCCGCCGCCCGCTATGCCCGTGAGAACAAGCTCCCATACGCCGGGGTTTGTCTCGGATTCCAGGTGGCAACGATCGAGATCGCCCGTGACCTTATGGGCCTCCAAGATGCTAACAGCACGGAGTTCGATGCGTCCACATCGAGTCCGGTGATCGACATTATGCCAGAACAGAAAGGGCTGGAGGCGAAAGGGGCGACCATGCGGCTGGGGGCCGAGATGGTCAACATCAAGGAGGGTTCCAAAGCACATTCCCTCTACGGTGCAACAGAGGTCTGGGAAAGGCACAGGCACCGGTACGAGGTCAACCCTGATTACATAGAATCATTCGAGAAGGCGGGCTGGATATTCACCGGCCGCTGTGAAGAGGGCCACCGAATGGAGATGGGGGAGCTGCAAGGACACCCTTTCTTCATGGCGACCCAGTTCCATCCTGAATTCAAGTCACGTCCCGAGCGTCCTTCACCCTTGCACTCGGGGCTTCTGCGTGCCGCTCTGGATAGGAAGAAATCCTTCTGAAGCGGACGCCGCGCCCCAGAAGGGCGCAAGGGACCTGACGCCAAACCTTTTATAACCTTTATCCATAATCGAGCATCGATACCATGGCAGACGATTACCTGGAGTTGTTGGACAGGGCCAAGGGGAAGCTCCCCGAGACCATCGAGAAGCACGAGAGGTTCAACATCCCCGAGCCCGATATACTGCAAGAGGGTAAGATTACCGTTCTCAGGAATTTCGTCGACATCACCGACGCCCTGCGCCGGGACCCTGAGCACATGCTGCAGTTCCTGCTCCGTGAGATGGGGACTCCGGGTAACCTGGACGGTAGAAGGGCGATATTCAAGGCCAAACTCAGTGCGGCCCAGCTCATGGAGCGTATCGACAATTACAGCGACACATTCGTGGTCTGCTCAGAGTGCGGAAGGCCTGACACCCGTATGGTGAAGGACGGCAGGATCATGACTCTGGAGTGCGATGCCTGCGGAGCCCACCGTCCCGTGCATGTGCGCAAGACCATCAAGTCCAACCTCTCCAACGAACTACGCGAGGGAGGGGTCTACGAGCTGTTCATACACGATGTGGGCAAGAAGGGCGACGGTGTCGCCAAGTTCAACAACCGTGTCATCTTCGTGCCTGGAACCATTAAAGGCACCAAGGTCAGGGTGAAGGTCACCAAGATCTCCGGCAGCACCGCCTACGGAATGGTGACACAGGAAGACGTCACCCAGTGACCTACTGCGGGATATGAAGGTACACGTAGAATCCTACGGTTGCACCATGAACCAGGGGGAGGGCCATGGCCTCTCCCGGGATCTGGCCATATCAGGCCATTGTACATGCTCCTCATCAGAGGATGCGGACATAATCATTCTCAACACCTGCACGGTCGTGGAGACCACTGAGATACGCATGCTCAGGCGTATGCAGGAATTGCGCTCTCAGGGGAAGGAGGTGGTGGTGACCGGTTGCATGGCCAAGGTCCAGGAGGAGGTCATCGAAGAGATGTCCCCTGGTTCACTGATAATACCGCCCAGCGACTATACGCGTTTCCGGGAGATTTTCACGCACCGCTACGGTTGTGGTGACCTCTCCGAGCCAAAACTCCAAACAACCACTGACGCCACATCAATCATCCCCATCGCCCAGGGTTGTCTCGGCTCTTGCACCTACTGCATCACCCGCCACGCCCGGGGGACGCTTGTGAGTCAAAGCATCGACGAGATAACCGCCCGTTTCAAGAAGGAGCTTGAAGCCGGGGCGAAGGAGATCCTCCTCGCCTCCCAGGACTGCGCCGCCTACGGTACTGACACCGGGACGGACTTGGTAGCACTCCTGAAAACGCTTCTAAGGTTCGACGGCGACCACCGTATCCGCCTGGGCATGATGAACCCTGAGAGTCTGATGAGGATCGCCGACCGTCTCTTGGACGTGATGGATGATGCCCGGGTGTACCGGTTCTTTCACATTCCGGTGCAGAGCGGCAGCGTGAAGATACTGAGGTCGATGGGTCGTAGGTACACGCCGGACGAGTTCGTCACATTGGTGGACGTCATAAGGTCCAGATGCCCATCGGCGAGCATAGCAACTGATTCCATCGTCGGATTCCCAGGGGAAACGGAAGAGGATCATGATATGAGCATGGCCATCATGCGCAGAGTGGAACCGGACATAATCAACGTGACCCGTTTCTCCCCCCGCCCCGGCACACCGGCCGCCGATCTGCCCGGCCGTCCCCACGGCAGGATAAGCAAGGCCCGTTCCCGTGAGATGACCGCTCTGAGGTTCACGATCGGCGATGAGAAAAACGCCACCCTGGTGGGCGGACAGATGGAAGTCACGGTCTCCGAGAATGGGAGTAAAGGCACCATGATATGCCGTAGTGATTGTTACCGTCCGGTGGTCGTTCCCTCCGGACCGATGCTCGGAGGGAATATCTGGGTCATGATAACTGGAAGTGCCCGTACACATCTCTTCGGGCAGCCAGTCGATTGACCATGGTTATATATCTGAATTAGAATCCCGACAATATAGTCCCGTAGTGTAGTGGTCAATCATGCCGGCCTTTGGAGCCAGCGACGGGGGTTCGAATCCTCCCGGGACTACCACAATCATATCCAGACAAGCGGTTTGAAAAATCATTCCGGTATTTTCTCCATGAACCGTTCGACGGAAATCCTTCACCTTGAATCATATTGCTGTTTTCATCAGTTCTCGAGGTTCATACGATACGGTGCGCAACAAACTCATATATCGGGATGTATTTCAAATATAATTGAAATAATCTAATCCGAAGTCAATGGAGGAAGATGCATGTCTAGTAGAGTTAGGATTCATATGAACATCTGTGAGAAAATAAGCACCGTCACAGTCAGTACCAATGAGAATGGAAACTATGATGTCAAGGCCGCAAGCTCTTGTGAGAATGTCAAGGAGTATGTAGAAGAACAGAAGGACCTGACAATAGTGGACCTGACAGACAAAATGAACAGCAGGATTCTGGATAGGTTCCGGACGGTGAAGATGAGTGCAAATTGTGCAGTTCCATCCGGCGTCATTACCGCGGCATGGATGGAGGCAGGGCTGATATCTAAATCGCGGGCCTTACAGAAAGAGAGCAATGTCATTGAGTTCCTTCAAGACAAAGACTCGGATTAGGATTTGACTATTGGTTAGCTAGGTACGCCGAGACTATCATACCCAATCCCCCAATAATAGCCAGGATCATTCCGTAACCCATTGAAACCTCATAGGTGGCGCCGAGGTAATCGAACCCGTACTCTGACAACGATTGGTATGTGAGCATGCAACTTATGATGACTGCGAGACCCAATACCATTCCAACGATTGCTGAGGGAAAGCCTCTCTTATCAATGAGCATCAAAGCGCCGAACAGAACGGCAGCAATCGCCGCAAATGCCGGGTAACTCCTGTACTCCTGGTCTCCCTCGTTGTATATGTCAGTTCCCGTAAAATCGGTGGAATCCGTCACTCCGAAAATCTCGGCGGTCCCAACCATCCAAGGCAGGAAAAGTGAAATTATTACAATTACCGCGGCCATGATGCCTATTGCTTTAATATTGCTCATACCTGCCATTTCAATTCACTCAGGGTTATCATTAAACTGTGAGTATATAAAGAGGTCCGTCCATACCAATCGTAATAATTTTACGTGGAAAGGTTTTTAAGGCCTGTTAACAGTCTTATAAAACATGGCATGGAAACCGATATTCTGTGAGAAAATATGTCCAGAATGCAAGAAGGCCAGAGCAGGGGATCCCAAAGCAATGGAGAAACAGAATGCGCACTTGGCCAAGTTCGGACCGGAGGGCTGTCCCTTCGGAAAGGCACGCACCAGATACTACGGCGTCACCCCCGATCAGCCTGTTCCGCCAGAAAAAAGGTGAATAACCTGCGCCATTACAGTCTAGAAATCTCCGTCCCTTGTGCGGAGGAAGATAGAGCGAACTCCATATCGGCCTCGCTCAATCCTGATAACGAAGGTTACGTCCAGACCTCTTACGAGGAGGGGATACTCAAATTCAGGATGGAATCCGAAGGGGCCGGAGCCCTTCGGCAGACGGCCGATGACCTCTTGGC
>PWJQ01000020.1 GCA_003560875.1 Methanomassiliicoccaceae archaeon
AGGATTGCCGGTCATATAGACCTTGGATAATTCAGATATGTTCTCCTCAAAAACCGCTGAGAGACTCCCTTGACTGACCTCCCTTAATGTGGGATAAATATCCAGATCGATATGGGGGAACATCTTATTGGCGGCACGGTTCAAACTCTGCACATTACTCGACCAGATGTCGTCCTCATCAATGTGTATGGTCCCAATCGCCGTGTCCATGCTCCTCACGATGTCGGAGAATGTCTCCAACTCCCTCTTCTGACTCCATTTCTCATAGGCGATATTCATCTTATGGACGAGTTCGACGAATTGCGACCGAGGGTCGCCACCTTTCTGAATGTAGAAGTCGGCCCCGTTGTCTATGGCATCTATGGCGACACTCTCCCGGCCTCGACCGGTGAAAAGGATGAAGGGGATGTCGCATTCGTTCGAACGCATCGCCTTCAAGAGTTCAAGGCCGTCCATCCTTGGCATCTCGTAGTCCGACACCATCACATCGGCCTTGCCCGATAAGGCCAACTCCAAGGCCTCCTCGGGAGAATCGGTTATCAAAACCTCCGATATCCTAGGGTCCTTCTCTAGGAATCGTTTTGTCACTTCCAATAGACCAGTCTCATGGTCCACATATATCGCCCGGAACATCCCTACCCAATGGATGAATGTTTTATCCGATTATAAAGGTTGTATCATATGTTTCGTTGACTGAATGTCTTAAAACACGTCATATACGCGTCCACTTTGTTGGATTGTCATTTAAGATTAAGCAAAGGTTACATAATCAGAAGTTAATCGACCCATGTGGGCATCATGACCAGAAGCGCAACAATATCCCGCGAAACCAAAGAGACCTGCATAAGCCTTTCGTTGACGATAGATGGGAGGGGAGGACAGGACATCGAATGCGAGGACCGTTTCCTCGCCCATATGCTCGAGACCCTGGGACGATATTCGGGTATCGACATAACCTTACGGGCCGAGGGCGACGATATCCATCATCTGATAGAGGATGTGGGCATTGTTCTGGGCCAAGGCCTGAAGGAGGCCATCGGGGAGAGTCCCATCGCGAGGATGTCATCCGCAACGGTGGCCATGGACGATGCCCTGGTCATGACCACCGTCGACCTTGTTGACCGCCCATACGTGGACATCGAGTGCCCGGATCAAATCTACCACCACTTCCTCAGATCGTTCGCCATGGCAATGGGTATGACCCTGCACGTCATGGTCATGAGGGGATTCGATGACCATCATATCGTGGAGGGGGCTTTCAAATCACTAGGTATATGCCTGAGACAAGCCCTGGTGCCCAGAGAAGATGAGTTGAGCACCAAAGGCGGTGTGAAGAGGAGCGTTTGATATGCTGGCAAGGAGGATAATCCCCTGTCTGGATGTGAAAGACGGGAAAGTCGTTAAGGGTATCAAATTCAAAAATCTTAAGAACGTGGGCCATCCCCCCGAACTCGCTGCGGAGTATGAGAGGCAGGGCGCTGACGAGGTTACCTTCCTGGACATCTCCGCCACACAGGAGGCGAGGCAGACCACCCTCAGGATAGTCGAGGAGACGGCTGCGAAGCTCTTCGTACCCTTGACCGTCGGAGGCGGCATCCGCAACCGTGACGATATGAGGGAGGCTTTGAACGCCGGCGCCGACAAGGTTTCAGTCAACTCTGCCGCCGTATACTCGCCGGAATTGATCTCCGTTTGCGCTGAGGATTTCGGAAGGCAGTGCGTCGTGGTGGCGATAGACGCTAAGAGACACGGGGACTCCTGGAAGGTATACACCCACGGAGGGAACAAGGAGACTGAACTTGACGCCGTGGAATGGGCCAAACGGGTGCAGGACCTGGGCGCCGGGGAGATACTGCTCACGTCGATGGACGCCGACGGAACCAAGGACGGTTATGACTTGGCACTGACCGCGATGATCGCCGATGAGGTCACCATACCGGTGATAGCGTCAGGAGGCTGCGGCTCCATCGAACACATACACGAGGTGTTCTCACAGACCGATGCATCGGCGGCATTGGCCGCCTCCATATTCCATTACGGTGAACACACCGTCGCCGAGGTCAAGGAATATCTCAAGGACAAAGGGGTGCATGTGAGATGATGGACCTACGTTATGATGCCGACGGTCTCATACCGGTGGTCGTTCAGGATTACCTCACGAACGAGGTACTGATGGTTGCATGGGCCGACCGTGAGGCCGTACGGCTGATGGAGGAGACGGGCAACACTCATTTCTGGTCCCGCAGCCGCAAGGAGATGTGGCGTAAAGGAGACACCTCCGGTCACTTCCAGTACATCAAATCGATAGAGACGGATTGTGACAAGGTTACCTTGTTGGTTAGGGTCGAACAGATCGGTGACGCATGCCACACCGGAGAGCCGAGCTGCTTCTATGAGCATGTCTCAGGCGACACTTCCGGTACGATGGCCATCATACCAGAGCTGTTCCGAGCCATCCAGGACCGTAAGGACAACCCCAAAGAGGCTAGTTACACCTGTCGGCTGATGAGTGACGAGAACCTGATGTGCAAGAAGATCATCGAAGAGGCTGGAGAACTGGCTTTAGCGATAAAAGACGGGGAGGATGCGGAGATGGCATGGGAACTCGCCGACCTCGTTTACCACGTCATGGTGGCGGTGGTCGCCACCGGCATGCCTTTAGACAAAGCGTTCAAGAAACTCACGGAGAGAAGAGGATGAGGATAGATCTCCACACCCATAGTCTGATCAGCGATGGGGAACTGTTGCCGGCAGAGCTCGCAGCCAGGGCAATGAATGCCGGTCATGAGGCCATCGCGATAACCGACCACGTTGACATGACGAACATCGAATCGGCGATCGACCAGGTGCTGAGTGCAACTGAGTTGAGTGAGGACTACATCAGGACCATACCGGGCGTGGAGATAACACATGTGCCGCCGCGACTCATCGACACCTTGGTCAAGAGGGCGAGACAGCTCGGTGCACAGATAATCGTCGTTCATGGTGAGACGGTGATGGAACCGGTGGCCAAAGGCACGAACAAGATGGCGGTGGAGAACCCGGACGTTGATATCCTGGCCCATCCGGGGTTCATCACGAAACCTGAGGCGGAGATGGCGGTGATGAACGGTGTTGCACTCGAGATAACCGGTCGCAAGGGACACAGCCTCACCAACGGTCACGTAGCCAGGGTGGGTCTCGAAGCCGGGGCGACCCTGGTCGTCAACTCCGATGCCCATGCGCCTTCGGACCTCATGTCCGAGGACCGGGCGATTACGGTGGCCTTGGGCGCCGGCATGGATGAGATGGATGCCCATGAGGCGGTAAGGGTGGCACCTCTCGAGATAATCCGCCAGCTCTGATTTTTATAGGAGATATCCTCCTATTGGATTTATGAAGTCCAGGATCGGGATTATCGGCGGTTCGGGGGTCTATGACCCCGATTGTTTCATTTTGGAGGAGAGGGTTGACATGGACACCCCTTATGGTAAGCCATCCGGTGATGTGCTGCTGGGTAAACTCTACGATGTCGATGTCGCATTCATTCCAAGACACGGAGAGCAGCATCAGCACCCTCCGCACATGGTGCCTTATCATGCCAACATATATGCGATGAAGGAACTCGGTGTCGAGGCCATCATCTCGCCCTGCGCAGTCGGCTCTCTGAAAGAGGAGTATGAACCAGGGCAGTTGGTGATCGTCGACCAGTTCATAGATTTCACCAAGACCAGGGATTACACCTTCTTCGACGGTCCGGAAACGTTCCACCTGAGTATCGCCGACCCTTTCTGCCCCCACATCACGGAGGCTTTCCGTAAAGAGGGCGACCGCCTGGGACTGTACATCCACAGTCAGGGGACCTATGTGTGCATAGAGGGCCCGCGTTTCTCGACCAAGGGCGAGAGTATGATGTTCAAGAACTTCGCTGACGTGATCGGGATGACCCTGGTGCCTGAATGCCAGTTGGCCAGGGAGATGGGGATGTGCTATTGTAGCCTGGCGATGGTCACCGACTATGATGTCTGGAAAGACAGTCCTGTGAGTTTCGACATGGTCATGAAGACCATGAAGGATAACCTCCACAAGGTCTCCAAGTTACTGGAAAAGACCCTGCCACGGATCGTGGAGAGGAAATGCAGATGCTCATCGGCCGCTGAGAGCGCACCTGAGGTCTGAGATTCAATCCTTCAAGGTCTGTATGTAGGTGGAACTGTCCAGCAGATCCTGCAGCTCGGTTGGTTCTGTGATCTCGATCTCGGCCAACCATCCATCGTCATAAGGTGATTCGTTCATAACCTCGGAGCGGTCCTCGAGACCCTCATTCACCGATATGATTTTCCCGCTCAGCGGAGAATAGATTGGCTCAACGGTCTTGACGCTTTCCAAGGCTCCGATCTCGTCCCCTTTGGCGATGACCTTGCCCACGGTCGGGAGTTCAACGAAAACTATGTCGCCTAGCTCATGCTGGGCGTGGTCACTGACTCCGATACGCACAGTTCCGTTCCCCAGTTGCTTTATCCACTCGTGCGACTCGGTGTACAACAGTCCTTCTCTGACTTCGTCCATCGTTGAACCTCAGAATGCAGATAAAACGAAGCAATAGATAAAATCGTCTGTGGAACCAATCGTCTCTGATTAGGATTGAAATCCGGATATCATGTATTAAATAGCGAAATGTTTTCATCCGTTTGTCGCCCCGCAGGAGCGGGGAGTCGGGACGGCTGATGACGCAGAGATACCGCGATAAGTATTTCATTGACAGTGAGGGACCCTTACTGCCGGAGACACTCAAGGACCTGGACATGGCCTACGGGGTTTCTGCGCGGATTAACCAGATGGTGCCCTGTGAGTCCTGTGGCGTCTGCTGCCATCAGAAAAGAATAATCGTCCAAGATCATGAGATCGCCCGTATATCCGAACACCTGAACATTGAGAGATCCTCTTTCTGCGATGAATACCTTTCACGCGAAGACGATAAATGGTTCTTCAGCAGAACCGACCCCTGTCATTTTTTGAGTCGGGAGAACCGGTGCAGCATCCAGGACGTCAAACCGGAGATATGCATCGATGCCCCGTTTCTGACCACCCAGTTCATCGGTGCTGTCTTCTATCTTTTGAAATATCAACGGGAGGGCCTGATAATACCGATGCTGGGCAATTTCATACTGGATGACAGCCCCTGCTCCCGTAAAGCAGCCAGAATGGTCAGCGAGGAGATTGCCATGGTCCTATCACGTGACGTTGAACCGGTGACGGACGGGGAGTTCCTGAACAATCCCGCCAAGGCCGTCTGAACCGTGATACGTTAGGTCGCAAATCAATAAATACACTCCTCACGCTGGACAGCATCATGAGACTGGTCGTCCATGGTATAGTCCAAGGCGTCGGATTCCGACCCGCCGTCCACAGGATAGCCGAATCCATGGGTCTCAATGGTTGGGTCCAGAACAACGGTGGCAATGTGGTCATCGAGTTGGACGGGGACCATAAGGAATTCCTTGACAGGCTGACGGACTCCCTACCGCCGCTCGCCCATGTGGAGAGGGTTGACGTTCTAGATTCGGAAACGACCGGCGAGAACGGCTTCCGGATAATCCCCTCGACCAAAGGTGAGAAGGGGGCGGGAATACCGGTGGACACGGCCATATGCCCGGAATGCCTCAAGGAGATGTACGACCCTAACGACCGCAGAAGAGGATATCCGTTCACCAGCTGCACGGATTGCGGTGCGCGGTTCACATTGATATCGGATCTCCCTTACGACCGTATTAATACCGCTTTCTCAAAGTTCGAACCCTGTTCGAAATGTGAGGAGGAGTATTCATCCCCGGGAGATAGGAGGTTCCACCACCAGACAGTATGCTGTCCGGACTGTGGACCCCGCTACCGTCTGGTCGCCGATGGGGTCGATACGACCGATTCTGCCATCAAAGGATTCGCGAGGATGTTGGAGGACGGCGCGATCGGCGTGGCGAAGAGCTGGGGCGGGATGCATATATGCTGCACAATGGAGAACATACCCCAGATGCGGCGATGGTACGGCCGTGAGCAGAAGCCCTTCGCTGTGATGGTCAGGGACCTTGAAGCGGCCCGGAGATATTCCGACCCTGACGATGATGAGGTCAAGGCCCTAACCTCTCCTCAAAGGCCCATAGTGCTGGTTCCCAAGAAATACGGGCGATCAACTGAGGATGCATCCCCGGGATTGGACAGCATCGGCCTGTTCCTGCCCTACACCGGCATGCAGCATCTTTTGTTCCAGCATCTCAAGGGAGACGCATTGGTCATGACCTCTGCGAACGTCCCGGGGGAGCCGATGATCCTCGATGACTATAACATCCGGTCCATGGACGCGGACGCCTATCTGCTCCATGACCAGGAGATCCTCAACCGTGCTGATGATTCAGTCATCAGGGTCTTCGACGGCGGTGAATCCTTCATACGGCGTTCCCGGGGCCACACTCCGGCATGGTTGAAAGCTCCAGGGGATGGGACTGTGGTCGCCCTCGGCGGTCAGGAGAACATCGCCGGGACCCTGGCCCACAAAG
>PWJQ01000048.1 GCA_003560875.1 Methanomassiliicoccaceae archaeon
CCAATTGACGGCTTTGAACAAGTACTCCCTGAACGGCAAGGTGGAGACCGCGCAGGGAGGTCTAGAGGGAGTCAACGTCACCGTCGTACTTGCCAGTGGCGCCCTGCCACCGACCAGCACCCTGAGTGATGCCGACGGTAATTTCCATTTCGACGATCTGGTCGAAGGTGTCTACGAGGTGAGCGTGAGCCGGGATGCCTTCATACAATGGATAGTGCCGGAGGAGATCGTGCTCAGCAGCAACAAGACCCTCTACAACCCCTTGGCGATGAGGGAGGCCTATGGCAGTGTCGAGGGTAAGGTGTTCAACGGCACCTTCATGATATCCGATGCCACCATCCGTCTCATCGACAGCGACGGGGTCGAGGTGGATGTGATCAACACCGACTCCCGCGGCGAGTACGAGTTCGTCGGCATACCCACCGGGAAATACACCCTGAAGGTGGAGAGGAACGACTACGTCAACACCGAGAAGGAGATAAGGATCAACGCCAGCGATGTGCTGGTGGCGGACTTCGACCTGAAGAAGATAGACCGCTCCTACCTGCTCGGGCAGGATTTGGCCCATTCTCTGATGATAATCGCGTTCGGGGTATCCTTGGGGTTCGTGGTGATCACGCTGATCGTCCGCAACCGCATACTGCGGGACCCTGGCTCCCTGTACATCCCTTCGGATGATGAGGAATAGGTCAGCGCAGGGACCTTATGGCATCGATCAATGCCAGGTGGTTCTCGTCCTTGGTCTTGAACGGCACCTCGTACGCGGATGACATTATGAACGCGTCGTGGTCGGCCACATGTGACGCGATGCGACGGACCGTGGCGGCGATCTTCTCCGCCGGCCCTTCGTAGACCAGACCCTCATCGACCCCGGGGCATAAGCAGACCTTTCCCTTGAGACGCAGGCACATCTCCTCGTGGTCGGGGACGTTGTCGGCGTTGTAGTGTATGCCGTCCGGCCTCAGGGCGTTCACCTGCTCCTCCACCAGCGGAAGTTTGGTGCAGTTGTGCACGATGACCTTGTGGCCCATGCCGCGGAGGGTCTTCACGCAGGGCACCGCATACTCAAGGTCAAACTCCCGCATCGATTCCAAAGGAGCATACTCCTGGGAAGCGGTGAAGTCGTCCTCAAAGAATATCATGTCCACACCCATCTCGGACAACCTCTCGCCATGCATACGGAGTGACTCCACTATGACCGAGAGGTAGCGGTGGGCCAACTCCTTCTCGAAGAACATGTCCATCAGGTAGCCCTCGTAACCGCGGAGCTCCCAGGCGACCACCGCCGGGGCCACCATGTTGCCCATGACGGCGAACTCCTTCCCGTAACGGGAGGCGAGGATCTCCGAGGCCTGCATACGTACCCGGAGGAGCTCGTTGTCCATGGGGTCCACCGGTTCCAAGGACTCGATGTTGGCGGGGTCGGCGAGGAAGGGTCCCGTGCCTTGGGGGTATCCGTTGCTGCGCGGGAAATCGATCTCCGTCCCCATCGCATGCGCCTCCAGCAGGATGCAGCCCCAGCCGGCCATGATGTTGTCGTAGCCGTAGGCGTCCCTCACCGCAGCGGTGGCGCGGGCGAACTTCTCCGCGTCGTGGTAGCACTCCTGCATCTCCAGGCCGATGGCGTTGAACGGGCCCGGACCGGCGGCGAGGTACTGGTACATCGCCGGTATGCGGTCCACGTGCTCACGCTCGAGTGCTGACTCGATAGCCTCCCTGCCGTTGCTCATGGCTGTCTTATTTACGATTGTTTACTATTAAAACTTGCGATACCCTGGACCACAGGGACGAAGGGTCAGAGCCCGGTGTTCTTTCGGACCCGTTGTTCCACCTCATCGTAAAGGCTGCGCCCCTGGGAGTCCATGGCCACCACCAGGGGGCCGAAGTCCTTCACCCTCATGGTCCAGACGGACTCCGCCATGCCCAGGTCTTCCCACTCCCTTGCCGTGACCTCCTTGATGCCCTCGGCGAGAGTGACCGCCGCGCCGCCGGTGGCCGCCAGGTACACCCCGCCCTTCTCCACCAATGCGTCATGGGTCTCCTTGGACATGCCGCCCTTGCCGATTATGGCGCGGATGCCGAGCTCACGTATCGCCCGGGGGGCGAGCATGTTCATCCTTGCCGACGTGGTCGGACCGGCGGCGATCACCTTGAGACCATCGTCCCCGCCCATGATGGGGCCGCAGTGGTAGACGGTCGCTCCTTCGAATATATCGACGGCCTCACCGGAGGAGCTCATCTGCAAAGCCCGCATATGGGCCTTATCGCGGGCGGTGATCATGGTGCCGGCGAGGAAAACGGTCTCACCGGCGCGGAGGGAACGGGCGTCCTCTTCGCTCATCGGGCTGTTGATGCGTTTCATTCCAAGGCCCCCTGTGTGTACCTCACACTGCCGTCATCGTTCATACGCGCAGTGGCCCGTCGGGCGGCCCAACAGTTGAGGTTTACCGCCACCGGCATACTGGCAGTGTGACAACTGGCCATCTTGATTTTGACGCCGAGGACGGTGCTGTCCCCGCCCAGGCCCATGGGCCCGAGGCCGCTGCTGTTCAAGCGTATGAAAAGATCCTCCTCCATCTTACGCAGACGCTCGTCGGGATTGCGGCTGTCCAGGGGCATGAGCAACGCCTCCTTGGCGAGCGACATGCAGGCATCGGCGGTGCCGCCGATGCCGACACCGACGATGGTGGGTGGGCAGGGCCTTCCCCCGGACTGCAGCACGGTACGGACGACGAAATCTTTGACCACGTCCTCGCCGTCGGAGGGCGTCAGCATGGCCAGACGGCTCATGTTCTCCGAACCGGCGCCTTTCGGTAGCACCGTGAGCTCGGTGTAAGGAACGTCCATGGGACGGTAGTGGACCAGCACACCGCTGCCGACGTTGTCGCCGCTGTTCTCACGGCTCAGCGGATCGACGGCGTTGGGGCGCAGAGGGATCTCCTTGGTGGCCCTCTTCACACCGGCGGCTATGCTGTCCTCGATGTCCGCGGGTATCCTGCCGGTGACGAAGAACACCGGTAGTCCCGTGTCCTGGCACATGGGGCGGGCGAGGAATTCGGCCTTGGATGAATTGTCGAGGATGGTGCCGAGCTGCGACCTGGCGATGTCTCCGCCCTCCCAGGCGGCGGCAGCCTCCAAGGCCCAGCTGACATCCGCGGGGAGATGGGTCTCGGACATCCTCAGCAGGCGGACAACCACGTCCTCCCAGGACTCGGGCAGGATTATCATGGGGCGGTCATCACCCTCGCATAAGATAAGGTCTGCGATTGACCTTCAGGGTATGAGGAACAGGTCGCCTTCGAGACTGAACACCCGCACCGTCTCGCCGACATCGTATCCTTGCGGGACGCGTAGCGCCACGGTGGCGTAGGTGAAGGGGTTGAGAACTTGTACCTCGCCGTCGTAGCGGGCGACGACCACGGCGTCGGCGATGTCCTTCTCGGTGCCGAGGACCTTGATGGAATGCATCTCCATCGGCCGTATGCTGGTGATGCGGAAGTCGTTCAGGGACAGTAACTTGCCGCCCTGCTTGTTGATCTGCACCAGATGATACGGCTTACCCTGATGCTCCACCACATCCCCCAGCTTGTAGGGCGGGAGGCGGACGAGGTAGGTCAGACGGTACATGTCATCGCCGTCCTTCTTACCCACCAGGGTGGATGACTCCTTGACCTCCGCCCCGAACTCGTGGGACAGGTCGCGGGCGATCCCCTTGCTCAAAGACATCGAGGACATGTAGAAGTCCAGCCCTCCGTGCATCTCCTGGACCTTGGAGATGAACATCTGACGGTTGTTCACGGCGGCCGCCTCCACCTTATCGAGCACCCGGTTCATCATCGCGTCGCGGACGCCCTTGTCCATGTCCTTGTTGCTGCCGCGCAGCTGGAGGATCGCTTCGTAGTAGTTCCCGAGCTGACGGGAGCAGCGGTGGCAGACGGTGTTCTTGAGGCGCACCACGGTCTCCGCCTACGCGGAGACGTGATGGCCGTCGATCTCCAGGTCGGCGTCCATCTTGACCATGAAGTTCTTGTCGTCCTGTCTGATGGTCTGGGCGCCGACCGCCTCGATCCTGGCTTCAGCGATGGCCTTCAGGGCGTTGATGGCGGCCTCCTCGGCGGCATTCTCCGCCGAGGTCGTGCGCCACTTCTTGTCCACGTAGAACTCGTCGCAACCGGTGCAACGGTCGAGGTCGACGAAGGGCGGGAGCAGCAACAGCTGCCTGCCCTCCAGGAAGCAGTGCATGCATCGGCCCTTGAAGGTCTCGCCGTCCGCGCCGCACTTCACACAGAACATGGTCACAGTCTCGCCATCTGGGCGTGGGGCACGCCGTCTATCATCAGCACGCATTCCTTGTCCACGAGACCCATGTCCACCGCCACCGCCACGCATCTCTCGCCGACGAGGTTGGCGACGGTGGCCATCTCCAATCGGTTGCGGAGGGTGTCCTCATCGACCTCCTCGGCACAGTAGAAGGAGCGGTGCACGGTCATCTTTATCTTGCCGTCCCGCAGTACGCGGTCCTCGAGGCCGCCGTCGCAGGCGGCGACCAGGTGTTCGCCTTGACGGCGGTGTATTCGCACGTTTATCGTCAGTTTACCACCATCCTATAGCATCCTGTAGGTCTCATGGCGACTGTTGGGTTTGTAGATGTCGCCGTTACTCTTCATCTTCTTGATTATGCTCAGCAGGTCCCCTTCGGAGATGCCTTCCTTCTCCGCATGCAGTTTCAGCTCCTCCATGTTTATGCCATGGTCGCCGGAGTGCTTGCGGAAGATGTCGCGGACGGTGTTGATGTTGCTGCGCTGCGCCTTGGGCACGCCGGTGGCAACCTTATCGATATCGAACACACCGGTCTGCGTGCCGGCGATCTTCTCCAGGTAGTAACGAACGATGCGTACGGCACGGTCGGCGTCCTCCTTGCTGACCGTACGGCTGAGCCGCGCCCGCGCCGAGGCCTCGGAGAGACGCACGAACGCTTCGAGCTGTCGGGCGGTTATCGGCACCGACGAGTCGGCGGCCTCGCCCAGCTTCCTGATGTCCAGGTAGTAGTCGTGTATGATCTGGTTGGCCTCCTCGGTGAGGATGGGCGTTATCCTCTTCGAGTAGGCGACGTACTTGCGCAGGAAGTCGGTGTCATAGATCGGCTTGATGGCCGAGGTGGAGTCCATGATGGAGTCACAGTCTATGCCGTCGACGTTGCTGTGGTCGTCGTAGCAACGCACCTGTCCACGGCGGTGGGCCTTGAGGATGTGCTCGGTGATGTTCTTGTCACGGACGGAGTCCGGTTTGTCCGTCAGGACGAATATCATGTCGAAACGGGACATCAGTGCGGGTGGGAGGTCGATCTGCTCCGAGATGTTGGAGAACTCCTCGAACCGGCCGTACTTGGGGTTGGCGGCGGCGAGCAACGAGCACCTGCACTGCAGCGTGGCGGTGATACCGGCCTTGGCCACCGAGATGCGCTGCGACTCCATGGCCTCGTGGAGTGACGAACGGTCCTGGGTGGTCATCTTGTCCAACTCGTCGATGCATGCCAATCCTTTGTCGGCGAGCACCAGGGCACCGGCCTCCAAGGTCCAGCGGCCATCGCCGAAGTCGTCCTTCACGGCGGCGGCGGTGTTGTGAACGACGAAGCCATTGGCCATGAAGGAGTGGGTCGGTTCGATGGTGAGGTCGTAGACGTATTCCGGCAGGTCCTCGTCCAACCTCCTCACGGATACGATTCTCTCCCAATGTATGGGGCAGAGCATCTGCGTGCCGGGGTTGAACACGATCACCGCGTCATCGGCCTCGAGGACCTGCGCCTCGATCCAATCGATGGTGGCGCCCTTGCGGGACATCAGCTTGGTCTCCCCGGTCAAGGTTAATTTCTTGCCTTCAGCAGTGGATATCTCCACAAGAAACGGAGGGGTGCTTATCTTCCAAACCGCTTTGATGGGCAGGGTGCGCATGGCGCTGCTGCCGGTCATGGAAACGATCTTTATGCCGTCGACGTCCTGCTTCCATATCCCGGGGCGGTACTCGGTGGGAGCGTCCATGACGCTCTCCACGTACTCACCGATGGTCACGTCGCCCTTCTCGCCGATGAGGACGCTGTCCCCATGGACGCAGAGACCGGCGGCGCAGGCGGACTTACCGGAGGCGTATATGCCCCGGGGGGCGATCTCCGACATGTAACGCAGCAACTGACTCTTGGCGACACCAGGGTCGCCGATCAACAGGATGTGGATGTCGCCACGTATCTTCGTGCCGTCATCCATCTTCTTCGCTGAACCGCCGAACAGTTGGAGGGCGATAGCCTCCTTCTCCATCTCCATGCCGTAGATGGTGGGGGAGATGGAGCTGATGATGTTGTCGAACAGCTCCGGTAACTGGGCCTCCTTAAGGATGAGCTCCTCGTCCTCAGCGGTGATCATCACCTCGTCGTACTCGTGCTGCTGGAACTCCATCGAGAGAAGGTCGAGGTTGATGTCGAACAGGGTGGTCTTCTCGCG
>PWJQ01000069.1 GCA_003560875.1 Methanomassiliicoccaceae archaeon
TGATGCACCGCATCGACGACATCATGCTCATAGCCGATGCCGAGGAAAGGGAGTCACGTCTCTGGGAGGTCAAGGAGGACGGCATGAACATCATGGCATCCACCATATGCGACAAGAAGGACCTCGATTGGAACACCGGTTCGATATGGAGGAACGCACCCCGCGTCGCCGGCGGACTGCTCAAATCGACGGCCCGGTCCATACGCTCCCGTTTCTAGGATTGGCGACCGAGCTCCTTGGATTTCTCCGCGGAGGCCTGCACCGCCGCCATGAAAGCACCGCGGACCGCCGCATCCTCGAGCACCTGCAGGGCGGCTATGGTTGTGCCGCCCGGGGAGCTGACGACGTCCTTCATCTGTCCCGGGTGGACGCCGGTTTCTAGTATCGTCTTCGCGGCACCGAGCAGGGTCTGCGCCGCCAACATCGTCGAGACGTCCCGCGGGAGGCCCATGAGAACGCCCCCGTCGGAGAGGGCCTCTATGACCACATAAGCGTAGGCGGGTCCGCTGCCGCTGAGGCCGGTGACCGCATCCAGCAACCTCTCCTCGACCTGGTAGGCGATACCGACGGACTCCAGCATGGTCTTGACCCTCTCGCCGTCGGCGGCAACGGTCTTCGAACCGAGGGAGTAGGCGGAGGCACTGGCCATCACCATGCAGGGTTGGTTCGGCATGACCCTGACCACACGGGATCGGGGGAGGAGTTCTTCCAAGGTCTCCAATGTCACACCGGCCACTATCGATATGACCAGGTGGTCCTCGTTGAAGGCCGGACCTATCTCCGTCAAAACGGATTTCAAGTGCTGTGGCTTAACGGCCAGGAAGACGACCTCCGTCCCGGAGACCACGGCGGAGTTGTCCCCGGTTACGTTGATCCCCAGGGTCCTGGCGATGTACTCGCGACGAGGTTCGAACACCTCGCCGGCTACGACGTCCTCCTTGCAGCATAGCGCTTGGTCGATCAAACCGCGTATGAGCGCTTCGGCCATGTTGCCGGCGCCGATGAATCCTATCTTGCCTTGCATCGCTAATTCCCGCCTTGTGTATCCCAAAGCTGATTATTAATGACTGTGGGATGGTGCCAATGCTGTTATGCACCATCCACCCACATGCTTTCGGTAAACCAGCTGGATAATTAGGGAAGGCCATAGAATGTTTAAATAATTATATTCTTTACCGTGTCGCAATGATGCTCGTGGAGGAATACTTACCAGTAGCGCTTTTCGCTCTATTGGCACTGGGATTCGCACCCCTTGCCTGGTGGGCCTCCAGGTTCTTTCGTCCAGAGAAGCCTTCCGAGTGGAGGAACACGACCTATGAGTGCGGCTCTGTACCCATAGGCGAAGCTCAGATCCAGTTCAAATTCCAGTATTACATGTTCGGAATCATCTTCGTGGTTTTCGATCTGGTTATCGTGTTCTTGATGCTGTGGGCCGTCGCTTTCGCAGACCTCTCCCTTATGGGTCAGATCTGGGCGGTGGCTTTCCTCGGAATTCTTCTTATCGGTGTGACATATGCTTTGAAGAAGGAGGAGTCACTATGGATATGAGCCTGTACCCACACGCGATCGCTATGAGCTCCGCTGAATACATGAGTTGGTCTACGGCGATGATCGACGGCCTGCTCAGCAGCGGAATGAAAAGGACAGTCGACAAGGTGACCGGACCTATATGGGCATGGGCGATGAAGAACTCCATACACCCTCTGCACTTCGGACTCGCATGCTGTGCGCTGGAGATGGCCGCGGCTTCCAACACCAAGTACGACGCGGAGAGGTTGGGTATGATCTACCGTTCCTCACCTCGTCAGACCGATGTCCTGATAATCAACGGCTGGATATCCAAGAAGGTCCGTCCTGACATAAGGCGTCTGTACGAGCAGATGCCATCACCGAAGTGGGTGGTCGCCATGGGCGAGTGCGCCATCTCCGGTGGACCTTGGTACGACTCCTACAACATCGTACAGGGAACGGACCAGATAGTCCCGGTGGACATCTACATCCCGGGATGTCCGGTCAAGCCAGACGCGATGATCGATGGTTTCCTTCTCCTGCAGAAGAAGATCGAGAAGTACTTCGCCCGTGGCGTTTTCATGGAGGACTGACCATGTCCGGAGACGATTTCTACGAGGCTCCCACGGTGGAGCAGGTCATAGACCTCATGGGGTCCCGCTTCGGCGGCGACGTGACCGTACGTGGCAGCAAGGCGCGCAGGGTTTTCCTGAGCGCTGGCAGGGAGAGGATCTACGAGATCTGCGAATACATACAGGACGTCCTGAACTTCGAACATGCCAGCTCGCTCACCGGAGTCGACTGGGAGAGTCACATGCAGGTCGTATACCACCTCTCCAACTATTACAACGGCGTGATGATCGAGATCAATGTGGACATCCCTCTGGATGATCTCCGCGTGGACTCGGTCACGCCCATCTGGGAAGGTGCCAACTGGCATGAGAGGGAGATTTACGAGCTGTTCGGAATAGTGTTCGACAACCATCCAGAACTGGAGAGGTTGCTCACACCCTGCGACTACGATTTCTTCCCCTTCCGCAAATCATACAAGCTAAGGAGGGCCGAATGATGACCTCGAAAATGTGGGTTACAATGGGTCCGCAGCACCCGTTCTCGCACGGGCTTTGGACCCTCAAAGTAAAGATAGACGGAGAGGTCATCAGCGATGCCATACCAATAATCGGATACCTCCACCGTGGTTGGGAGAAGGAGTGCGAGAACCGCACCTATCCCCAGATAATACCCATGGCCGACCGTCTGTGCTACTCCGCATCGATGACCTGGTCACACGTCTACGTGAACACGGTCGAAGAGGCCCTCGACATAGAGGTGCCGGAGAGGGCGCAGTACCTGCGCGTCGTGGCGGACGAGATCTGCCGCATACAGTCGCATCTGATGTGGCTGGCTGCCATGGGTACCGACCTCGGTAACCTTACCGTGTTCCTGTGGTCCCTACGGGAGAGGGAGATGTTCCTCGATTTGTTCGTTAAACTATGCGGACAGAGGCTCACGACCAACTATCCCCGTATCGGCGGTGTCCGCAACGACATGCCCTACCTCTTCGAGAGGGACTGCATGCGCGTCGTGGAACTGTTCGAGAAGAGGCTTTGGGACATCATCGCACTCATGGACGACTCCGCCATATTCCTCTCTAGGATGCAAGGGGTGAGCAAGATATCCCGCAAGGAGGCCGCCAACATGGGCCTCACCGGTCCGGCCATGAGGGGCTGCGGCGTGGACTTCGATGTCCGCCGTGACGACCCCTACGAGGTCTACGACCTGATGGATTTCGAGGTCCCGGTCCACAAGGACGGGGATGCCTACGCTCGTTACGCAGTCCGCATCGAGGAGATGTTCCAGAGCTGTGAGATCATACGCCAGGCGATGGCGGGCATGCCCGACGGTCCGGTCAGGGTCAAAGCTCCCCGGAACGTCCCTGAGGGCACGCACTTCGCGCGCATCGAGGACCCCCGTGGAGAGGCTATGATGCACCTGATTTCCGACGGTACTGACAAGCCCTACCGCCTGAAGGTGAGAAGCCCGATATTCGTGAACGTTTCCGGGGCCAAGAGGATGGTCGTGGGAACGAGGATGGCCGATGTACCCGCTATCATGGGTACGATCGACATGTGCCTCGGGGAGACCGACAGGTGATATCATGAGTTTCTCTGACTGGGTAAACATAAGCGATCCTCTGGAGAACAACGCCTCCCCCTATGGGGCCTCCGAGAACATCCCGTATGCCATCGGCTCGGGACTCTGGGAGATAATCGGGGGCATACTCGCCTGGATCTTAAACATGATATCCCCGGGCAACGGGGTATCCACATGGCTGATAAGCGAGGCCGTCACCAACGCCCTGGGCCTGGTGCTCATGGTCGTGGTGTTCTTCGCTGTAATATTCATCGTCAACCTGACGATGATATGGATGGAGCGTAAGGTGCTCGGAAGGATCATGGACCGCCGTGCCACCAGGATAGGCCCGTTGGGCTACCTGCAGTGTCTCGCTGACGGACTCAAGACCTTCCTGAAGGAGCACATCATGCCGGACAAGGCCGATAAGATGGGCTACATGTGGGCCGTGAGCATCGTCATCGGCAGCGCGGTGCTGATCGCGGGTATGATCCCGCTCAGCCCCCGTTGGTTCCTGGCGGATTACGGGTCCGGACTGCTGATAATCTTCGCGATCTTCGCGGTCTCGCCCTTCATGATACTCGTCGCCGGCTGGGCGCAGAACAACAAGTACTCGCTCCTAGGCGGCATGAGGGCTGCGGCACAGATGATCAGCTACGAGATACCGATGCTGCTCGTCTTCGCCTCCGTCGCATTGATGGCGGGGAGTTTCAACATAAACGACATAGTGCAGTTCCAGGCGGAAAACACCTGGTTCATAATCCCCCAGATAATCGGTTTCGTGGTCTTCATGGTCGCGGCCGTCGCCGAGGCGGAGAGGATACCCTTCGATCTGCCCGAAGCGGAGGCCGAGCTCGTGGAAGGATGGCAGACCGAGTACGGCGGGATGAAGTGGGGACTGATCATGCTATCGGACTACTTCCGTGGCTATGTCGCCTGTGCCCTGGGCGCAATAATGTTCCTGGGCGGATGGGCAATACCCTTCGTGGACGGGCTGGTGGTTCCCGAGCTGGTGTTCCTGCTCAAGGTCATGCTGCTGTTCTTCATCCTGATATGGGCTAGGGGGACTTTCGGACGTATCAGGACCGATCAGATCCTGAACATCGGTTGGAAGGTCTTGCTACCATTGGCGGTTCTGAACCTGTTCATCGTCGTCCTGCTGAAACTGGGAGGTGTGTACTGATGGCACTGAGATACATGGACAAGTATCCCAAGAACGTCGCCCTGCGCGGCTGGATACTGAAGCCGTTCTTCACAACCTTCAAGAACATGATAAAGACCACCATACGCCGGCCGGTCACCATCATGTATCCTTATGAGAAGGAGTGGATACCCGACAACTACCGCGGACGCCCCGGATTGGTGTTCGAGAAGTGCGTCGGATGCGGCATCTGCGAGCGCATCTGCCCCACGACCTGCATAGACCTGGTCGAGGTGGAGGATGAGGCCCTGGGAACCGTGAAGAGGCCCCGGGTGAACGTGGGACGCTGCATGATGTGCGGTTACTGCGCCGAGTACTGTCCGGTTGATGCGATGACCGTAACCCCGGACTTCGAGATCGCTGGCTACACCCGCGAGGACCTCATCTACGACCCCTATCAGCTGAAGTGGGAGAACACCACCGTTGGCATGGAGGTTCACTTGGAGGAGCATCTGCCCTCGAACCTCGCCAAGGGGATAAACGACCAACCCACCTCCTTCTCCAAGGTGGACAGGCCCAAGCTCATCGGCGAGAAGTGCATAAGCTGCTCCCGTTGCGCTAAGGTCTGCCCCGTGGATGCCATAGAGATGATCGTGGTCGGTGAGAACGCCAAAGGGAAGCCCATAAAGCATCCCAAGATAGACGACTCCAAGTGCTTGTTCTGCGAGCAGTGCATCGACATCTGCCCCAAGGACGCGCTGGAGATAAACGAGGTGCTCTGATGTTCTCGATAATAGACGACATACTGGCCACAGACCTGAGCTGGTTCGGCCTGGACACCTTCTTCTTCCTGTTAGTGGCGGCCATAACCGTCGCCGCGGCGATACACGTTATAACCTCTCAGGAGGTAGTGCACAGCGCCTTCTACCTGGCACTGACCTTCGTGGGTGTCGCCGCCGTGTACTTCTTCCTGAATGCGGAGTACATCGCCGTCATACAGCTAATGGTGTATGTGGGCGCGATCACCATACTGTTCGCGTTCAGCATCATGCTGACCAGGAGGAACATCATAGGAGGTGACCCCAATGAGTAAGAAGACGAATACCGCCCTGGTCCTGGCATTTTTGCTGGGAGTTGCATTGTTGGCGACAGTCGCCACCGTCGATTGGGGCGCAGGGGATGACATCAACAGCATACCCTTCAACCCCGTCGAGGGCGACCCCGCGTTCGCGGATAGTCTGAACTACGCCCTCTTCGAGGACTACGGGGCTATCGTGATGGTCATGGGCCTGCTGATGTTCGCCGCCATCCTCGGCGGCGTGTACCTGGCAAAGGAGGACCTCGAATGATACCTTTGGAGATGTTCCTTGGACTTTCGGCGGTCCTGTTCGCAGTTGGAGCCTACGGGGTGCTGACGAAGAAGAACGGTCTGGTGGTGCTGATGTGCATCGAGTTGATGCTCAACGCCGCCAACATCAACTTCATCGCCTTCTCCGCATTCTTCAACGATGTGGCCGGTCAGATATTCGTTATCATGGCCATAGCCGTGGCGGCCGCCGAGGTGGCCGTCGGAATTGCTATTCTGCTGAACCTTTACAAGACCAGCGGAACGACCGACCTTGAAGAGATCAACATCCTGAGGTGGTAAA
>PWJQ01000065.1 GCA_003560875.1 Methanomassiliicoccaceae archaeon
AGGAAGGCCGTATCGCCATACATAATCTCTGAAAAGAGACATTGAGCTAGATAAATTGAATAACCTGTAACCACAATGCTCCAAACGGAGGACGGAGATGTATTGGCGGGATGAGTACGAGAGGAAGGTCACTACTGCCCGCAGGGCGATCTCCCAGGTGAAAAGGGGTAGAACGATATTCATCGGTACCGGTTGCGGTCATCCGCAGGAGCTGACCGATGAGCTCATAGAGAATTCTGAATCCCTTGCAGATAACTCCATAATCAATCCTTTCTCGTTCTCCGCCGGCCCTTTCTCAGAGAAGCGTCTGGAGGACAGTTTTCGTCTGAATTCTTTCCACCTCGGCACAGAGATTGAGGAGGCAATGAGGTTAGGTAGGGCCGATTACACTCCGCTGCATATGTCAGAGATACCGCGGCTGATAGAGGACGACCGCATACCCATCGACGTGGCTTTGATCATGGTCTCCCCGCCTGACATGCATGGGTACTGTTCTTTCGGCGTTTCGGTGGATATAACCAAGACTGCCACCGAATCCGCCGAACTGGTGATCGCCGAGGTGAACCGTCAGATGCCACGCACCCTAGGCGACTGTTTCATCCATATCAGTGAGATTGATCACATCATCGAAGTGGACTATCCTATAGCTCACGATCTGTTCCTCGAGAATGCCAGGGACGAGGTCATAAACACCATAGCAGAGCAGGTGGCAAGTTTGGTCGATGACGGTGCCACACTGCAGATCGGCATGGGAATGATTCCTAATGCCGTGCCTCGTTTCCTCATGGACCGGAAAGACCTCGGAGTCCACACCGAGATGTTCTCCGACGGAATCATAGAACTGGTGGAGAAGGGGATAATAAACGGAAAACGTAAGACCTTGAACCCTGAGAAAGTGGTGGCGTCTTTCTGCATAGGCACCGAGAGGCTGATGGAGTTCGTGGACAACAACCCCATGCTGGAGTTCCACCCCAGTAGTTACACCAACGATCCACGCGTGATAGGCAATCAATACAAGATGGTGGCCATAAACTCCGCCCCCGCCGTCGACCTCACTGGACAGGTGACGGCCGACCGCATGTCCGTCCCTTACGCATCATCGCCGGGCGGGCAGGAGGACTTCATACGCGGCGCCTCCTATTCCAAGAAGGGACGTTCGATATTGGCCCTCCCCTCCACTACGATAGATGGCAATCACTCCCGTATACTCCCCAGCCTTCCTGCGGGTGCCGGTGTCAGCTCCACCCGTGAGGACGTGCATTATGTGGTGACGGAATACGGAATCGCCCAGTTACGAGGCAAGACCATCGTTCAAAGGGCTCTGGAGTTGATCAACATCGCCCACCCCTCATTCCGCAACGAGCTGTTGGATGCGGCCAAGGAACTCAACTTCCTTCCTGAATATCAGAGCAGCCTCCCTTATCGCGGTAAGGTCTATCCGCGGGAGTTCGAGTACTGGGAGACCTTCGACGGCCGTGAGGCTCTAGTACGTCCTATCAGACCATCGGATGAGAGGCTTTTACGAGAGCTTTTCTACTCCTTCTCCGACAAGACGACCTATCAACGTTTCATGAGTCTCAATCCTCGTGTGACACGCACCGAACGCCTCAAGCTCATAAACCTCGATTATGATGAGCAAATGGCATTCGGCGTCTTCATCCTCGACGGGGAGAGGGAGGAGCTCGTGGCCATATCCCACTGGCACAAGGACGTCAAAACAAACACCGCCGAGGTATCATTCATAGTGAACGATGATTGGCAGGGTAAGGGACTAGGTCGTTATCTTCTCAACGTGATGATTCTGGCGGGAAGGAAGAACCGCATCAAGGCCTTCACCGCTGAGACATTGGTCAACAACACTGGGATGCTGAAGCTATTCTACAGCACCGGTCTGAATGTCAAGGCCGAGCTCCGTGATGACATCTACAGCATATATTTCGAATTGGAGAAAGAAAAGGAATAAAAAAAGGTTTGTTGGGGGATCTTAAACGATCCTTCCCTTTATCAGCAGGTCGACGACGTCGGGATCCGCGAGCGTGCTCACGTCACCGAGGTCCTCATGCATGCCTCCGCCGGCTATCTTGCGCAGGATACGGCGCATGATCTTACCGCTGCGGGTCTTGGGTAGGCCGCTGGCGAACTGCACGATCTTGGGCGTGGCTATGGGTCCGACATCCTTCCTGACCTGGTTGATTATCTCCTTACGCAGTTCATCGCTAGGCTCGTAACCGTCCTTCAGGCTGACGAACACGTAGATGGCCTCACCCTTAATTTCGTCGGGTATCGGCACAACGGCGGCTTCAGCGACAGAGGGGTGACCTATCAAAGCGGCCTCCACCTCGGCGGCACCTATGCGGTGTCCGGCAACGGACATGACA
Source organism: Methanomassiliicoccaceae archaeon (assembly GCA_003560875.1). Taxonomy (GTDB): domain Archaea; phylum Thermoplasmatota; class Thermoplasmata; order Methanomassiliicoccales; family Methanomethylophilaceae; genus PWHV01. The sequence continues at coordinate 2,379 of PWJQ01000065.1, forward strand.
TCATCGACACGACCTAGGATCCAAACGTCCCCATCTTCGTCTATACGGCCACCGTCACCGGTGAAGTAAAGGCCGGGGAATGCGCTCCAATAGGTCTCCTTGTATCTCTCATGGTCGCCCCAGACGGTGCGTGCGATCGAAGGCCAGGGATGGGATATGCAAAGACGTCCGTTCTCTCCCGGCTTGCATTCCGTCTTGTCTTCGTTCAGGGTCATGGGCTTGATGCCGAAGAAGGGCTTGGTGGCACAACCGGGCTTCAGGTCGGTGGCACCGGGGAACGGGGAGATCATTATGCCTCCGGTCTCGGTCTGCCACCAGGTGTCGATGACGGGGGCTTCCTTGTTGCCCACCACGTCGTAGTACCAGTACCATGCCTCGGGGTCGATCGGCTCACCGACACTGCCGAGTAGTCTGATGGACGACAGGTCGTGCATCTTGATCCACTCATCGCCGGTCTTCCTCAGCATACGGACGGCGGTCGGCGCGGTGTAGAAGACGTTGACCTTCCACTTCTCAGCGACCTGCCAGAAACGGTCCGGTCCCGGATAGTTGGGGACGCCCTCGAACATCAGTGTCGTTGCACCCGCGGAGAGCGGTCCGTAGACGATGTAGCTGTGACCGGTTATCCATCCGATGTCAGCTGTGCACCAGTACACCTCACCGGGGCGGGCGCCGAACAGATACTCGAATGTCACGGTGGTGTATAGGTTATACCCTCCCACGGTGTGCATGACTCCCTTAGGCTTGCCAGTGGAACCGCTGGTGTAGAGGATGAACAACGGATCCTCAGCATCCATGGTCTCCGCCTCGCAGACAGGGGATGCTTCCGACATCTCCTCATGGTACCAGACGTCACGTCCTTCGTCCATGACGATGTCCATTCCTGTCCTCTTGACGACCAGGACGGTCTCGACAGGTGTGCCGCGCTCCAATGCCTCATTGGCATTGGCCTTCAAAGGTATCTTCTTCCCACCGCGGAAGCTTCCGTCGGAGGTTATCAGCATCTTGGAGTCACAGTCCACGATACGGTTGTAGAGGGCATCGGAACTGAATCCTCCGAAGACCACGCTGTGCAGCGCTCCAATGCGGGCGCAGGCCAGCACGGAGACGGCCAACTCAGGTATCATGGGCAGGTAGATCGAGACACGATCTCCCTTCTCCACTCCCTTGGATTTCAGCACATTGGCGAGCTTGTTCACCTCGTATTGAAGCTGGCCGTAGGTCAGGACCTTGACGTCATCATCGTCCTCGCCCTGCCATATGATGGCTGCTTGGTTCTTCTTACCGTTGTTGACGTGCCTATCGATGCAGTTATGGGTGATGTTGAGCTTACCGCCCTTGAACCAGGAGATCCTAACATCCTCCTTGTCCCATTCCATAACCGAGTCCCAGTCCTTGGAGAACCATTCTAATCTGTCGGCCATCTTGGCCCAGAAGGCCTCCGGGTCCTTTATCGACTCATCGTATATTCGCTTGTATTCCTCTTCGCTCTGGACCAATGCGCCCTTGCTCCAGGCCTCGGTCGGCTTGAGGACTTTAGGTATGCCTTCATCACTCATGTTCATCCTCCGTTCCATGTTGAAAACCCTGTGACACAGGGATTGTCATATCCACAGGTCAATCAATAATAGATTGATAGCCTGTTTTCCCAGAAAATGTCAATCTTGTATATTAAAGGTACGTAATTTTCAATAAAAAACTAGGTAATTCGTAAATATACGACGAATATCGAATAAATTATCTGGTCGGTACGTAAGCTGACTCGTCATCATCCAACTCATCGGACACCGCATAAACATAATTCTCGGTCGGTCCGTCGGTCTTCCTTATACAAGCGATCACCTTGCCCTCGGAGAACTCGATGCTGGCATTCTTGACCTGTGACTTGTAGTAGCATACTCTCTTACCAGATTGGGTGAGGCGTCTCTCCGCACAACCCAGCAGTCCGGCGGACTCTAGCTGCTTGATCTTCCTGTAACATGCGGCTATAGGTATGTCGAGGATCTCGCTGAGTTCCTGGGCGCTGAGCGTCTTACTCATCGTTGACAGTATTATCTTGGCTGAGTAAAGGTCTGTCATTATCCGAGAGGTCTCAAGAGCCTGTATGCAAACACCATTTGATAATTCGCATCAATCGTTAAATAAGTTTTTATTCAAACTGATTTTAAAAACATAATTTGATTCAAAGAGTGATATAATTGTTTCTCAACAATCGTCCAGAACAATAGTGGAACGCATCAAATCATATCGGGCCTCTGAACGATATGGGATTCAATCGCTTTTTCACGTTGGCCCGATACTTGTGTTTGCATTAAGGGTTGATGTTGAAACGCCCACATCCACATCACGAATAGCGGAGAACCATCGCATGAAGTATGTCTTCCATAACCGTGCCGACTACATCAGGGGGTCTCAAATATCCCTTCCGGTCCGAAAAGAACGCAATGTTTAAATCATGACAACCTGAAACCTTCACGGTGTGAGATGGACACAGTTCTGTTGCCCACGGACCTTTCCCGTCAGTCGCGGATGCTGATGGGCTGCATGCCGGAGTTGAGCCGTTTCGGGATCCGCAAGGTCATACTTCTCTATGTGGACATCGAAGGCGTACCAATGGGCGAGGTCGTATCTCGGAACCTCCAGGATAATGTGGACCGCTTGCGGCAGGAAGGATATGATGCCGAACTGTCCGTGGTTGCCGGTCGAAGCGCATCCGATGAGATATTAAAGGCTGCCAAGGAACATGGCGTGGACACTATAATTATACCATCCAGCGGCAAGGGTAGGACGACGAAGCTGTTGGTAGGGAGCAACTCCCTGTCCATTATGAAGAAAGCCGACGTCAAGGTGTTCTTGAAGAGGTTCATCAAGGGCAGAGGAGGTGACATCTGCGAGGCCTGCCCCCTTACGTTCCGCCGGACCATCGTGGCCCTCCCTCCATGGTCCAGGGACAACGGTTTCATGGATAAGGTGAACGATTTGATCGCCAAGGGAGGGATGGAAGGAGTGCTCCTCCTGAACCCCATCTCAGGTAAGAGCATGGAGTACAGCCACGGCGTCCTGATGGCGGCGGGGGATGTGCATGAAATGTTGGGGACGGAGGGATATGCGGCGGCGGAGATCCCCAAAGGGATCCTCGAGGCCATAAACCGGGAATCCGCCAGTCTCCTGATACTCCCCGGGTGTCTGCGAGAACCATTGAGAGGATTGCTGAGGGAGTCTCCGATGGGTCAGATAATCCATAACACCAAGGCATCGATATTGATCATACCCAATCAATGACCATAAGGCGTGCACCGTTCCATTCTCGGAGCGTCTGTTACGCCGGCGCTTCACGTGCGAGAGATAAACGTGACACTCCTCAGACCTCGGCGTTAAGGATCATGGCCCTGGTGATGCCTGGTCTGATACCTTCTAGGATATCAGTGACCCTTTCGACGGAGTCCTCATCATCGGCGTAGTCCCCGAGCTTGGTGTAAGGTCCCGGTGTATCATCGATATACAGATCGAAGACGGCCGTACCGTTCCAGGGGTCGCCTCCGAAGGTGGTGTTGACACTCAGGTTGTACGTCATCTCCCATTGTCCAGTGTAGTTCTGACTGCTGTCGAAGGATATGTGTTCCAGTTCGATGGGCCCGATATCATCGATGTGATACAACTCGGTGATGTTCGTTCCGTTGGCATCGGTACTGGAGTTGACCATCCATATCACGATGGAGTAACTGACGTTCCTGTGCATATGATTGGATATGCCCAATGTCACAGTCAGGTTCTGATTCTCCGTCAGGTTCAATGGTGATGTCAGAGGCTGCATGTCCTCATCGAGAACATAGAACTCGGTTCCTGTAAACTCGTTAAGGACCATGGCCCTGGCGATGCCTTGTCTCAGTCCTTCCAGGATCTCCGTGACACGTTCGACGGAGTCCTCATCATCGGCGTAGTCCCCGAGCTTGGTGTAAGGTCCCGGTGTATCATCGATATACAGATCGAAGACGGCCGTACCTTTCCAGGGGTCGCCTCCGAAGGTGGTGTTGACACTCAGGTTGTA
>PWJQ01000024.1 GCA_003560875.1 Methanomassiliicoccaceae archaeon
ACGTGGATGTCACGGTCCGCAAGGTCCAACGACGCTTGAATGCCCGCAATCCCTCCACCGATAACTAATGCCGATTTTGTCAAATCAATGCCTCCGTTATTTCGACAGTGTTTGGATTAGAGGGGGAATAATCTAACAGTTCTTTAATGCTTTCTCCAAAACATTCATAACAGATGATGTACTTTCATGAAGGTCTAAAAATCAAACGGGACCTTAAACGGCGTTTGTTATCTGACAAAGCGGGGCTGACATTCGATGCCAGTGTCCTCGATTAAGTGTGTTTTCCATCGGAAACATAGGAGTGTTAATTCCCAATCTAATGAGTCCGGAGTCGTGATTTCGGGATTTAGTTCGTATGTTTACGAAATATAACCGATTCAACACTCTTTAGACATCAAGCCCGTAAAAATGTTTCCAAATCCCTCATTTATTTTGTTCACCAATATTATTTATCGGTGTTCCACATAGCTTATCCGTCACCGATGATTGGTACAACCCTATACTTAGCTGCTGGTGTCGCGGCATCTGTCATCGCCGTGGCGTTACTGTACACCCGCCGGTCGGACACGACCGCTGTGCCGGAGACGGCCCCGGAGGATCCGCAAAAAACCAAATCCTCCTTCAGTATAAGGCCGTCTAAGGACAAGACCATACACTGCCAGATATGCATGGGCAGGATAAAGGTAGGTCAGGGTTACACCGTCTGTAATTGTAGAATGGAGTTCCACCGGCCTTGTGTGGAGAGGACCGGGTACTGCCCCTATTGCGACCAGGAGTACACTCGGAAAGGATTCCGGCGGCGGTACAACCTCCCTGATGATGCCCAGGTCACACTGAGGAGGTGCCCGGTCTGTGCCGACTTCCTTCCCCGGGAGACCACGGTGTGTGACTGTGGGGCCGTGTTCCTCGAGGGGGACGGTTCATTCTCCTGTCCCAGTTGCGGGTCGAGAGTGGGAGTGGACGACCTCAGCTGCAACCGATGCTCCGAACGTTTCAAGGAGTACGATGCGGTTAACTGCCCCCACTGCAAAGCGCTGATACCCGAGGGCGAGAACGTCTGCGAGTGCGGCACCGTGCTTGATGATAAATGCCCTGATTGCGGATGGAAACTGGGAAGGGACGAGGACCGTTGCCCGATATGCGGGCTGATGTTCGAATTGATGGGGTGAGATGAGTGGTGGTCAAGGAGAAGAGGGGTCGGAGGCGGTACGTTATATTCGCCTGTGAACCGCCTTACGCCGACCGCGCTGAGGCGGTCACGGAGGTCAACCGCCTCTTCCAATCCCAGGGGATGAAAGCGCCGCATGTCATTGACACGGGCGAATGGCACCTCATCGTCCGTTGCTCCCCTGCGGACAGGGACCGGGTGACCACGGTGATATCCGAGGGGTCCAGAATCGCCCGCCCGTTGCGTACCTCGGGCACCCTGAGGTGCCTGAGGGACAGATACAAATTGAAGAAAATTTAAGGCCAACAACGCCTTACCAATGATTCCCTAGATGTGTTCCAGAAGCCCGTTCTAGGAATATAGATATATATGTGCTTTCAATAACAAGGAGAGAGTTGAAGAGGTAATTTATATGCAACCAGGACAGATGGCTTATGACAGAGGTATCACGGTTTTCTCCCCCGATGGAAGGCTTTTCCAGGTAGAGTATGCCCGGGAGGCGGTCAAGAGGGGGACCACCACGATCGGCCTGAAATATAAGGACGGGGTCATCCTGATCGTGGACAAACGCATTTCCAGCAGGCTCATGGAGCCCAAATCCATAGAGAAGATTTTCCACATCGACGAGCACGTAGGGTGTGCCACATCCGGATTGGTGGCAGACGCCCGCATACTGGTCGACCAGGCGCGTCAACTCGCCCAGGTCCACAAGGTGACCTATGACGAGAAGATCGGCGTCGAGGGACTTGTCAAGAGGATCTGCGACTACAAGCAGAACTTCACCCAATACGGCGGATTGAGGCCTTTCGGGACCGCTCTGCTGGTGGCGGGAGTGGATGAGATGGGATGCCACCTCTACGAGACGGACCCCAGCGGAGCCCTGGTGTCATACAAGGCCGGCAGCATCGGAGCCGGACGCACCGCAGTCAACGAGGTTTTCGAGGCCGAGTACCAGGAGGGTATGAAGTTCGATGACGCCCTGCTGTTGGGATTGAAGGCCTTGACCTCCGCAACGGAGGAAGGCCTCGAGGCCCAGTCGCTGGAGGTCGGAGTGGTCAAGAAGGGCCAGGACTTCCAGAAGGTCTCCGAGAAGGAACTTGAGAAACAGATAAAGAAGATTGAGTGAAGGCGGAAGTAGTCTAATGGTCAACATCGAAGACGCGATCATAGCCAGGCTCGAATCCCACGGGGAGACCTTCGAGATACTCATCGACCCCGACGTCGCCAAAGACGTCAGGGACGGTAAGGATGTCGATCTGGTCGAGCGCATGGTTGTCGAGGAGGTTTTCAATGACGCCCGTAAGGGCACCCGACCGGCGGCCGAGAAGGTGTTGGAGGTGTTCGGCACTGATGATGTGGCAGAGATAGCCCACACCATCATCGTCAAGGGGGATGTGCAGCTCACAACGGAGCAGCGCCGTGAGATCCTGGAATCCAAGAAGAGGAGGGTGATCTCCGAGATAGCCCGTAACGCCATAAACCCTCAAACCAACTCCCCGCATCCGATCAAGAGGATAGAGCTGGCTTTGGAAGAGGCCCGTTTCCACGCTGACCCGTTCAAACCCATCGAGCAGCAGATAAAGAGGGCCATGGACCTCCTACGGCCCATGATGCCCATCAAGTTCGCGCGCAGCAAACTCGCCGTCCGTCTCAAAGGCGACGATTACGGGCGCTGCTATGACGACCTGCGGACGATGGGGAGTATAATCGATGAGGAGTGGCAGGCCGATGGATATTGGATCGGGGTCGTGGAGATCCCGGCAGGTGTCAAGGACGAGCTCACATCCCGGATAAAGGGAAAGACCAAGGGAGAGGCCGAGGTTCGCCTCATCTGACCTTCACCTTAACAATCAGAATCGCGAAGTGATATTATGGAGAACACGAATGAAAGACCCAAGAGGGAGGTGGTTGTACCGGGAGACCTCCTTGATGACAAGGGGCTTCGCCCGGGAAGCGGCACCTATGTGCTGGACGATAAAGTCTACTCCTCCTTATTGGGCGTGAAGAGCATAAGATCGAATTACGTCAATGTGATCCCCCTTTCAGGTAGGTACCTGCCTCAGACGGCGGATACCGTCGTGGGGACAATCATAGACATCGGCCCGTCCAACTGGCTGGTCGATATCAACGCCCCCTATCCCGCACCGTTGCATGTGAACGAGGTGCCCTGGCGCGTGGAGTTCGGCGATACGGCCCGTTTCCTGATGGTCGGGGACGTCATCATGGCCAAGATACTGATGATGGACGAGACCAATAAGATACAGGTCACCATGAACGAATCAGGCATGCGTAAGCTGCAGGGCGGACATGTGATCAAGATATCATACTCCAAGGTGCCCCGGGTGATAGGCAAGGGCGGTTCGATGATCCAGATGATAAAGAGCATCACCGACTGCCGCGTATTCGTGGGACAGAACGGAGTGATCTGGATAGAGGGAGAGCTCGATAACGTGCTGGTGGCCGCCAAGGCCATCAAGATGATCGATGAGGAGGCTCAGTCCTCCAATCTGACCGAGAAGGTCAAGGAATACATGGAGAGTGCCATGCCCGCGGAAGAGCGGGCTGATTCTCAGGAGTGATTGTAATGGATTCAGACATAGTCATGGTCGACGACAATGGCAAGAGACTCGACGGCAGGAAGGCCGATGAGTTGCGCCCCATGAAGATCGAGGCCGGCGTGCTTCCCAATGCGGACGGCTCTGCCTACCTCGAGATAGGCAAGAACAAGGTTCTGGCTGCGGTGTACGGACCGAGGGAATGCCATCCTAGGCACCTTCAGAACCCTGCCAAGGCCATCGTGCAGTGCAAATACAACATGCAGTCCTACTCGGTAGGAGATCGCAAGAGACCGGGACCGGATCGTCGTTCGCAGGAGATAAGCAAGATAACCGCTGAGGCCTTGGAGGCCGTCATACAGGTGGAGCTTTTCCCCCGGGCGTCGATAGACGTATACATCGAGATACTGCAGGCCAACGCCGGCACCCGCTGCGCCGGTCTGACCGCCGCCTCGGTGGCGGTCGCTGACGCCGGTATACCGATGCGCGACATGGTACCGTCCGTGGCCGTCGGTAAGGCCAATGGACACCTGCTTCTCGACCTGAACAAGGAAGAGGACAACTACGGTGAGGCGGACCTGCCCCTGGCCATCATACCCAAGACCAACGAGGTTGTGCTCTTGCAGATGGACGGTCACTTGACCCGCGAGGAGTTCGACACCGCCATGAAGATGGGTGTCACCGCCTGCCATGAGATATACGAGATGCAGAAGGACGCCCTGAGGAGGAGATACTCCGTTGCGGCCGATGAAGAGCAGGAGGTGGAGGAATGAGTAAGTCCGTGGTCTCCGAGATAAGGAGGAACCATATCAATGAGCTGCTCCGGAAGGGCAGCAGGATGGATGAGCGTGCGCCCCTCGACCTGAGGGAGATCAGTGTTGAGACCGGCGTGATAGACACCGCCGAGGGATCGGCCCGTGTGCACTACGGTCAGACCGAGGTCATCGCAGGTCTGAAGATGGCCATAGGGACGCCTTTCCCAGACACACCTAACAAGGGAGTGCTCACCACCAGTATGGAGCTCATACCCATGGCCCACCCCGACTTCGAGTCCGGGCCCCCGGGCATGGACGCTATCGAGCTGGCCCGTGTCGTCGACCGTGGAATACGCGAGAGCGGCATGGTGGACGTCGAATCATTGTGCATAACTCCAGGTGAGGCGGTATGGATGTGTTTCATCGACATCTACGCCATCAACTATGACGGCAACCTGTTCGACGCCGCCGCCCTGGCGGTGGTCGCGGCACTCAAGAATGCCATGGTCCCGGCTTCGAACTATGACAAAGGAGAGGATTTCCCTCTCCCAGTGACCTGTGTACCCATAACCATGACGGCAGCCAAGATAGAAAATACTTTAATAGTAGACCCAACTTTCGACGAGGAAATGGTCTGCTCGGCGAGGCTCACCGTTACCACTGACGGCAACGGAGACATCCGCGCCATGCAAAAAGGCAAGAGCGGGGCCTTCACCGTCGAAGAGATAAGCGACATCGTCGACCTCGCCCGGGAGAAGGGCGAGGAGATCAGAAAAATCATTGGGTGATTCAAATGGCCAAGAGGACAGTCAAGGCGGGAAGCTCTGGTAGGTTCGGCCCTAGATACGGGGTCAGGGTCCGCAAGAGGGTCAAGGATATTGAGAGCAAGCAGAAAAAGAAGCACGAGTGCCCGTCCTGCCACCACGAGAGCGTGAAGCGCGAGGGATCAGGCATATGGCTGTGCAGGCATTGCGACACCAAGTTCGCCGCCGCCGCGTACACCCCCGTGCCCAGGAAACTCATTTCCCGGGTGTCCGAGAAATGATCCCTACCGAGGTGATGTGATTGTACAGATGCGGTAAATGCAACGAGCCCATTAGGAACGTCAACGCCCTGGGCCTTCAGTGTGAGAAGTGCGGATCGAAGATCTTCTACAAGGACAGGCCGAATGTCAAAAAGGTGTTGAGGGGCCGCTAGTACGATCATGTTGAAGGCCACCCTCTGGATGGATTCCAGTGACGCCGATGCCGTATTGGCCTCCCTCGCCCCGGAGATGGGGCGGGAGGTCCCGCGCAGCCGCGTGAGCGGACGTGCGGAGGACGGAAGGTTGACACTGGAGTTCGAAGCAGAGGACATCTCCTCCCTGAGGGCGGCCCTCAACTCCTACCTGGGATGGATCAGGATAACAGAGGACATAAACGGATTGACAGGTGACGAAAAATGAAAGACATCAGCCCCCAACTCCAGAACCAGATAACCCAGTTCCAGCAGGTCCAACAGCAACTCCAGTCGGTGAGCGCCCAGAAATATCAGATGGAGGCTCAGATGAAGGAGATGGAAAGGACCTTGGAAGAACTGGTGGCCGCTGCCGCCGACTCCGACGTCTATCGTAGCGTCGGATCCCTCCTGATAAAGGTACAGGACAAGGAGAAGGTCAAGAACGACCTGGATGAATCCAAGGAGACCCTTGAGATACGCGTCAAGGCCTTGGACCGCCAGGAGAAGACCCTCCGCGAGAAGTTCCAGAACCTCCAGGAGACCTTGAACAAGGCTCTGGGAAGCGGGCAGGGCAACTGACCGCTGACAACCCTTTAACAAATCCTTTCC
>PWJQ01000031.1 GCA_003560875.1 Methanomassiliicoccaceae archaeon
CACTCATAGCTTACCGTCAATCATTGGCCCAAAGGGCTGTCAGCCGATTCGATGTCATCGCAGTATTCCTGCCTTTGGCAGTGCTGATACTGGCAGAATTCCTGTTCTTCTCCGCATCGGGGGATGCCGACGCCGCTGGTATAACCAACGTGGTACTGGTCCACGCCCTCAACATAGCCATCTGCATACTGATACCCATAGTCTTCAAACTGGACAACTCGATATACCAGGCGTATGCATTGATATCCGTGCTGAGGGTCCTCAGCATCGGTATGCCGAACTTCGGAGGCATCACATTGGACTGGATCATCCTGGTTTATCTGGCGATGATGCCTGTCATATGGTTCGCACTCATGGATGAGAGGTTCTCCTTCACCATGGAACCGGGCGAGTTCCCTTTCCGCAAACTAGGAAGGGAGGCATCCATATACCTCAGGTCATTGTCGGGTTCTCTTAGTCAGATAGCTATGGGGGCGGTCGGTGGCATAATCCTAGGCCTCATCGGATACCTGGCGATAGGTTTGCCCGAGACAGTCCCCGGTCTGGGGGTCGGTGAACTGATCAAAGCGGCCCTGATCCTCACATTGGTCGTGGCATTGGTCGAGGAGCTTCTGTTCCGTCGCATGCTATTGAAAAGGGTCACCCGTAGGTTCGGAACGACCATGGCTGTCCTGGTGACGGCCCTTGCTTTCGCCATCATGCATTCCGGCTACGTTTCGTTGCCGACCATGGCCTTCATGTTCCTCGCGGGACTAATCTTCGGTTCGGTCTATGCCATGACCGGCAGATTGGCCATTGTGGTGCCGATGCACGGTATGATGCTTCTGACCATGACCGCGATATTCCCATTCATCATCTGAGGATCAGAAGAAATAGAAACCGCAGCCTTCCCGGGCCGAGACCTCCGCCATGGCCTCCATCCTGTCCAGCACCCCGCTGTAGCGCCTGACCATCATCTTACCCTCGTCCGGTAGGACCAGGCGTAGCTTCGCCACCTCATCGATAAGCTCCTTGCCCTGGGCCGGGGTCAATCTCTCTGCCTTCTCGGCGAGCTCGAAGACCGAACCCACCAAGGGGCATCCGTGACGGGATGCGATATCCGGGAGCAGACTGTTGCTGGGGCCGAAAGTCCCTATGCATCCCCGTCCCTTGTCCCAGGAGAGGCCGCAACGTGCACAGGTCTCGTTCATCTCGTCGAAGGAGATCATGTGCCAGGCGGTCATCCTGTTTTCAGGACGTGATGCGGCCAGGGCACGCTCCGCATCGGCGGCTGGAAGGTCGGAAAGCTCCACCCATCCGGTGTAACGCTTCTCGGCGAGAGGTTCGAGGGTCTTCAGGTCATCCTTGTTCTTGACCTTCTCCATGTATATCGAGTCCACGTCGGAGCTGAGGCGGTTCCTCTTCAGGAAAGCCTCCCAGTCATCGACCGCATCCTTGGCTTTGTCCAGAGGGACGACCATGTCATACCCCGAGAACTCCTCGAAGCCATCCACGGGGTCGACCAAAACCCTAATGGTCTCGACCTTCATTCTCCGGCACAGGGCGTTCTCCGCCTCAAGTTCACAGATGGCCATGTTCAAACCCATTATCAAACCTCGGCTTATGGAACAAGTGCCGCCCTATTTATGGATTTGCTGACTCTGTCAGAGGTATTCCCAGTCTTCATCACGCTTCTTCTTGGAAGCCTTGCTGGGTCTCTCGGTTCCGTCCCCATCTGCCTTGTGCTTGTAGCGGAGATAGCGGCCGCGGTAACCGCCGTACTCGGCCAGGTGCACCGCACCCTTGGCCAGTATCAGTGCCATCAGCAGGTAGAACAGACCGGACATGTCCAACTCCAGCGCCCCGGTGAGGGCGAAGGCGAGTGGCAGATCCTCAGGGATGAACGACTCTGCCGAGATGTTCGATAAGTCCACTAGCAGGACGCCTCCCTCGGTGATGTAGTACAGCCACAACGCTATGAGGGGGACCTGTGCCAGACCTGAAAGCAGTCGTAGAACGCTGCCCCTTTTGAATAATCCCAGGGGGAAGGCCACTATGATTATGGGGATGGCGTAGACTATCACATTGAACATGAACACCTCCATCCCCACGATCATCTCATCGATCACATCGATGGTCAACTGCGGCAGATCTGTCCCCAGGTCGGCGACGGCAACGTTTATCACCCCTATCATGAACAGTATCACGACTATGGGAGATACGATGAACACCAGTGATGAGTATAGCGAACTGGCGATACCGTTGAACAACCCTCCCTTCAACTTCCTGTCTGCCATATATCACCCCTCCTCTTCGAGTGCCTTGTCGATTATACCGTCCGCCGGTCCCTTGAGTATCATCTGGCCATCCAGGGCTTTGAATATCTCCTGGGCCTCCTCCGGTATTTCGTCCTCGATAGAGGGCAGGGATCCGAGGTCGATACCTATCTTGAGGTCAGCACCCTGCCCCTGCATTGCCTCCAACTCCTCGGGCGTTATATCGATGACCACGACCGGAGTGCCGTTCACGATGGTCATGGAAGCGCTGCCGTTCCACAGCTCATTGCCGTCCTCGTCGGTGAAGGAGGCGCCGAAGAAGGGCAGCTCCACTCCCTCAGGGAGCAGTTCGAATATATCCTCCTCACTGAAGTTAGAGGGGTCGAAAGGTAGGTCATCAGGGTCGAGTCCGAACTCTTCCACGAGTTGGTCCAAAATATCATCCAACTGTTCGGCTATAGGGTCGAACTTGACCGGTACCTTGAGGCTTGTACCGTCATAGGTGACGTTATCATCATCGAAACCGATCTCCAGGAAAGGTCCGACGGTGAGCGTGGCGGTGATGTCCGCCCCGAAATTGAACATGTTGTCCAAGTACCCCATGGAGATGCTCATGGAGAATGCGAAGTCGGTACCGGCCGTTATCAGATCGTACACGTCATCCTCGCTGGGGAAATAGTTTATAGATTCATTCAGGGAGAGGTCCGCGGTCTCCCCGGGTTCGATATCCATCGGCGATATCCCGCCGGTGTAATTCCACGTGCCCGTCTGCAGGATGAAACTGTAATGGAAGTCGGTGACCGGCCAATATCCTCCGATGGTCAGGTTCAGTGGGACAGTGATGTTGATACTGACCCCCTCTTCCAGAAGAGTCTCGATGTCCTCGAAATCCTCGGTGAAGACGAAGTCCGGCTCACCGTACTGTAAATCGAAATCACCGGTCGCCAGGGTCGCGAATGAACCGACCACTACCACCGCAACCAAAAGTTGCAGAACGACGATCATGACCTTGGTGAGGATGACACCGAAACCCATGACTGTGATAGTGTGATTATTAGATTAAAAAGATTGTCAGCAAAGTTGAATAAGCCCGCATCTCTTCAAGATTGACATATGGCGGAAATCCGCATAAGGAAAAGGCGCAGATTGCGCAGCAAGGACATCCGTTCCTATTTGGAGGAGATGGAGTCCACTCTCGGGACCGAGGTGTTCAAGGAGAGCGACCCCGTCGACCTGGCGGAGAGCAGCGGTTATGACCTCCTCTTCGTGTCCGGTCGCATCCTGGGACTTATCCACGAGGGCAGGGCCTTCGTGACCGTTCGCGGCGCCCTCGAGTACTCTCCCCAGAAACGCTACGTGACCGTTGACATGGGGGCGGTGCCGTTCGTGACCAAGGGTGCGGACGTCATGGCACCTGGTATCGTGGACGCTGACCCGGAGATCGTGCCGGGACAGTTGGTGTGGATAAGGGACCAGAGGAACAGCGTCCCCCTCGCCGTGGGCGAGAGCATGCTGAGCGGCCCGGAGATGGTGGCGGCAAGCGCCGGTAAGGCCATAACCAACATACATCACGTGGGCGACAAGCTATGGAAGTACGAGGAGCCTTGAGATTCCTTTTTTATATCCATATCCCGCTTAATATCCGGATGGGAGTGGTCGTTTGAGATTGTCGAGAAAGAAGTCCCGGGTCGAGATCGTCGAGCCCAACCGCTTCATAGACCTCGACAACCTCGGACACGAGAACAGGGAGGAGAACGCCGTCACCAAGGTCAAGGTGGCGGAGATGAGCGGTCGCGGAGATGTGGAGATTGTGAGCGCTCAGGTGTACAAAGGTAACATCGTGGTGGTCGATTACTCCCCCATATGCGATGACAAGGACGAGGTCTCCGCCGTCTCTAGCCGCCTGGGAGCCGTTGCCAGGGACTGCAACGGGGACATAGTATCCGTAGGAAAGACCATGATCGTCATCACCCCCAACGGCATACGGATAGACCGCAACCGTCTGAAGAGGGAGGTCTATGAGCAAAGGTAAGACCATACACGACTCGGTCCACGGCGGCATTCCAGTGGAGGAACCGTTCCTATCCCTGCTGCACCGTCCCGAGATGCAGAGACTCCACAACATAAAGCAGCTCGGCCTCTCCTATCTGGTGTTCCCCGGGGCCAACCACACCCGTTTCGAGCATTCCCTCGGTGTGTTCCATCTCGCGATGGGGATGGGACGGGCGATAGAGGCCGACGAGAAGGAGTTGAAGGAGCTCGGTGCGGCTGCCATGCTACATGACATATGCCACCCTCCCTTCTCTCACACCTTGGAGGAGGTGATGCAGGTCAGCACGGGGAAGGACCATATGGAGTTGGCCGCGTCCCTGATATCCGGTGATGGGTCTCCTTACCCCTCCGGCTCCCCGTTCAAAGCCGAAACCAACCTGGCGGAAGAGCTGGAATCCTCCGGTGTCGACCCGGTCATGGTGGCATCGATAGTCGCTGAACCTCCCAAGGAGGTGAACCCGTCCCAGGGTTCGTTGCTCAGCGATGAGGGACAGTCGTTCTTCGGAGCGCCCCGTTATCTGAACCAGATAATCCACGGGCCGGTCGACGCCGACCAGATGGACTATCTGTTGCGAGACGCCCATTACACCGGTGTCGCCCATGGTATAATCGACCGTGACAGGATCCTGAGCACGATAACGGTGCACAACGGCTCACTGGTGGTCGGTAAAGGCGGAGCAGCGGCGATCGAGGGGATGATGGTCGCCCGCTCCTTGATGTACAGTTCCATATATTTCCATAAGACGGTGAGGATCGCCGAGATGATGATGGCCAAGGCGGTGGAGTGCGCTTCGGAGTCCACCCGCAACGGCCTCCACTTGAAGACCGAGGCCGATGTCGTCAATGACCTTTTGTCACAGGAAGGCGCACCGAGCGAGATGATGTGTCGTCTCCTGCGTCGCGACCTTTACAAGAAAGCGTACTCCATCTCCGGGGAGGATGTGGAGGACGGCCATCTCGAGCAGCTTCTGAAACTGACGGACTACAGTCGTCGCAAGGAGGTCGAGCAGGATCTCGCCGACCGTGCTGGTCTCCCCTCCTCCCGGGTGATCATCGATGTTTCTTCCCGGAACTCGCTCCTCTCCATGAGCCGCATCGGGAAGACAGACGTGCCGATACTGGAAGACGGCAGGATACGCCCGATGTCGCGCCGGTCACCATTGGCGAAGGCCTTGCAGAACCGCAGTATACATGATTGGGCGCTGATGGTCTCCTGTCCGGCCGAGGACCGTGATAAGGTCCTGAGGGCCGCCAAGGCCATCCTTTGAACTATCCCTTGATGACCGCCAAGGGCTTCAGCTTCACCACTTTCGAGGTAAGCCCCGCACCGCAGACCACATCGACCACCTGGGCGATGTCCTTGTAAGCCTGAGGGGCCTCTTCGATGATGCCCTCACGGGAGCTGCTGCGTAGTGCGATCCCACGCCCCTTCATGTCCGCCTTGACGGAGTCCACGGTCATGGAGGACATCGCCGCCTTCCGCGACAGCACCCTTCCCGCACCATGGCAACAGGATCCGAAACTCTTACTCATCGAGCCTTCGGCACCCACCAGCACGTAGGTGCCGGTGCCCATGTCCCCGGGGACGATGACCGGTTGACCCGTGGAGCGGAGATGTCCGCTCAGTTCCGGGTGTCCAGGGGGGAAGGCCCTCGTGGCGCCCTTACGATGGACCAGGGCCTTACGTTTTGAACCGTCCACCTCATGCTCCTCGATCTTGGCGATGTTGTGGGCCACATCATACACCAGGTCCATTCCCAGGGACTCAGCGTCACCGCCGATTACCTGGGAGAAGGACTCGCGCGCCCAATGGCTTATCATCTGCCTGTTCGCCCAGGCGTAGTTGGCGGCACAGCACATGGCCTTGTAGTAATCCTGACCGGCGACCGAGTCCACAGGCGCACAGGCCAGCTGTCGGTCCGGCAAATTGAGCGAGCTCTCCTTGACCGCACGTTCCATCGTCTGCAGGTAATCGCTCGCTACCTGGTGACCGAGGCCGCGGGACCCGCAATGGACGGTGACCGTCACCGTCCCCTCCCGGAGTCCGAAATCATTGGCGAGCGCGTCATCGAAGACCTCATCGACATAATCGATCTCCAGGAAATGGTTGCCAGAACCGAGGGATCCCAGCTGGGGCAGCCCCCTCTTACGCGCCTTCTCGCCGACCTTCACGGGGTCGGCGTCCTCCATGCACCCGTTTCCCTCGGTGTGGGTGATATCGCGCTCCCAACCGAAACCGTTCTCCACCGCCCAGCGGGAGCCCATGGACATCACTCCCTCAAGCTCCTTCTCGCTCAGACGACCGGAACCCTTCGATCCCAGGCCGGAGGGGACGTTCTTGAACAGGGAGTCCACCAGGGCGGGTATCATTGGCCGGACCTCATCGACGAGGAGGTCGCAGCGAAGCACGCGTACACCGCAGTTTATATCGAAACCAATGCCTCCCGGCGAAATCACGCCGTCGTCCAAAGACATGGCGGCCACACCGCCGATGGGGAAACCATATCCCCAGTGGATGTCGGGCATGGCCAGGGAATCCCCCAGTATCCCGGGGAGGCAGGCCACGTTGGCAGCCTGCTCCAATGAATTGTCATCCTTGATCGAAGGCAGCATGGATTCGCTGGCGAAGACCACCGCATCGGTCCTCATGCACCCCTTGTGATCCCTCGATACCTTCCAACGGTACTCGTCCATCCTTTCCAGAGAGCCATTCCATGTCATGTGCCATCACCGGTAACTTAAAGTAAATGTGTCAAACCAATTTAGAATATGGGATGGGGCCGGGACCGAGATTTGAACTCGAGTCTGGGGATCCACAGTCCCCGAGGATAACCAGGCTACCCTACCCCGGCCATTGGGTGTTGATGGCAATGCATACCTGTAAATAAAGCTTTCCGATTCGACGCCAGACTGCCAGTCTCTCTTCGACCTCGTTATGAAAACGTTAATAATCGCGATGACCTTAGCACAGTCCATGAAGAAGGACCTTGTCTCGATCCTGGACGTCAGGGATGAGATGACCGATATCCTGGAACTCGCCGCCCGCCTCAAGCGGGAGCGCGGGGTCCATGAGAAACCGCTGGAAGGAAAGACGCTGGCGATGATATTCGAGAAATCCAGCACTCGGACCAGGGTTTCGTTCGAGACGGCGATGGTCGAGCTCGGCGGACACGCCATGTTCCTCGGTGCCAACGACATGCAGCTGGGCCGCGGGGAGACCATAGCCGACACCGCCAAGGTCCTAAGCCGCTACGTGCATGGCATAATGTACCGTGCGTTCAGCAACATCACCATGACGGAGTTGGCGGAGAACGCCTCGGTACCGGTCATAAGCGGTCTTGACGATGTGGAGCATCCCTGCCAGGCCTTGGCCGACCTTCTCACCGTCAAGGAGAGGAAGGGCGCACTGAAAGGTCTGCGGATGACATATCTGGGTGACGGCAACAACGTCTGTCACTCATTGATGCTCGCCGGGGCCTTGGCCGGTATGCATGTGACGGCATGCTGCCCTCCGGAGCGTTCACCGGACAAGGGCATCATGGCCCAGGCGGCGGAGATCGCCTCCCTGGCCGGTGGATCGGCCACACTGGAGCACGACCCCACGGCCGGTGTCGAGGGTGCCGATGTGCTGTACACCGACGTATGGATATCGATGGGTGATGCGATGGACGCCGACGATGCCCGGAGGATGTTCTCCCCCTATGCCATCGACGCCGGGCTCCTGGCCAAGGCCAAGCCGGACGCCATCGTCCTTCACTGCCTCCCCGCCCATCGCGGCGAGGAGATCGCAGCGGAGGTCATGGACGGACCGCAGAGCGCTGTTTTCGACCAGGCCGAGAACCGTATGCACGCCCAGAAGGCAGTGCTCCACCGCCTACTCAGATGATCTGCGAGGCGACGATGTCCTCGATTATCTCCAGGAACCTCTCCTCGGTCCCGACCGGTATGGTCGCGCCGGCGGCGATGTCGTGACCCCCGCCGTAGCCGCCCACAAGGTCGGCGGCTATGTTGACGGCCTTGGAGAGGTTCAGACCTCTTGAGACCAGGTCACGGTGTCCTCGGGCGGATACCTTGACCTCACCGTCACCGGAGTCGGCGAATGCCACCATGGGGATGTCGCGGCGGATTCCTTTGTTACCTAGCAGCATTCCGGCGACGATACCGACTATCGTCTCGCGTATCTCCCCGCCGGAGTGGAAGAACTGCACCCATCCCCTCTCCTTTATCATATCGTTGTCCCGGACCATGTTCATCGCTTGGGAGAGCTGACGGCGATGCTCGTCACGGTTGCTACGGGAGTCCTCGAGCGCAGCCGGGTCGCCGAGGCATATACGCATCCCCGTCTCCGCATCGTCATACCTGCCGCAGGAGTTCAGCAGCGTGGCGTACTCCTTCACGTCGCGGAGTTCGGTACCCTTCTTCTCATTGGGCAATGTGTAGACCTCGCCATAGAAACGGGAGATATCGGCCCCTCCGTCCTCAGCGACCTTGATCAGTGCTTCCGTGAGCACCTCCCTCTCATAGTCGGCGAGGTCGATCCATGTCCTTTTCCTCTGACCTTTGCGGAGATCGATGCCCAGGTCGTTGAGGAAACGTACGCATCCCATGTTGTCCGACGTGAGGCCGGGTAGGTGGGGGTCGTTGCAGTACTGCAGAAGCTGGGGCAGTGGACGGGTGATCCTTCCGAACAGCCGCAGGTCCGTGCCCACCTCTATGGTACCATCGACGACAGCGTCCTGGAGTATCTGTCTGTTGAAGCCCTTCAAGGAACCGTCCGAGTCCTGGAAATCCCCGGCGGCGCCGACGATCGCCAAATGAGCGAGTGAGACATTGGCCCCATCCAACTCCCGGGCGACCAGGTAGGTGACGCCCGCCCCGCAGATCTCGGACGAACCGTCCACCCCATGCTCGTGGGGGTTGACATGATGGACATCAGGGAAACTCAGAAGATTGGTCTGTCCCTTCCTCCATTCCTTGTCGACGGTGTGGTGGTCGGTCACCACCATACCCTGGCGTGTGAACTGGGACAGATAGCCGCTCCCCAGGTCCACGATCCAGGCGAGTTCCTCGGTTGCAGCGTCGATCTCTGCGATGGCGTCCTCATCCAATTTCTTGAGGAATATGGCGCGGTGGGCGACACCCCGCCGCGAGAGTGACGAGCTGGCTATGGCCGCTGCGCTTATACCATCAGCATCGATATGCGCCACGATCAACACGTCCTTAGCGACCTTCAGGCGTTCAGCGGCGGACCGCGCAGATTCAAGCAGCCTATCAACAGACCTTTCCATCCATATCACCCAGTGTCATCTTCGTCAGTCGTGAACAAACCTCTTCGGCAACAAAGGGTAGGTTCTCGGTATCGGCGCGGTTGTATTCCAGCAGAGTGTCCAAAGAACGGGCGCAGCCCCTCCTCCAAGCGTTCCAGAGCCTGACGGCCTCGAAACCATCCACATCGGCTATGCCCTCGTCCCTGTTGAGGCCGAGATTGCGTTCGATCACCTTCAGCCCGCCGCTCAGACCGGCACGTCTCGCGGCGAAACGCAGGTCTATATGAGGGATGTCGAGCTGTAATTCAGGGAAGGCGGCCGTCAGCACGGGTATGTCGAAGCAGCTGCCGTTGAATGTGATGAGGACGGAAGTCCCCTCCAGGGCCTGGGCCACAGAAGCAACGTCCAGATCCTCTCCGGAGACGAAGGTCTGGGTACCGTCACGGGAGTGTACGCCCACCACGGTGACCTCACAGCCCGGGCCGAGCCCGTCAGTCTCTATGTCCAGGAACGCGGCCTTGGATTTGAAATCGTCATAAAGCCTCCATAGCTCCGACCGCGGGAGCATGGATGCCAGGCCCCGGCAGTCTCCCATGGAGTGACGGCCCTGGGCGGCCATGATGACCGCGTTGCATTTCTCCTTGCGACGTTCCGACATACCATTGACAGTATCGCAGCCCATGAAGGAGTCCCAATCCCTGACCCCCTCCTTCCAGAGAGCCCTCTCACGCATAGCCCCGGTGGCGGGAAGGATGCGGAACGTCCTCCTTATCATGGGCGTTATGAAGACGACCCCCCATGTATACCTTTTCACGTTCCTCCGATAAGAGTAAATGCTCCATCTCCTTGGTAAGGATGATGAGGAGCTTGAAGCCTTCACCCCGTCTCCGTTTCAACCATGACCGTACTTTGAGCATGGAGGAGGGTCGGACCTTGGTCCTGGGTGATTTGCATTTGGGCTACGAGGACGCCTTGGAAGGCGACGGCCTGCATTTCCCTCGCATTCACACCATGGGTCTCATGGAGGAGCTCTTGGCGGCCATAGAGAGACATGGTGCCGATAGGGTCGTGCTCCTCGGAGACATCAAGCACGATTTCGCCCGGGGCAGATGGGAGAGCCGGGACGACGTGCGTACCGTGGTGTCCATGGTCCGTGAGAGTGCTGAATGCACGGTGGTTACCGGTAACCACGACAATTTCATCCACAACATCCTCTCCGGGATCGATGTGGAGATCAGGGAATCAGTCGTGATCGACGGACACACCTTGGCCCACGGCCATGCGGAGGTGCATGGAAGGCCATTAGTCATAGGTCATGAGCACCCCTCGGTAAGGATATTCGACAAAGTGGGCGGTTTCATCAAGGTACCCTGTTTCATACACGACGAGGAGAACTCCGTTGTAATCCTGCCGGCATTCAGCCCCATGGCGGCCGGCAACGACCTGTGCAACGGCTTGCGTCCGGAACTGTTCTCGCCGATCTTCAAGGGTCTGCCCGACAAGGGTATGACGGTCTACGGTTGCACCGAGATAGGAATATTGTCATTGGGGACGATGGACGAGATAAGGGCGATGAGGATATAAGCCAGTAATTATCTTACAATCGTTAAAATAAACTATTTCTATGGATGCTACATCCATCCATAAAAGCCTTTATTAATTTAGGGTCGTTACTAAGCGTAACATTGTTTCATGGAGGAACGTGTATATGAGTGCGGAATTGGACAATCTGATTGATATCGTAGTAACTGGAAAGATTAAAGAAGCAAAGGACGCCACCCAGAAAGCCCTGGATGCCGGCCACGCCCCCATCGAGATCGTCTTCGACTCCTTGGCTGCTGCCATGGAAATAGTCGGACAGAAGTACGCTGCCAAGCAGTACTTCCTGCCCCAGGTCTTGCTGTCTGCCAACACCCTGTACCAGGGTCTGAACCTCGTGCTACCCATGCTCCAGGCTGGAGACGGTGGCGACAAGGGTACCGTTGTTCTCGGCGTCGTCGAGGGTGACGTTCACGACATCGGCAAGAACATCTGCAAGGCTCTTCTGACCGGTACCGGAATGAAGGTCTTCGACATGGGTAAGGACGTACCCATCAAGGACATGCTGCAGAAGGCCAAGGACGAGAACGCAGACATCATCGCCGAGTCTACCCTCATGACCCCTACCCTGGACGCCATGAAGCAGATGGAGAAGATGCTGAAGGAAGAGGGTCTGAAGGGCAAGATGAAGACCATGATCGGCGGCGGAGCTACCTCCAAGGATTTCGCCGACCAGATCGGTGCCGACGCCTGGACATACGACGCTGTCGAGTGCTCCAAGGTCGCCCAGCAGATCATCGCTGCAAGGTAATCGGGTCGCAAGACCCAAAACTCACAAACTTTTTACCTTTCCTTTTCTTTCTGAATACGTTGCACTATTGTTAACACAACATTTCAATCGTTGCAGCGGGATAGTGTTCCAAATGTCAGATGTAAAAAGATTCGGTCTCGGTATAGACACCGGCGGGACCTACACCGACGCGGTCATCGTCGACCTTGACAAGGTCAAGGTCCTGGCCAAACGCAAGGCGAAGACCACGCACCACGATCTTTCCATAGGCCTCAACGAGGCAGTGGATTCGGTCTTCTCATCTGTCGATATAAAACCGTCGGAAATATCGCTGGTCGGCATCTCCACCACATTGGCCACAAACTCCATACTCGAGGGTCATGGCGGTGAGGTCGGACTCATACTGATCGGTTGGGATCCTGTGGAGGATGTTCATTTCCAAGAGAAGAGCCTGGAGCATGTTCGCGGCGGATACGATCCGAAGGGCATGACCAAGGCCAGCCTGGACATGGATCAGATCAGGAAGGCCATCGAGAAGGTCAGCGAAGGTGCGGATGCGATAGCGATATCCGGTCTGTTCAGCATCGCCAACGCCAGCCAGGAGAGGACGGTTAAGAAGCTCGCTCGGGACATGACCGGTCTGCCGGTCGTCACCGGACACGAGCTCAGTGCTGAACTCGGTATCGCCCTCCGCACCGAGACCGCGGTGCTAAACGGCAAGCTGATCCCCCGGGTCAATGAGTTCTTCGACGATCTGGAGGAGTCCTTCGCTAATATCGGGGTCACCGCTCCTATCATGATCTACAAGGGCGACGGCTCCGTCATGGCCCTCGAGGTCGCCCGGGACCGTCCCGTGGAGACCATCCTCTCCGGTCCCGCCGCATCCGCTATGGGCGGCAAGGTCCTGTCGGGGAGTGAAGAGTGCATAATAGTCGATATAGGGGGCACCTCCACCGACATCGCCGTTCTGGAGGAGGGCTTCCCGATGATAATGCATGAAGGTGCCAAGGTGGGCTCATGGAGGACCAGGGTCAAGGCGGTAGACATGTTGACCGTGGCCCTGGGAGGCGATTCGCGCATACACTTCGACCGAATGGCCCTGAAGATAGGTCCGGACCGGGTCGTGCCTTTATGCATGTTGCCGCCGACACCAGGCCTGAAAGAGAAGATGCTCCACTCCGGACTGACACAGTTCTACATGGCCGAGAAGGGGGAACCCCCGGCTCTTAACGACAAGGAGAGGAGGATATACGATGTCCTCGCCGGCAACGGTCCGATGACGGCATCCGATATAAGGGACCGGACCATCGGTCTCTGGGTCATAGACCAGTACCTCTCATCTCTGAGGCAGAAAGGTGTCATTGTCTCTGCAAGCCTGACGCCCACTGACATACTGCATTGCCAGGGTCTGCTGGATATCGGCGACCGTGAAATGGCGGAGGCCGGACTACAGGCCATGGCGGATCATATAACCATGGAGAAGGAACAGCTCGCATCCATGGCCATGGAGGAGGTGCGGAGGATTGTCGCCGCATCCATAACCCGTAAACTGTTGCATGACGAGCTGGGAACGTGGCACACCGACTGTGACCAATCCGTGTTGTTGGTGAACAAGGCCATCAACCCGCGACGCTCGGGTTTCTTCCGACTTGAACCTCGCTGCACCGTCCCCATAATCGGTGTCGGTGCCCCTGCCCGCTTCCTGATGGATGACCTGGATGAGAGGATCGGCGCTGAAGTGGTCTTCCCTCAGGACTATGAGGTCGGGAATGCGGTGGGCGCGGTATGCTCCAAGATCATGGAGTCGTTGAGCGCCACGGTTTCGCCGACGATCAATTTCGCATTTCTGGCCAATGTTCCCTTCATAGGTCCGATGGAGTATGCGCACTTCGATTCCGCGGTGGAGGCCTGCAAGAGCAGCCTCATCCGCCATCTCAGGGCCAAGGCGGAGGCATCCGGTGGAAAGAACATCAAATTCCATTCCAAGGTGAAGATAAACCGTGCCGTCGAGGGAGGGTGGGGAGCTTGGGAGGATAAAGGTAGCAGGGGCATGAATTTCGCGGAGATAACCGTCCGAGTGGTGGCGGATCCGCCTATGCCAGACATCAGGTTAAAAGCCGTTAACGATTGACATTACAACGATATTAAATAACTGAAATCCATACTCGGATTCAACGGAGGAGATTAATTTGGCTGACATGACTCCAAGAGAAAGAGTGCTCGCTGCACTGAGACTGGAAGAAGTAGACAGACCCCCGGTGGCAGTGTTCACGCAGAGCGCCACCATCGGACAGATGGAGGCACTGGATGTCTTCTGGCCGGATGCGCACTTCAAGCCTGAACTGATGGCTAAACTGGGCGCTGGACAGGCCGACATCCTCGGCTTCGAGGCTGTAAGGGCTCCCTTCTGCCTGACCGCAGAGGTCGAGGCCCTGGGCGCTACGGTGGACCCCGGAAAGAAGGACAGGACCCCGATGCTTAAGGAGCATCCCTTCAAGATGAACCCCATGATGGACGAGTTCGAAGAGCCTGACCTGATGGCTCCTGAGGAGTTCCTCGCCACTGGCAGGCCCGCAGCCGTCCTCAAGGCCATCGAGATTCTCGCTGACCAATACGGCGACAACTACCCGGTCATCGCCGGTAACACCGGTCCGTTCACCGTGGCCGGTCACCTCGTCGAGACTGAGAATCTGATATTCGGCATACTGATGTCCCCTGATGAGGTCAATAAGTGGGTCAAGGCTTCCAACGAGATATGCATCGCATACTCGCAGGCCCTGTCCGACGCCGGAGCCGACGTCATTCAGATGTCGGAGCCTTCCGCATCTACCGACCTACTGTCCCCGGACATGTTCGACGATTACGTGAGTGGCTACATACACGACTGTCTGGCTAGCGTCAAGGATGCATTCTCCTGTCTGCACATCTGCGGTGACACCTATCCGATCCTGGACAACATGATCGCCACTGGCGTCACCACTCTGTCCGTCGAGGAGAAGGTCGATCCCGCCAAAACCGTCGAGAAGGTCGCTGGCCGCGCTGGTCTGGTCGGAAACGTCGGTGTCGTGAACCCCTTGTTGCAGGGAACACCTGAGGATTGTATGGCGCACGGAAAGATCGTCGCCGCTGCGGGATTCAACGTAGTCTCGCCCGGTTGCGGACTGTCCGCGCTCATACCCAACGAGAACCTCATGGCCCTCGTCAAATCGGTCAAGGGCTGATATCGTTCTAACCAAACCCTTTACCATCATTTTCATTTTTATCTTTGGCAAATGTTCTTAACGGCCTTTGCCATTCGGGATATGAGGTATCTTCATGGCTTACGGAATTGCTCTGGACTTAGGCACTAGCGGATACAGGGCCCACCTGGTGGACCTGGACCGCGATGCCAAGATCGTATCCACGGCCATCACCATGCGTCACCCCCTGCCGGGTGCCAACGTGATGGACCATCTTCACTTCTGGATCGGGAATGGCTCTGAGATCGGACATCGGATAATCAGACAGACCGTGGATCAGCTGCTGTCCCTTCTCGATGTCGATCCCAAGGATGTGTCACGCCTTTCTGTGTGTGGCAACCCCATACAGCTCTCTCTGTTCGAGAACATAGAGATTAGGGACCTGGCCTATGCCGGTAAGAACAAACTCGATGCCTTGGGTGTCGTAAGACCCTCCCGCCGTGGACACATAATCACCGCTGGCGACCTCGGACTGACATCCATGCGCAGCGAGATGGAGATAATCATACCTCCGGCCATAAGGCATGAGATAGGGGCGGATGCCCTGGCCATGATAATGAAGTCGGGGATGCTGCATAAGAAGGAGACCTGCATGGTCACCGATTACGGTACCAACGCCGAGATGGGTCTCTTCCACGATGGCGAACTGTATTCAGGAAGCGCCGCCGCCGGTCCGGCCATGGAGGGACAATCCATCGCCTCCGGTATGCTGGCTGCACCACACGCCATAAGCGACCTCGATTTGAACGATGACGGCACATGGGCCAACCTGGTCCTGGATGAGGACCTCCGTGTTCAAACCGCCGCCAATGTGGATCCCGTCACAGGCGCGACCAACAGACTCTCTCAACTCAAAGCATACGGCATAACCGGCACCGGCGTGGTATCGGCCATAGCCTTGGGTATCGACACCGGCATAATCGAACTGCCCTCGATAACCACTCCCTCGCAGCACTTGCACATGATGGACGGGATCAGGTTCTCAGAGAAGGATGTGCAGGAGGCGGGTAAGGCCATGGGAGCTATACGCGCAGGCCACAGGACATTGATGCATGAGGTGGGAGTGGGTGACGACGAAATCAAGACGATGTACATGGCCGGTGCGTCTGGCACGTACGTCGACGCTCTCAAGGCCCAGACATGCGGCATGATCCCCCGCGTACTCGACACGGTTTATCAGTTGGGCAACACATCGCTCATGATGGCCCATGACCTCATCCGTGACCCTGAGAATCTGGACCATATGCAGGATGTTGCGGATTCGATAGCGGCGAACCATATAATGTTCGCCACCAACAAGACCTTCGAGCACATGTATGTCCTGGAGATCGCTTATTGGTTGGAGGGTATGGGCTCCGACATGTTCAACGAGATGATCCAGATTCACGGCCTCTCCCCTCTCCCCGCCATACGTCGGCCGAAGGAGGTCATACGCACCGTGAAGAGTGACATCCCCGAGGTCGGGGACAAGGGACTTAGGACCCTGGAAGAGGTAGGCGTCATAATGAACGCCAACTTCCCCGGTTGCATCGGTTGCCGCAAGTGTGAGAAGACCTGTCCTGAAAAGGCGCTCAGGGTACACACCGATGATGAGTCCGGAGGTTTCCGTATAGTCATCGAGACCGACAAGTGCCTGGGTACCGCCTGCAAACACTGTGAGATGGTCTGTCCGGAGAAGGTATACAACTTCTACGACCTCAAGGTCGATGAGCGGGCATAGTCCGCCCATCATACAAACCCTTTAAACACTCCTATTTTCATCTTAACGGCGGTGAGCCGATGAACAATCGAGATATGGCCAAAAGGCTGAAGGAATCTTTGAGACTGAGACACGAACCGGTGGCGGTGAAACTCATCAAGGAGGGTGAGAAGCCCCCCACGGGTTACGCTGTACCAGATAAACAGATGAGCCATTGTCAATCCGTGATGGCGGCCCGCAATGGCCAGAAGCTGCTCCTTGCCGCTGATGCGCACTCCTGTAAGAACGGCGCTTCCGCCCTGGGATTGGCCGCCGTGCCCGAGAAGACCGCCAGCGGTGAGTTCTACCACGGCGCTGGGATGTTCGCCTCCGCCGAGGCGGCCAAGAGTATGATAGACAAGCGCAGCAGTGTGCCCTACAATGTGACCCACACCGTGGTCGCACCCCTAAAGGACGCTGACTTCGAGCCGGACGTGGTCGTCCTCGCCGATATACCGGAGAGGATATACTGGCTCGTTCCGATGTCTGTCCATCAGGGCGGCGGCAGGGTCGACTTCAACACCGCACCCTACAATGCGATCTGCGTTGATGCCACCGCCAGGCCGCTGCTGACGGACAACATGAACATCTCCCTGGGATGTTTCGGATGCCGTAAAAGGACGGAACTACAGGCCGATGAGATGCTGGCCGGTATACCGTTCAGCAGACTCCCGCTCATTATGGAAGCTCTGGAATCCTTGGACGCAGGCATCATGCAAAAGGCGGCCCGGGACTGATCCCACAATAAACAACTTTCATTTTTCCATTGATTTTTACGACAAAGTTTAATAATCATAGGTATTTTTTGCAACAAAGTAACAAATCACCGATTGATGAACGGCAATAATGCAACAAAGTTGCAAAAACAAGGAAATGGATACTAAAGACTTCGAGATTCTGAAATGCCTGCGGAGTGACTCCCGGGTAAGTATGGGGGCCATAGCCGAGCAGTTGGGGATCTCGAAAGCCACCGTGTCGCGTCGTTTGTCACGCATGGAGAAGGACGGCGTCATAACCGGTTACTCCGTCCAGGTGAACCCTTCGAAACTCGGCTTGATGCGGGCGATGCTATCCATCGAGGTCATCGGCTCATCGGTGCACTCCGTCATCAACGAGATAAAGGAGTTCCCCGAAGTCTCCAGCGTCTACAAGTCCTTCGGGGACCACAACATCGTGGTCGAACTCTTCACATCCAGCGTCGATTCTCTCTATGACCTCATTCAGGAGCGTTTCCTCTCCATCTCAAACATCTACAACGTCGAAGTGGACATACTCGTCGACCGCTTGGACGTCGACCCCAACTCCGACATAAAGATCCATCTCCGTGACAACCGTTGAAGGTCGAACAGCTTATTACGGACCTCGACTTTCACCCTAACATGCGTCTGAACCGCGGGCCCAAGTACAGTAGCGACGTTGGAATAAGGACGATTCCTCCGACGGAGACACTGGAGAATGCCCTGCCCCTACTGGAAGCCGCCGGTATGTGCGAGCTCCAGGATATAAGCGTTACAGACCGCATAGGCATACCAGTATGGTCGATCTCCCGTGCCAACCCCACCGAGGGTGCGGTGAGCAACTACAACGGCAAAGGCCCCACCAAGGAACAGGCCATGGCATCGGCGGTGATGGAGGCCATGGAGCGTTACAGTGCCGAGCAGAGGGATGGTGACGAGGTGGTGTTAGGCACCTTCGCGGAGATGGAATCCACCGGTCTGACCGTGGATCCACGCGAGCTTATCCTCCCTTTACGGACCTATGACTATGTGATGGACCAGGCCATCGCATGGACCAGAGGTTATGAGATGTTCCGCGGTGAACATGCATGGGTGCCTGCGAACGCGGTATACCATCCCTACTTCTGCGAGGGCGACCTCCAGCTTTTCCGCTACCACACCAACGGCATAGCCTCTGGGAACACCATGGAGGAGGCCGTCCTGCACGCATTGCTGGAGCTGGTGGAGAGGGATGCATGGTCCATCAGCGATTTCCGTGACCATGTGAACGCCGACGTCATAGTACGCGATGAGGGCTCGGTCTGTCACCGCTTGATGAGTCAGTGTGAGGAGAACGGAGTGATAATACACCTCAAGGATCTCACCAGCGATTTGGGCATACCGACGATAGGCGCTGCCGCCGATGATGTGCAGACCGAGGACCCCGAACTGCTGGTGATCGGCGTAGGCACCCATCTCAACCCCGAGGTGGCCGCGGTACGGGCTATAACCGAAGTCGCCCAGAGCCGGACCACACACTGCCACGGTGTCAAGGCCAACCCCAAGACCCAGAGGATCATGCAGGAGATGGGTTATGACAAGATAAAACGCATCAACAAGAAATGGTACTCCCCCTCCGGAAGGGATGTCGTCCTGGAGGACATGCAGAGGCTCGACACGCCTTACGTGCTCGATGACATAGAGGTGGTGTTCGGAAGTCTCGTGGAGAACGGGTTCGAAATGGCGGTGGCGGTAGACCTCACTCGTCCGGAGATCGGCGTACCGACAGTCAGGATGGTGGTCCCCGGCCTCGAGGTATTCACCATGGATCCCGAGAGGGAGGGCCCTAGGCTAAAGGGCATTTGGCCGCCGATCAGAGTTCATTGATAAACAGCTGGTTGCAACTCCCATCCATTTAAATACTAACAATCGTGAATTTATTAATATATGGTATTTTAAATTGTATTTTTTCGAAATATCTGGGTATATGGTTTTGTTAAACTATCGTTATCATGGATGGATACAACATCCATCAATTAGTTTATATGGGTTAATTCCATTTACAGAGTCGCAAGGGGAACGATGAGTTAGACGTAACGTTGTTTACGTTAGTTCTGCTCATCGTGAAAAATGATACGGAGGTATTATATGGCAAAATACAAGGACGTAATAGACTTGTATGACGACCGTGGCAAGCTGATCGACAGCAAAGTGCCATTGGAAGCCATCAGTCCGTTGCGAAATGGCGCGATCAAGAGGATCGCCTCCATGACCAAGAGGACGGTAGCCGTTAACCTCGCTGGAATCGAGAAGTCTCTCAAGACTGGTTCGATGGGCGGGGACGGTTGTCT
Organism: Methanomassiliicoccaceae archaeon; assembly: GCA_003560875.1. Taxonomy (GTDB): domain Archaea; phylum Thermoplasmatota; class Thermoplasmata; order Methanomassiliicoccales; family Methanomethylophilaceae; genus PWHV01. The sequence continues at coordinate 19,948 of PWJQ01000031.1, forward strand.
AATCAAGGGAAAGGAGATCGATATCCCTCTCGTAGCCAACGCGGACAAAGTCGCCAAAGCAATTAAGGGAATGGTCCAGGTCACAGACGGTGACGACACTATCGTCCAGATAAAGAAGGACGGAAAGCAGCTCGTCGTCGTTGTACCTGAAGAGAGATTGAATGCGGGAGTCGAATATACCACCGGCTTCACCGCCACCGCCGCCGCCACCGTGCAGGCCATCATCGACGAATTCGACATTCCGATGCACAAGGCCAACATGGTCAAGGGCGCCGTTTGGGGTAGATACCCCCAGAGCCTGACCTTTATGGGTTCCAACCTCAAGAGCATTCTCGAGGTCCCCCAGAACAACGAGGGTGCAGGTTACGCGCTCAGGAACATCATGTCCAACCACGTGGTCGCCTTGGTCGGAAGGAACGCCATGCAGGGTGTAGCCCTGTCCTCGCTCTTCGAGCAGCTCGGCGCCTTCGAGATGGGTGACGCTGTCGGTCCCTTCGAGAGGGGCCACCTGCTAGCTCTGGCCTACCAGGGTCTGAACGCGAACAACATGGTATACGACATCGTAAAGGAGAACGGCAAGACTGGAACCGTAGGTACCGTTGTCGAGTCCCTCATGGAGAGGGCCATCGCAGACGGCGTCATCAGGGTCAAGGAGACTCTGAAGTCCGGTTACAAGGTCTACACCACCGACGACCTCGACATGTGGAACGCCTATGCCTGTGCTGGCATGGTTGCCGCTGTCATGGTCAACGTTGGAGCCGCCAGGGCCGCCCAGGGTGTGCCCTCGACTGTACTGTACTACGGTGACATCATTGAGCACGAGACCGGTCTACCGTCCCCCGATTACGGAAGGGCGATGGGTACCTGTGTCGGTATGTCTTTCTTCAGCCACTCGATTTACGGTGGAGGAGGACCCGGTCTGTTCCACGGCAACCACGTGGTCACCAAGCACGCCAAGGGTGTGCTGATCCCGGCGGTCACCGCTGCGAACTGTCTGGACGGAGGAACTCAGACTTTCTCCGCCGAGGCAACGTCAGGCCTGATCAAGGATGTCTTCGGCGAGCTGCGTGAGTTCTCACAGCCACTGCAGGTTGTCGGCGAGGAGGCGAAGAAAATCAAGGACAAGGTGTGATGATGTTTAGAACCTCTACCTCCAGGACCTCTTACGCCGGGGAGCCTCTCCCCGAAGTTAAGATATTCACCAACCGTCTCCTCAAAGCGGAGACTACGGAGAATGTTCTGAACGGTCTCAACACAATACCGAATGTAAGGCAGATCAACATCCACGGCGAGGGCTTGCCCGTGACCGTGAAGTCTGGTCCCAACAAAGGTATACCTGTGAACCATCCTGAGCGGAAGATCATAAAATTCGGCGAAAGGGAGGTTGAACTCACCATGCTGGTAGGTTCATTCTTCATCGAGCTGGAGAGTCATGACAACGTTGAGGAGACTGTACAGGCCATCCGCGAGAAGTGTGATGAATTGATTCCGTTCGGATATAATCTGGAGGTCGGTAGGTACAACAAATATCGTCCAACCTTGACTGATTATGTTAAAGGATTGAGGTGTTAAATATGGCTTACACAAGACAGTTCTATCCTGGAACCACGACCCCTGCCGTCAACAGACGCAGGTACATGGATCCTAAGGAGAACCTGAAGAAGCTCCGAGAAGTGGCAATGGAGGACGTCGTACGTATCCTCGGTCACAGGAACCCCGGAGAGGACTACAAGTCCATGCACCCTCCGATCGAGGAGGGTAACGAGCCCGACTGCCCCATAAGGCAGCTGGTGGAGCCCATCGAGGGCGCCAAGAAAGGAGACAGGGTCAGGTACGTTCAGTTCACTGACTCCGTCTACTTCGCTCCCATATCGCCCTATCAGAGGGCCTGGATGTATCTGTCCCGCTGGAGGGGTATCGACACCGGTACCCTGTCCGGAAGACAGATCATCGAGATGAGGGAGAGGGACCTCGAGGTCATCGCCA